>JAJFLR010000100.1 GCA_021772565.1 Opitutales bacterium | reverse complement strand
TGCAATTTCTGATACTTTGACAGGGAAACATCGACATGCAAGAGATCAATGGCTACGTTCATGCCAATCAATCCCATTGAACATCGCCGAAGGAAATGGAAAAACACTTACGAATGATAGACGACGATATTTTGAAATTTCTAGAGGATCAGCCATGGAGTGTGCTGCTACTCAAGATATTTTAGAAATATCTAAGGCAATTGATAAAAATAAAAATCGTGAAGGAAAAGTGATGCTTGACCGAATTGTTGCCATGTTAACACGATTAGGTGGCCGTGGTTATTGTGTTAATGAAGAAATTGAAGAATATGGAAAAAATATTGTCGATATCGATACCGATACCGATAGTGATAGCGATAATATTTTAGAGAAAAAAATATAAAAAAAAACCATGTCTAATCAAAACGGCAATAAAGATTTAATTACTATTAATGTTGATGGAAAGGATGTCCAAGTCCCGAACGGCATCAATGTAATAGAAGCTGCTGCCATTGCCGGTAAAGAAATTCCCCATTATTGTTATCATCCAAAACTTACAATCGCCGGTAATTGTCGTATGTGTTTGATGGAAATGGGAATGCCGATGCGCGATCGCGGCACCCGAGAACCTATTTTAGATGAAAACGGTATACAGAAAATTGGTTGGATGCCGAAACCTGCCATCGCCTGCGCAACTAATGCCTCTCCCGGAATGCATATTAAAACAGATACTCCGACGATTAAAGAATGCCGCAATGGCGTGATGGAATTTTTACTGGTCAATCACCCACTCGATTGCCCTATCTGTGATCAGGCCGGTGAATGCAGTTTGCAGGAATTTGCTACCGACTACGGTAAGGGCTACAGTCGATTTGTTGAAAATAAAAACGTTAAACCGAAAAAGACCGACCTTGGCTCACGCGTCATGCTTGATGACGAACGCTGCATTCTTTGTTCACGCTGTGTTCGGTTTTCTCAAGAAATTGCCAACGACGACGTTCTCGGTTTTGTCGATCGTGGAAGCTACAGCACTTTAACTTGTTTTCCCGGGAAAAAATTAGAAAATAACTATTCGCTCAACACGGTTGATATTTGTCCGGTTGGTGCCCTAACGAGCAAAGATTTTCGTTTTAAGATGCGTGTTTGGTTTTTAAAAGAAACAGAAAGTATTTCAACCGAATGCAGTGTCGGCGTTAATACAATTGTCAGTAGCCGCGAAGGCAAAATTTATCGTATCACTCCGAGACGCAATGATGAAGTCAATGATACCTGGATGCCGGATAGTGGACGTGAATTATACAAAACCGTCGATTCTGATGACCGTTTGTTTCAATACACATTAGACGGCAAACCTGTTGAGCTGGATGATGCAATCAGCGCTGCCGCAGAACTTATCAAAGGGGGGAAAGTTGCGTTTGTCGGCAGCGGTCGATCGAGTGTTGAGGAACAGTGGCTCTTCAATAATATTGTTAAATCTGTTGAAAACGCACCCGCCTGGTTAGTCAGTAAAACAGGCGATGAAGATGGTTTACTCTTATCAAAAGATCGCAATCCAAATGTGCGCGGCGCACTAGTCGTTGGGTTGATAAAAAATTTGCCGGATCAAAATCTAACTGAGCTGAGTGCACAGATTGATTCCGGAGAAATTAAAACGATCGTTTGTCTAAAAGAAGATCTTACGAAAGCAGGAATTTCTAAAGACCAGCTTAAGAAAGTAGATGTCATTTATTTTGCTTCGCATTGCAACGAGACTAACGAGGTAGCAAAAGTTGTTCTGCCAATCTTAACTGTCTTCGAAAAATCCGGATCATATATTAATCAACAGTTTCGCGTGCAAAAATTCTCTCAAGCAGTTCCCGGCCCAAACAAAGTTTTTAACGACATCATGGTTTTGAGCAAATTAATGGCAGCATTAAATAATGAAAAACAGATCACACCAACACCCGAGCAAATTTGGCATTATATGAGTGACGAAATTTCAATACTCAAAGGGATCTCTTTTAAAAATATTCCTGCAACCGGACAATTGTTGGATAGCACTGCATTTAATGATCTGCCATTTTGCGAAGGTCAGTCATTACATTATGAACCTTCAGTTGATCAAGTTTTATAAAATAATCTATAAATTGATAAAAACAGAAAATTTAGTAATATAAAAAAATGAATATTAAAATAATATTAAATCATGGTGAAGACGGTTATTTTTCGGCCTCATGTCCATCATTAAAAAGTTGCTGGTCAAAAGGTAAAACTAAAGAGGAAGCGTTAGTTAATATAACAGAGGCTATTGAGTTGTATCTTGAGCCAAGAATGCAGAGATAGCCTCAATCCGGCGAAATCGAAACTAAAAGGTTTATTTTGTCATTGCGAGCTCTGCGAATGCAGGGCGTGGCAATCAATGTAGACAAAAGAAAAGTCATGGATCGCCGCGTCGTTACACTCCTCGCGATGACAAAATAAATAATTAATTTCCTTGCTAAATATGTCAGGACTTTAGAATTGAGGTACTTAATACCCTTATAAATAATATAAAATAAGCAGTTCAGCAAAATTATGGATATTACTCTTATAGTCATAACTTTAGTAAAAGCCATCACAATGATCGTGGTTGTTATGTCTATTGCTGCCTATGCCGTACTGGCTGAACGTAAAGTTTGTAGTTGGATGCAGGGACGTGTGGGTCCTAACAGAACATCACTACCCATAATTTCTGCGATACCGATACTTGGTCCATTTATCACTCGTTTAGGATTAATTCAACCTGCAGCTGATGGACTCAAATTTTTATTTAAAGAAGATATCATTCCAGGTCATGTTAACAAATTTTATTATTTGATGGCCCCCTGTCTGGCAATTGCACCTGCATTCACGACAATGACAGTTTTGCCATTTGGAAAATTTGTCGACTCTGCTGGTGTGACGCATCCACTTGTGCTGGCAAATTTGGATATTGGAATTTTATTTATTTTTGCTGTCTCATCGCTTGGAGTTTATGGACTCATTTTGGCCGGCTGGTCAGCAAATAGTAAATACCCATTTCTCGGAGGTGTGCGTGCGTCCGCTCAATTAATTTCCTATGAATTGGCAATGGGACTTTCAGTGCTACCGGTTTTCATGTGGGCCAATGCACCGGGCGAACCTGCTGGTATGAATATTTTTCTACTGGTAGAATCACAATCGCCGCTATCGATGATTTGCCAATTTATTTCCGGCTTTATATTTCTTGTCACACTGTTTGCCGAAACCAATCGCCTGCCCTTCGATATGCCGGAAGCTGAAACCGAACTGGTGTCCGGCTATAATACCGAATACGGATCATTCAAATTTGGCCTATTCTTTGTCGCAGAATACACTCACATAATTGTTGGCTCCGGAGTTTTTACTGCGCTATTTTTGGGAGGCTGGAATTTGCCCTTTGTAAATTTTGCCCCTGGACTTGTCGGTGCAGTTTTATCTGTTCTGGTATTTTTAATTAAAGTGTTCGCGGTGATATTCTTTTTTATCTGGATTCGCTGGACACTGCCGAGATTTCGTTATGATCAAGTCATGAAGCTCGGCTGGTCGGTCTTGCTGCCTTTGGCCATTGCCAACCTGATAGCAAATGCCTTGATTATTGCCCTGGTAGATAAAGTGCTTTTATAAAGTATGAAATTGATAATAAACTATTACTTTTTGAGATACGAACGACGATATAAAACCCCAGCCAAGGCCATTCCTCCAAAAATTACGGTGTAATCAGCTGGCTCAGGTACCGCCGTAGCATCAATGCTGAATTGAAAGACATTAGGTGCAGGGGGAATTTGCATCCATGTGGTGCCGTTATTATCAGAGAAATTGTCCAGATCCGCTATTGTCCAGCCGTCTGATGAAGTTTGACTGGCTGAAATGGTTACATTCAATTTATAATAATTGTCTCCGGCTGCCCCTTGAGCAAACGCGGCAATGAAATAGGTGGTATTCGCAGATAAATTAATTGATGATCCTGGCGTGTATGTATATTCGCCGACTGTTGCTGGATTGTTATCTCCAGATAACGTGTCTATGACAGACCCAGGGTCTGATCCAGATGCATTGTACAGTTTAACTTCAAAATTACTGGGTGAACCGACAGCATTATCTATATCAAGAACAGTATTATTGAATATATAACCTTGCGCGTTATTTCCAGTAGTGAAGCCCTGAGCTTCAGTTACATCTCCAAGCGTATCGCCATCATTTTGACCGATACTAAAGAAGCTAATAGTTGTCTCTGAGATATTACTGACAATTTCAATCGCATGACTGTTGTAGGAGAGAATATGTAATGCGATAACTAATATTATGGATTTAATTTTCATAGATTTATAATGTTATAACAAGTCGTTAATAATTTATCGAAACACCTTTAGGATGTAAATAGTTTGTGAATATGTCAAGTTCGTATATGTGTAATAATTTGAAGCAGTTTGCTATAACAAATCCAATGGAAAATCCTTGATCTTAGTTGCATAAAAATTATTGGTATCCTACTGGAAATAACAAAATGTAAATAATAAAAAATTTACCCTTATTTATGGCAACTAAAGTAGTAGAACGAAAACCATTATCGATGTCGGAAAAAACTTACCTTCCGCAAATTTATAATGGCTTGAAAACTACCTTCAACAATATGTTGAAGCCACCCGTCACTTTGGAATATCCAGATCAACGTCCTGACATCCCAAATGGCTATCGCGGTGTTCCAACTTTGGTAAAAGATCCAAACGGCCGAGAAAAATGCGTCTCTTGCCAACTCTGTGAATTTGTCTGTCCGCCAAAAGCAATCAGAATTAAGCCGGGTGAAATTTCTGAAGAGTCAAACAATGGTCATGTTGAAAAAGCACCACAGGAATTTGATATCAATATGCTGCGCTGTATTTACTGTGGATTATGCCAGGAAGTCTGCCCCGAAGAAGCAATTTATTTACAAGACATCTATTCGCTCAACGGCTTGAGTCGTGAGGAATTAATTTTCAAAAAACAAAAGTTGTACGAGATTGGTGGGACACTGCCGGACGAGCATTATAAATGGGATAAAAAACTAGATGATGCTAGAAACGGTACAGGTCATCATTAAAAACTTATAAATACTTTGATTAACAATTTTAAAATTAAAATAAATGATTTCAGATGGATTGCCACGTCCACTTTGTGGACTCGCAATGACACTGTCGAATTCCTTTTCTCATCGCGAACTTCGATTTATCGGAGTGAAGCAATCTATCACTATTTATTTAAAAGTTAATATTTGATTAACCATGGTTGAATTTCTATTTTATCTTTTCAGTTCGATTACATTGTTATCCGCCTTAATGTGTGTAACCAATCGCCAGGCTGTAAATGGTGCAATGTTTATGATCGTTGCCTTTGTCGGTATGGCAGCACTGTTCATTTTACTGGAAGCTTATTTTTTGGCTGCCGTGCAAGTGCTGGTTTATGCCGGTGCCGTAGTCGTGTTATTTTTATTTATCATCATGCTGCTCGATTTAGATAAAAATAAAATTAAATTCACTATTAACATCCCGACATATGTGGCCAGCCTGACAGCCTTTGCGCTTCTCACCGTTGCAGTTTTAAAAATTTTTGGCACTGATTCAACGACAAACCAGATGGTAACAGTAGAGTCGAAAGCTTCCGCATTAATAAATTTCGGCCGCCTATTGTTTACCAAATATATGCTGGTTTTTCAAGTATCCGGATTCTTACTACTCATTGCGATGATAGGCGTTATTATTTTGAGTAAAAAAACCAATACACTACCCGAGGAGCAAACAAATGATTAGTCTCAATGAATATCTGACTGTTGCCGGGCTGCTATTTAGCATTGGTTTCCTCGGTGTATTATTGCGAAAAAATACATTGGTTATGTTCATGTCGCTTGAGTTTATGTTGAATGCCGCAAACTTGGCATTGGTGGCATTTTCCAGATACAACGCCACTGCCGATCGCACGATGATGGACGGAAATATTTTTGTATTTTTTATAATAACAGTAGCCGCCGCCGAAGTCGCAGTAGGACTGGCAATAATCGTCGCACTCTTTAAACAAAAAAATACCGTTATGGTAAACGAATTGAATACGCTCAATGGATAACAATTTAAAAATAATTTCTCACTATCAGCATGGTAATTCCATGCGGCTATCGCTATCGCATTCGCATTCGATTTTTAACGATGCAGCCTTCGATTACGAAGGCGATAGCGATACCGATACCGATTATTTGATCTGACATGAGCATACAACACACACTTTTTAATATATACTTTTAGACCGTTATGGCAAACGAATTGAATACACTCAATGGATAAAGATTTTAATAGTATTTTTCGGTATCAGCACAGTAAAACCGTGCGGCTATCGCTATCGCCTTCGCTTTCGATTTTAACGATACTGCCCTCGATTACGAAGGCGATAGCGATACCGTTACCGATAGCGATTTTTTTGAAATGACATGAATATTACTTACACACTTTTAATAATTCTGTTAGCACCACTTTGTTCAGCGGTGTTGATCGCATTATTTTTTAGAAGAAGTCATAAAATCGCTGTTCTATTATCGGTCGGTGCTGCCGCTGTCGTGCTCTATCAAACTGCCATGATTTTAACTTCGATGAATCATTTGATTCCGAATTCGATTTCAAAGGAATGGTTAACTATTGGACAGTTTAACATCTCAATGGGATTTTATTTAAATCACCTTTCCGCATTGATGTTATTTGTCGTCAGCTTTGTTGGCTTTCTCATTCACATATTCAGTGTTGGTTATATGAGTGACGACAAATCTCGAGCCCGGTTTTTTGGTGGCTTATCAATTTTTATGTTTTCCATGCTCGGTATCGTTTTAGCGGATAACCTGATCATGCTATTTATTTTTTGGGAGCTGGTCGGATTTAGTTCTTACATGCTGATTGTGCATTACTTTGAAAAAGATTCCGCTGCCGAAGCCTCTAAAAAAGCATTCATTGTCAATCGCGTCGGCGACTTTGGTTTTTTGATTGGTATCATTTGGTGTTACTGGAACTACGGCACTGTTGAATTTATAAAATTAGAACAAATTTTAATTGGCAAACCTGACATGCTTATCACCGGTATCGGTTTATGTATATTTTGCGGTGTGTTGGGAAAATCTGCGCAAATGCCACTACACGTTTGGTTGCCCGATGCCATGGAAGGCCCTACTCCGGTTTCAGCTTTGATTCACGCAGCAACAATGGTAGCCGCCGGCATATTTTTACTTTGTCGCGTCTTCTTTATTTTTACTCCTGATGCGTTGACCGTAATTTCTTACATCGGGGCGATCACGGCATTATTTGCCGCCATCACCGCAATCAGCCAATCGGATATAAAAAGAATTTTGGCCTACTCTACATTGTCACAGTTAGGCTATATGGTCGCAGCCTTTGGCTTGGGCACAAAAATGGGTCTGATCTATAACGCTGATGGATTTAAAACTTCGTTAATGCTCGGCGTAGGTGCAGCAATGTTTCATTTAACAACACACGCATTTTTTAAAGCACTGATGTTTCTCGGATCAGGTTCAGTTATTCACGCCTGCCATCACGAGCAAAATATTTTTAAGATGGGTGGGCTAATGAAAAAAATGCCGATTACCGGGCTCACATTTTTAGTCGGCGTCATTGCTATTTCCGGTGTGCCATTTCTCGCATCCGGATTTTTTAGTAAAGATGTTATTCTTTATACAACATACGAAACGAATATATTAATTTTTGCCACGCTCTGTATTACATCTGTCCTAACAGCAGTTTATATGGGACGGTTATTTGTGATTACATTTTTGGGAAAATCAAATTCTGACTCTGCAGACAAAGCAAAAGAAAGCCCACTAGTTATGACACTGCCATTATTAATTCTGGCAGTTCCCTCAATACTGTTTGGTTATATAATAATGTTTCCCAACTATTTTCCCAATTCATTAACAGCGTTACTCAATCATCATAACTTACTCGAACCACACGGTTCTAATCACACACTTTTTATCGGACTATCTGCACTATTTTCACTGGGAGGCTTAATCAGTGCCTGGATCTATTATAAACCAGGCGCCAGCGAAGATCAGTTAGAAAAATCATTTGCCGGCGTGCATGCTTTTTGTGCATCGAAATTATATTTCGACGAACTGTATAATTGGTATGTGGCAAAAATTCAGCAGCGCTTTTCTGATTTGTTAGGATTTTTAGATCACATATTTATTTCAGGATTAATGGTTAGGGGAACAGCTGGAATTGTCGGACTCTTTGGGTTTTTAGTACGTGCATCACATGTCGGCAGTATTCATGCTTATGTTTACTGGTTCTTAGCCGGTGTAGTAGTCTACTGGGCATTCGTCATGGGCTGGATGTAACTCCCAATCCTGATCATTATCATCATCCTAATCCTAATCAATTTTTGCCAATACTGAACTACACAATAAATCAATGATTGAAACCACATAAGGCACAAAAAAGCACAAAACTTAAGAGCATTTACCACAGAGCGCACAGAGAACTACAGAGTTAATAGAAAAAATTTCTTAATTTTATTATCCTGTTATCCCGTCCAAACGTAACCACCTAACCTAAACCCTACTTAATTATTTCAACAAATTCTACTGAGCATAGTAAAATTTAAATATTTGATTCATTCAAGAAACTTGCTTTATAGCATCTGCCAGAATAAATTGATAGATGTAGTTTTCAACTCGGTACCGAATTAACGGAAAAATTTAATGTACTTTTCACGTGGACGTGCGGTAGGGACGACTGTCCCAGTCGTCCGCAATTTCACATCTATATCAGTAACCACATCTATCCACGGATGCCTCGGAGATGCCTCCCTACCAAAATTCTTTTCGGAAATTATTAATGGCAGATGCTATGATTGAATAATTATGAAACTGAAAGTTGTCGTTCATGAAGCAGAAGAAGGTGGCTTTTGGGCAGAAGTCCCTTCAATCCCAGGATGTGCATCGCAAGGATAAAAAACAATGGTTGATCTAAAGAATAATATCATTGATGCAATTCATGGCTGTTTATAGCATCTGCCATAATAAATTTCCGAAATAGATAGAATGTTCAGTAACAATTACATTTGGTAAAATCTTAAATTAAAGTCGTATAATAATTGGAAAAGTTCTGTCTGAAAAAGTCATGGATCGCCACGTACAGCCGTCGTAGCCAGAGGCTACTATGGCGTAGTCGGCTCGCGCTGCTCCTCGCGATGACAAAGTAAAAACCTAATTGTCATTGCGAGCTCTGCAATAGCAGAGTGTGGCAATCTATCTGACTTTCGTTTATTAGAAAAATCGGGCTGGGAACTGAAAAGAGTTACAGGAAGCTCATCACATATATAAAAAAAAGTCCGAGAAGAAAGAATCTCAGATCCTGTGCATGGTAATAAAGATTTAAAAATTGGCCTACTCCGATCACAGATAAAAATAGCAGGTATCACTGAAGATCAATTATAATTCGATCGTTGGTAAGAGGTAGATTCAGACCACATAAGACGCTACCGAGCAAAGCGACACCTCAACGAGTGTAACGAGAATAACAAAAATACACAAAACTTTAGGGCATTTACAACAGAGCGAACAGAGAACCACAGAATTATAGCATCTGCCATAAATAATTTCTTGACACTTTCGCATTTCACAAGATATTTACAAAAAACTTTTGCAAATCATGATATTATTCAACACACGGGTTAAATTCAGGATTCAGGATTCAGGATTCAGGATTCAGGATTCAGGATTCAGGATTCAGGATTCAGGATTCAGGATTCAGGATTCAGGATTCAGGATTCAGGATTCAGGATTCAGGATTCAGGATTCAGGATTCAGGATT
>JAJFLR010000099.1 GCA_021772565.1 Opitutales bacterium | reverse complement strand
CTATTTGGGTTGTTTTTATATACGGAAATAAAGCGAAAGCCTAACCGTCAATTATTTCCGGGAACCGCCACTTACGGAGCCGTATGAGTGGTGGTGTGGGAGCTGGGGGTTAAATCCCCCTGGCTACCCGATTCGAATATTCTTCTATGTCGTTAATATTTTCAAGTCAACTTTCATTACAAAATCCTTACGATTGACCCTCTTTTATTTTTATTCTTGATTCAATTTTTCCATAAGTGATTGTTCTCGTTTGCGTAAGATCAAAGGCCATTTGGCATGTAATGAAGACAATCGTTCTTGATTAGCATTTTGGACAGCCAATACAATCGCGTCGGCCAAGTGTTTAGTATAAAACTCTTGTGCTTTTTTGTGACCTAGGCTAAAACCCTTGAGTTCATCGTTAACTTCAAAATCGATGTCGCTTGAATCAGCAGGAAGCAATCCTAATGGGGAAAAATCTGTTACTTTTCTTATGCTCATTGTTTGGTATTCAACCTCCTCATCAAGCAGTTGTTGATAATCATCATCAGCAATAGATACTCTAACCCGAACATTTTGGTGCAATGTATTTTTTGCCGGCAACATTCCAATTGATAATAAATTTGCGGCAATATTCTGATCAATGATGCTTGTCAAGCTAACATCGATTTCCAGTGGCAACGCATTTTTTGCGTTAGTGAAAATTTCCGAATAGTGCTTTCTCAGTATCGCGTTTACATTTACCGCAGAATAATAGTCTGTAAAATATTTCGCGCCACCAGCCGCTTCACCTTCAAGTTTTACATTTCTGATTTTAAAACTGATATTATTCTTTTGTGCTAAAACCAGACTCTTACTCATGCTGGAGGCATGATAGTGTGAGGCGCAACTGCTTGTCATAATGACCATAAGCGCAAAACCAGAAAGACAAATAACATATTTAATTGTCTTACATAGATTTTCATTATCAAATATCATGGTATATATTTTTTATGATTAGTGTTTATCAGTGGTTTAATTTCTTATCGAACAGTGTTATTAGATGGAAAAATTTGCTATCATATTGAATCATATAGGTGGATAAATTTTCATGTTATTTAATATAAAGAATAAAAAAGTGGTAAAATGTAGTTGTCAAATGATAAAATAAAAATGTTAAAAGGATATAGAATACAGATATTGATTGCATAGTATCTGTTATTCGTGGGAGTTAGCGCCGGATTGAGAGGACTAGAGCTAACGTTTTGCATTAGTTGTTATATTTATTATCCAACATGCTAAATACCAGAGCAAATGCAAATCGGTTAATGAGCTTGAGTTTTGAAATTCTTATCTCACGTAGAAATGCTGAGGCGCATAGTTTTCTTTTTTAATATTTGTAAATGTTATGTTGATATGGAGTGCTAAAAGTATTTATTTTATATTCCTCCTTCTTCTCTGCGCCCCAGCGTCACTGCGCGAGTTTTTTATTATTATTATTGAATTTCAATACAGAAATACTCTTTGCAAATGTAGTTAGCCTACGCAACTACACGGATTGAGTACCTGGACAAATATCAAAATAACGAAAAAAGAATTGATATTGCTTGATAACCATATAAATAGACATATAATGATTTATGGAGATTTTGAATGGAATTCGACCAAATCGGTCTCAAATAAAGAAAAACATGGAATTAGTTTTAAAGAAGCTACATTTGTTTGGGAGGATCCTGAACGCATTGAAATTACAGCAATTACAAAGCAAGAAGAGGAGCGTACTATGATTATCGGAATGATCTCGCCAAAAATTTATGCAGTAGTAGTTACTTATCGCACAAGTAAAATCAGAATCATATCAGCAAGAAGGGCACGTATAAAGGAAATGGAAATTTATGAAGAAAACAAAAGCAAAAAAGATTAGTGTAGAAAAATTTGATCAATTGTTTGATGAAGGTAAAGATATTACGCCTTACTTGGACATGTCTTCCATTAGGAAGCCCGGTCTTGAAATGCCTACGCCTGGGCAAATAGCCATGGAAGAGAATAGTGTGAAAATTACTTTATCCATCAGTGAGTTGAGTCGTGATTTTTTCAAAAATCAGGCAGAAAAAACTCATACTAGTTATCAAAAACTTATCAGACGGGTTTTAGATGCCTATGCAAAAAAAAACTCGAACAGTCTCTCATAATTATTTCTTAATATAAATTATACAATCTCAAATATCTTATTGTTATTGTATACAGAAAGAACAGCTCTATTTTACAGACCAATTATTTAGGAACTTATTCTTTATTTTGTGGGCAACTTTAATTCTTCGAACTCAGTTGTTACATCTATAATCTTATATTGATAGGTTTTAATAGCCTTAAGTCCTTCATCTTTAAAAATAACATAGTTATTACCAGTCGAAATGGAGCTTTTATATATAATACCGTGAAACCCGATATGCTTGAGTAACTCACAAAGGTATTGGCTTGGTAAATATTCTAAATTTGCTTCACGACACGTTTTCCTAAGTTTTTTTATACAATTTTACTGATTTAATCCAATACACAAGGTATTGTTAGTGAACAACATGGGGCATATGAATGTTTTTTACAATTTTTTTACCTGTACTTTTCGTTAGGATTTGTTCATAAA
>JAJFLR010000098.1 GCA_021772565.1 Opitutales bacterium | reverse complement strand
GCTTATTTTTTAGCTCTCGAAAAACCGTAAAGACTGGATTTTTCTTGTCCACGCCTATAATACATTGCCGTGATAGTTGATGTTTTGGTATTATTTCTTCCATCATCCATGGGAGTGTTTACACATACATCTTTGCAATTGTAAAACAGGATTTGTATTTGCGTTTTATCTCTGCCCATCAGACCCTATACTACTGAGGTCTGAGTTTTAGTGGTTAGGAATCTATTATGACTCACAGCTACAACAGTTCCTGAAACTGCTCATTCTGTTGTAATTATTGGTAATATTTGCGATTTTAATAAAGTTTTATACATTTAAAAAAATTAAAAATGAATAAATTTAATATATTAATGTTATGCAGATCGAAATGGGATATTTACAATGTAGGTGTAAATCGGGTTCTTTGATGGATTATTGATCTGCTATCACAGCTGTCTACACGATATAATTCAATTTATAATCTGAATGCTAATTAGTATTCTTCCAGTCTCTGTTTTCTGACGCTTTCAGGCAATGGGTTTAGGTTACTAAGAAGAATTTTATCTGCAATTTCATTACTATACAAAATTTTAAATATACTATTTAATTCAACTTTTCTGTCTTTATTATAGACTAAATAAAAAGGCATGCGAATTGGATAGTCACCAAAACTAATATTTTCCAATGTTGGGCTAAATGAATATTCACCATCTTTTTTTGACAGTGATAACACTTTTATCGAATTATCATTTGGAATTGAGGGTAAAACAGCAATGGCTGACAAGTCGTTAGACAGATAGTTGACCAATTCATTAGGATTATCCCAGTATTTTATGAGTGGCTTCATAATTGCATTCTTCAGGACAGTATATTTAATTAACTCCAATCCTACACCAGGTGCATTGCTTACAGAATTTATAGAAATATTTCTACCTTGCCATGCGCCAGTTAAACCAATTGCGCCCCAATTTGTGATATCCAGTTTTTGATTAACACTGTATATTGATGCAATTTGATTTAAGCTAATTTCTTCTAGTGGGTTTGAAGCAGAAACAGCTATTACAACAATTTGAAATGCAAATGTTACGGATTCCAAATTATCTGCTGGTGGACTAATATCCTGGGGTAGTGCAATGATTGCAATGTCAGCGTTATTTGATTTAATATCTTCCAATGCTAAACTACTACCATCGAGTGTTACAGACACTTCACGATTTAATTGACTCAATGAGGATTCTTTTATCACATCACGTAATAGATCGGAACCAACTATTCGTAATGGTGAAGCTTGAACGAGGTGGCTTATAATAATGAATATTAAAAATCGTAAAATCATATCAACTGTTTTTATTTAATTATATATTTTATCTAATCAATCATTTAATATATTAAAATTGTAAAACTATATTTCTGACTCTTCATACTCCAATTCTTCAATATCTGAAATGTTATTTTGATTAGTCTTATTTCTAACTGAACTGGCCTTATTGTTTTCAGTAGAATAATATTTATAATTGTTAGTATAGTAATTATAATCTTCGTCACCCGCTTCTGGTACATTCGTTAATACTATGCCTAATATTTGGCCTTCAACATTTTTAATAATTTGGTGTGCATGTATAATCATAGACTGAGAATTTCTGCGATGTTGTACTACAAAAATAATTCCATCAGAAATACTTGCCAAAACAGATGAATCACTAATTCCTATTATTGGTGTGGAATCGAGTAGTATTTTATCGTATTTACTTCTTAGACTTTCGAAAAGATTAGTTAATTGTTTTCTGTGTAAAATATTGAGTGAAAAGTTTGAGTGTTTTCCGCAAGCTATGAAATCTAGATTTTCAAAATTCGTTTTATTGATAATTGAATTTGAATCCGTTTTTCCAAGTAAATAATCTATCAGACCCGGATCTCGTTTAGTGTCAAATAGTTTGTGTTGGGTGGGTTTTCGTAAATCAGAATCAATGACAATTACCTTTTGTCCTGAAAGTGCCATGGTAATCGCTAAGTTGTGTAGTGTGGTAGATTTCCCCTCACTCGGACCCGCAGATTGTATTGAAATAATTCGTGCAGGTTTTTCATCATGAACTAATTCCAAATTAGTCTGGATAACACGAAAAGGTTCAGCGTGATTTGTTACAAAGTTCTCATGACAAACTAAAGTTTTGTCTTTTGGGATAACCCCTAATATGGGTAATTGAAGCTTACTTTCTATATCTTTAATTGAACGAAAACTAGTATCAATAAATTCAATTAAAAATGTAAAACCAAAGCTAAGTACACATCCAAAAAAAATGCCTAGTGTAATATTTAAAATCCAACTTGGTTTCTTAGCTACATATGGAGTGTCTGCAAAGTTTAAAATTTCAATCGATCTTTTAGGTACTTGATAGTCTATTTCTCTTTGTCTTAATGCCATTCTAAAAGCTTTATGCAAAGTTTCTTCATCACGCAATTTTTCTACTGCATCTTCAAATAATCTCATCTTGTGGCTTGCCAATTCAATTTGGTCTAATTTGGCAACATCAACTTGTTTTTCCATTTCTTTTACCCGAGCATCTGCTTCTCTATAAGAAATCTCTAATGATTTTTCATAACCTGTCAAAAGTGAGTATAATTGAGATTTAATAGTTTTTAGATGTTCTTTTGCTTCAATAAATTCAGGGTGAGCAGTTCCTAATCTACCTTTGAGCCTAGAGTACTGTTGTTCTGCAATTAAATATGCTTGCATTAAATTTTGCAAATTTGCATCTGGAATGAGTTCAGAATTAACTAGTGTAATTCTATCTTTCAAAGGTACTGCATTAAATCTTTCCCAACGAGTTTTTCTAGCAATTGCATCTACTTTTAATGCTGTTAAATTGCGATCTAATTGTCTCAATAGGTCTATTTCTAATTCAGTCGTCGCAAAGTCAATATCAACACCTGAAATTTGTAATTCTTGCCTGATTTTTTCCACTTCATCTCGTTGATTAGAAACAATTTCAACTTGTTTATTTAACTCTTCATTTAATTTTTTTATGCCTTCAACTTGGCTTGCAGTTGCAAAGTTTATCCTATCTGCTTCATAAACTTTAGCAATTTCGTTTGCAATTTGGGCTGCAACAATTCCATCTTCTTTAACTAATACCCCTATATCAATAAGTGAAGTGCTTGATTTTGATTCAATATTCAAAATTGTGTGTACCAGTAATTCATAAGTTTGTTCTTTTGTGATTTGTGCATTAAAAATTTCACCTAAAACTTCATTTAAGTTTAAATTATTGATAACTTGATTTAAGATTTTCTTACTTTTGATAATACTTTCCTGCTCTTTGATAAAGTATGGATCGAAGTAATTTGATCTCTGATTTTCCCACACAGAAACATCACTCGATGGCTTTTCTACTCTAATAGTTGAAACAGCCAAGTACCATTTGTCCATCAAAGCAGTTACTATTACAGTAGTAGATACTACTAGAAAGAAAATTAAAATAATTAAAAATTTTCTATTTTTAATTATTTTAATAAATTCAGTTATATTAATTGTTTCTGACTGAACTTTCATCTGTGCGGTTTTATAATTATCAAGTTTTTTAAATTGAATTCTTGATTAATATAAAAAAATAATGCGGGTCAAGATTGACCCGCATTACGTATTAAAAATTATTATCTTAAAAATTAGATACCAAATGCATACCTAGCTTGAACACCAAATCTACTTCTGTCTTCCTCACGCTTAGGTGTATCAGATGACTTGTTGTCGTAATCATAATTAAACAGTAATGTTAATTGTTCAGAAACATTATATGTAAGTCCTAGACCAAATCTAACTGATTCTTCGTCTATATCAGTAAATCCAGCTCTAGCATTAAAAGCAGCGTCTTCATATGTAACTGATCCTGTAATAAATGTTTTGCCAGACAGAGCGTGTTGGAAGTTAACAAAAATCGAGTATGCTTCAGCATCCAAAAATGTAGCTGTATCATCAGGTTCTTTTACATCGTATTGGGCTCCAATTGTTACATGTGAATTTTCTGCATATCTGTTTACAACTGAAATGTCTCCATAAAAAAATGAACTATCAGATGTTGCTACACCAGTTCTATCACGATCTTGTGCTCCAGCATGAACCATCACATCAGTATTTTCGTTCATTTTATAATCAACTCCAATGATATAGAAAACAGAATCGTTATCTTTTGCATCGTCTACACCGTCTCCAACACCTAGTAATCCAACTCCCGCTGACCCGTTGGCATCATCATTGTCATAATTAACATCTCTTGCGCGAATTTCACCTGTCCAGCTAACTCTTTCACTTGAAGTGATTCTTGCTTCAACGCCAATTGTATTATCTTGTCTATCGAGTAATTCTGCAATATTTGATGTTCCAGCTGAATTCAGGCCAGTTCTATCATACTGAACCCGATAGTTTTGATATTTTCCACTTATTTGAAATGTTTCGTTGACTTGGGCATCAATTCGGAAACCAAAATTATTTGCATCATATGATTGGTCTGCCTGGCCACCTGTAACAACAGTTGATGCAGGGTTGTCTACTAAATCCAATTCCTCAGTTATGAAGAAATCCACACCTTCAGTTATGGTGTGTGAATATTTAACAAAAAACTCATGGTTATACAAAGTGTCATCTGATAATGGTCTATCAGTAAATACCTGTGTTTCTAAGTCGTAATGAACTTCAATGAATGATTGTTCTGTTAAAGATAAGTTGAATTTGGCACGCGGGGATATTTGAAAAACAAAGCTTTCCTCCTCTTGAGCTAGAGCAACCCCTGGTGAACCAAAAATGTTGGTGTCGTAATATCCACCTACATCTAGACTTAATATAATTGTTTGACCTTGCTCAAAATCTGGAACAGGAGCATAAATTCCCATAACAGAAATAGGCAAGCTTAGTAATAATGGTATAAAGATTGATTTTTTCATAATTATTTTATAACAATTGCTAAAAACAACAGAAATCAATCAATTATTTGCAGAAGGTCAATAAAATTATTGTTTATTTCTATTATTATTTAAATCGATGATTGGATTGGTTAGGATATAGACATTTTCCCAAATTTGATATACATTTTTAAGAGGAAAAAAATTGGGCATTTCTCTATTTTGCAAAGACTTGTATACCTCGCTCCAATTGCCAGTGGTGCTAATTGATTTATTTTGAGATAAATTACTACTAGTTAAAGTAGAAAAGTACGGTTGGTTCAATCTTGCAGGAGATAGAAATAATGCTCCAATATCTTGATAGAGAGAAATTTCAACAAATTGAGCATAATTTTTCGGTTGTGCCCATACAGGTTGTCTTGAATACCATGTAAGACCAGCAGGAATGTCTGACATAATTCCAAATCCATTAATCCGCGCACCTTCCATTATAATGGTTCTTGTTAAAACCATCGTGGATGGAATATAAGGAGGAAAATGAAAAGGTATACTTTTAGGTTTAGCTGCTTTATTTACAAGTGGTAGTGCCTGAATGAGTATGATTATAAATAATATACTTGATTTACTTAATGTTGTTAAACTTTTTTTACTCTCAGTTAATACTAATAAAAAACCGCTGCCAAAAATTATTAATATAGGTGCTATGTAATTTATTGGTAGCCTGACTGAGTCACCACTGTTTAGGAATGGTTGGACTAACAATAAAATTAATATACCACTAACAGCAGTCCATCGGACATTATTTGTAATTAAGTTTTTGAATTTGTAAAAACACCCTGATATAAAAAGTCCACAGAATATAAATGCACCTCCAGACCAGATGCCTGCTGTTAAACTCTTTTCAATTCCGCTCAGACCTTTACCAATAATTTTGCGTATACTGATTTTTGGGTAATCGCTACTTAAATCCGATTTAAACATTTCCATACTGTAATTAGTATCTATTTTGTAGAGTGGGAGCTCAGTCCATGCGAGTGAGATCGGTGAATTTGTTAATTCCAAATTTCTTATTATCCATGGTGAAATTGTAGCTGAAAACCCAATAATCATAAAAACAATAAGTATGAACGATTTTTTGCGATGGTAAAATATTGTCATCCACAAAACAGCTAAACCTATTAACCCGGCTGAGTATTCCGTTAAAAAAGATAGCCCTACTAATATCCCAATGCATAAACCAGAAGTTAATTTTTTTCTGCTAAAATAATTATTATTTTCTGAATTTAAATTTAATTCCAGTCTATGATATAAAATTAAAATCAACAAAAATAACATCATCAAAATTACTGATCCATTAACTTTTAAAACTTGATCCCAGAGAGCGGCTGAAAAAATAGTTCCAAAAAGTGAGATTGATCCTCCTTTTGTTCCAAACAGGGCTTTTCCTAAAATATAAGTTAATAAACATACTACCCAAAAAATTATTACATTAACTGTGAGTAAAAAGTAATCGGCATTATACGCAATTACCCCTCGGGGTGTCTCAGAAACTGGATCCTGCCAAATTTTTTCAATAATATTTTCCGGCAATATTTTTAAACAAAATGCTAATAATGTTGCATAACCAGGCGGGCGATAGAGTTCAGGAATTGATTTATTTGGTTCAAAATTAAATTTCTCTCCCTTTGATTTTTTATTACTTTCTAAAATCGCAACAGATTTTGGATAAATTACCTGTGTTGCATAGCCATTTCCTTCAGCCAGATTTTTTGCAACAATTGTTTCTTCAAATATAAACTCATTTTCTGGTCCTTTCTGACGTTTATAGCAAATATACAGTGATAATAGAATTATAAATCCAATTATAGCCAAATTTTTTATAATAAGGCTACCTGTGCCATGTTCTAGCCAATGATATAATTTTTGCATAGTTTTTTGTAAAAGTAGATATGTGAGTCGCTGTTTTTATATTTTAATATGCAGAATTAGATTTTTTCCAATTCTGGCCATTTAAGTATCTTTCTGTGAAGTGTTCGACGACTGATACCTAATAATTTTGATGCTTTTGTGCGATTTCCCTCAACCTCGATCAACGCATTTTTGATTAAGTTTTTCTCATTTTCTTCAACTGATAGTGGATTATCCAGCAGTTTGTTATCATTAATTTCGGTTAAGTTTGAAATAAACTTTTTATCGAGGTCGTATTCAGAAATTTCTTTTTCTCTATTTAAAACGATAATATTTTCACAAAAATTTTTTAATTCTCTTATGTTTCCTGGCCAGTAGTAATCTTTTAAAATATTCACTACTCTAGAATTCAGTCCACCAGGTTTAATTTTATTAACCTTACCAAAGTAGTTTATGTAGTGACCTAATAACATCGGGATATCCTCTTTTCTTTCTCTGAGAGGAGGAATTTCTAATGTTATGACATTTAATCTGTAAAATAAATCTTCCCGAAATTTTCCATCTGAAACCATTTCTTCGAGATTGCGATTTGTCGCAACTATTAATCTAACATCAACTGAAATTTGTTTGTTACTACCAATTCGTTCAAAAGTTTGTCCTTCTAAAAAACGAAGTAACTTGACCTGCGTGGAAGCATCGATTTCACCAATTTCATCAAGAAATAATGATCCATTATTTGAGGCTTCAAATCGCCCAATTCTCTTTTCCATCGCACCGGTAAATGCTCCTTTTTCGTGGCCAAAAAGTTCACTTTCTAGTAGATTACTCGGTAAAGCTGCACAATGTGTTATTATAAATGCATTTCGAGCTCGATCACTATTTTGATGTATCGCTTGTGCAATTAACTCTTTTCCTGTTCCGGTTTCTCCGGTCAGCAAAACAGTCGCTTTTGATTGAGCAACCAGTTTAACTTTTTCAATAACATCAATAAGGGATTTTGAATTTCCAATTAGACCATCCAAATTATATTTTTTATCTAGACGCTCATGTAAAATATTATTCTCAGTTACCAATTTCCTAGTATTTAAAGATCGAGTAATGAGAATATCTAATTTTTCCAAATTTATCGGTTTTGTTAAAAAATCATAAGCACCGTGTTTCATCGCTTCAACTGCAGTTTCTACACTGCCATATGCAGTCATCATAATTGTTATTGGCTTATTTGGCATCGATATTGCCTTATCAATGACCTTTAGTCCCGATTTCCCGGTCATTCTTAAATCAGTCAATACAACGTCAAATTTTTCTAAGTCTAGTAAATTAAATGCCTCATCAGCATTTGCTGCTAAATAAATATCATATTTATCCTCCAACGCCAGCATTAGGCCTTCGCGAGTATGTTTTTCATCATCAACAATGAGTATTGTCTTTGGCATGAAAATGAAAATTGAGAAAAAATGTCACACTTGGCAAGTGACTTTAATAATATTTTGGAAAAATTTTTAAATAAAAGATAATGGGAGCCATTTACAATTTTTCGGAAATTTAATCCATTTCAATTGGTAAGTATTTACCAATTTTATTAATTTCATCTACCATTAGAAACATGAATAATTTATAAGATGTTTTATTATAATAGGTTAGGTGATCTTTATTTTTCTGGTACACTCTGTGCGATACTTTTATTCGGAATTCTTAAATTATAACAATTAAATATAGGAGAAAGTAACAAATGAAGAGTCGCATAAAAAAACAAATTATAAAATTAACAATATTGTCCGGATTGATAGCTTTTATTTATCCAATTAAATCAGTTTCTGCTCAGGATGTAGAAGAATTAAATAATCGAAGACAAAAATTTCTAGAAAAATATGATATTGATGGTGATGGTGTGTTGTCTGCCGAGGAAAAATTAAATGCTAAAGAAGGAAAACAATTTTCTAAAAAACAGAAAAAGAACCGACAAAAATTTCTAGAGCAATACGATCAAGATGGTGATGGTAAACTTTCTGAAGATGAAAAAGCTGTTGCCAAAGAAGCCCATCAACTAAAAAAAGCTGAACATCGTAATAAAGTTATAAAACGCTTTGATGCCGATGGCGATGGAATTCTTTCTGATTCAGAAAAAGAGAATGCCAAAAATGCTCGCAAAAAATTTAAGAGAAAACACGAAAAAAGATATTAATTTAATCATAGTATACAAATATTAGTGCGGTCGTTAGTATTTATTAACGGCCGCATGTTTTATGCTAACACGAATTTTAAAAAATGCCACTGACCAAACCTGCATCAATTTTTTTATAAGCAGCATCAAAATCAATCCGTGTTGTTGAACTATACAGTTCACGCCAGCTTTTAAGTTTAAAAGTTTCGTTGTCGCCATCAAAAGACGCTAGCTGCTCGTCATAATGAAATTCATAATTTCCATTAAAAAATATTTTATAGCCAACAACGGCACCCGAAAATTTCCCAATATCTCCGCCACCGCCTTTAAGATCAATTTTGGAATAAGGTGCATAAACTGCTGCTTGCAATGAACCTTTCCCATGCAGTTTGATTGTTTTATCTCCGTTTGTTGTTGAAGTTCCGTATATAACTAATTTCTCAGGCTTATTAGTTTTGTTGGCAAATCCATTACCACCAATAGTTACATCACCATCTACATAGATAGTAAGTTGGCCGCCGTCCTTGATTTCTATTTCTCCTTTTACATCTATGTCATTGTCGATTATTAAAATCGCAACTCCATCAATTATAAGTTTCTGATTGGAGTTTATATCTATTGAAGACAATTTATATTCGTCAGGTAAATCTTCACTGCCACCGATTGTTACAGTGTTTCCTGAAGGATAGGTTGTTATTGCATTAGCAAGTGCTGGGATTGAAATATCAGGGAAATTCATGTAGAAATCTTTAGTAATTCGTCCAGAATCGATGTCTACTCCATTTGGAGTATCTGATCCATAAATTTTGCCATTAGGACCAACTACCGGATCTGCTCCACCTGTTGCAACATATCCATAAACTTCAGCATTGCCTAAATCAACTGCATCGTTAGCAACTGATATACTCGCAGCAGTTCCTTTATCATTGCGATTGAGAACGCTGTCATAATCTCCGTTGCTGGAATTATAGCTATCAATTTTTACATTACCACCCACAAATCGTAACGCATCTTTTGATGTTAGACCGTTTGCAAAAACCCCTCTAGTAGTTAGGTCCAATCTCAATTGTTTACGCAATACGGTACCATCATTATCTTTGAAATTACCTTCAGTATAAATAACGGGAGATGTCCCATCATAATTTTCAACATAGGTATAAATAATTGCTTTATTGCCATTACCAATATCTACGTTGCTTAAGCGTTTGACCATGGCAGAATCAATTTCCTGCCAGCCGGTCCAGTCATCATTGTTTAATGCCCATGTAACTTCTTCGGCACCGGCCTCTGATAAATTTAGAAGAGTATTATATAAAAATGTTTTGTCAGATCTTTTTAACTCTCCACTTGCTACCTTTAGATAACTTATGATTAGAACTCCAATTATAGCGGTAAAAAATATTGCCACTATAAGTATAGAACCTTTTTTTTCTGTTTTATTATTGTATTCGTATTTCATGACTTTTTAATTAGCTACTAACATTTCTATTGCGCATCATAAATCTTGCGGATACTACATTATTTGTATTGCTGATTTGGAAAATGCTTCTGACCATTTCAGCATCCAGCTGAACATTTTTTGCCTCTAAAATATCTACAGTTGCTGTATCAAGGATGTTATAACAGGTAATTGTGAGTTTCTCCACATCCTTTAAAACTGCAAAAACACCGGCATCTGTTATTCTCTGAAACTGACCTTTGACAGAGTCGTATTTATATTCGATTGTCTCTAAAGTACCATCTCCTTTTACTATATTTATTTTAATCGAACTTGTTTTAATTTCTAAAACATCAACAGCCATTCGCATATCTCTGGAAAAATATTCCAACCCATTTCTACTTTGAGAATTCATGTCGATGTAGTTTCCCATCGATCCCGTGCTTCTCATAATAAACATGAAGCTATACGTTACGCTACCAGCAACCAGTCCCACTAGTGATAACGCTATTAGGGTTTCCATTAAGGAAATCCCTCTTTTAATTTTTTTTAATTTAAAATGATCGTACATAATAATCGTTAATTCCTCCTTTTGTGAAAAATGAAATATATTTACGAGAATTGCCTATATTGTTTTGATCGGTCCAGGATACAGTTAGGGTGATACTCAATTGACCTGTTTTACGGGTTGTGATTTTTCTATTACATGTATAACGGTTTTTGAATTTTGAAATGAATTTAGTATTAGGCGTAAATGCCTCATCAGTATTCATAGCACTCAAAATTGCCCAATTTTTAGATCTCAACAATTCCATTTCACTTTGCATGATTTGTGAAACACGTGTGTAGTCTCTGGCATTCTCAATTAAATAAAATCCTTGTTTCAATCCGTTGAATGCCGATAAAAAAACTATAGTAATTATTGCAACACCAACCATTATTTCTATCAATGTGAAACCTTTTTGATTACTATGGTTAGGTGAAATTTTCAGGGGATAATTCTGATTGATCATAGAAGCCAATATATACGTTTAATTTTAAAATATCAAAATATACATATACCTATAGAGCTGAATAATAACGCCTCATACAAAAAAATGCTAAAACCAGCAAGTCTTTGAACTTGAGTGAGTTCTGTGGAGTTAAATAAATTAATAACGCTAATCATTTGTTAAACACAAATACTTTTTAGTCAATATTTACCCTATTATTCACTTCTTGTGTAAATAGATGTAAAGTACCTTACATAAAACTGTTAAATTTCATTACATGAATACTGATTTCAGCCAATGCTTGGCTGGATGTAATTGAAAAGTTATAAATTCTTAATATAATCGAAAAAGAAAAAATTAATTCTCAGAATTTGCTGACATCGATTTTGGTTCAACTCTGCTAAATCCTCCAACCATTGAAATATCATCTTCTGACCAGAGGTTTTTATCGGGACCGGCAGAGATTATCTCCATATTGTTGTGGCTGATTTGATGAAAGAAAAACGGTGTTCCCCAACGATCAATTATTTGCTTATCAGCGTTAAGTGATGGATTATCTTTTGGTATATAAATAATTTTCTTTGCATTGTTTCCCAATAATGAATTAACTATTTCTTTTTGTGTGCCGTTTGGGTTTGTTTTAAATGTCGTTTGATAATGAAAAAATAGATTTTGTAAAATGTCTAAGTCTTTTTGGATAGATCCATTTGTATCATTTAGACCATCAATGGGTGATTTCCCGGTTATTGATTTAATTTCAGATTGTACAGCGCGTGGTTTTCTTATCTTTTTAATCGGCTCTTTTACATCGATGATACTTGGATCACTCTCCGTGACTTGCTGATAATGAGTTGCAGTATTATACTTAATAATAAATACGCTAACGATAGATATAATTAATAATATTGATGCTACTACGATGACGATTTTCTTCTTCATTTAGGATGGGGATATTATATAGAATTGGAACGAGTAATTGGTCGAGTTTCAATTCAACCGACCTATTGTTACACTCAATATTAGTTTAAGATTGGCTTTGAGTCTAACTCATAAAACCAAGATCTGCTGTTGCAAAATTATTTATATTCGGAAATACAATAGGTAAGTCTGTGTCACTGACGCCAAACCATTTGGCTAATGTAGCACCATATTGATCCACAGATGTAGTTGGAATCCATCGGCCACGACCGGCATCCTGAGGACTGGCTCCCAGAGCAAGTTCAGGGAAGTTTCCATAAATTTGTTTACCTTTAACGGCTCCGCCCATAACCAAATGGTGACTTCCCCATCCATGATCTGATCCGCGACCATTTGAATCGAATGTACGGCCAAAATCTGATGCTGTAAACGTCGTAGCACTGTCCTGCATGTTAATGGATGTTAAAGCATCATTAAAGCCTTTCATCGCCGAATCTATTCCTCCAAGCAGACCGGCGTGAGCACCTAGCTGCGGTCCATGTGTATCAAAGCCTCCCGTAGCGGCAAAAAATATTTGTCGCTTCATTCCTAGAGCTTCGTGTTTTTGAATTATTTTTGCGATAGACCTAAGTTGGTTGCCTAAAGATGAATTTGGTATCATTGCAAAATCATTAGCATCAGCTATTGCAGTATTAAATGTATCGGCATCATTAATAGCGTTATTTGAGATATCGGCAAAAGCATCTTCCATCAGATTTCCATAATCTTGATCTAACATTTGTTTGAAGGCATTAAAACGCGCCGTATCTCTTTCATTGGAACCATGGCCTAATCTAAATATACTGCTACCGTTATTTGAAGTTCGATAAGGTAGCAGTGTTTCCCCCACTTGGAAAAAATTATTTCCACTCAATGAAACTAACATTGATACTGATGAGTTATTGTGAACTGAGTGAAGTAAATCAGCAATTCTACCACCCCAGCCAGTCGGACTGTAAGCATTACTTTCATGCGGTACGGATGTCTGCCACAATACTTGTTGATCACTGTGTGAGAAAAGATGGGGAGGAAGTGCTGGCGAGCCATTTCTGAAATCTTGCAATGTAACGGGTGCTATCAAAGTACCTACGTTTGATACCAGTGCTAAGTTTCCTTGCTCAAATAATTCTGATGTGCCTTGCATCGATGGATGCAGTGCAAAATCGCGACCGTCAGAATTATTAATATTTAATTTAATTAGACTATCTCTCTGAAGCGTCAATTGTTGCCGACCCTGTGCATAAATATTATAGTTATTTAAATCATAAGGCACCAGCAAATTACTTGCGTCATTACCGCCATACAGAAAAATACAGATAAGAGCTTTGTAACCATCAATATCACTATTTGAAATTGTAGCTGCATTAAGCTGACGTAAGTTTAAAATAGTTGACAGCAAGCTTGAAGTGCCAACAGCAGCACATACGCCCTGTCTCATGAATTGACGCCTGGTCATGGAGTTTGGGGTTTTTTCATTCATAACTTTTTTTTCTATTATTATTTTTGAATTACAAATTCAGGTGATGACAGAATTAATTGTAGCACTGATTGAACGACATATTCTTTATTATCAAAATGAGGTTCGAGTGCGGTCTTTAAAATTTCCCTTGTCTCATTTGTCAGACGACCACTCATTATAATTTCATTCACCTTATCCAATAATTCATCAATGTTATTAGTTTGATCAATAAGATTGGATAAATCTAATTCTACTCGACCAGCTTGTCGCCAACTTGCACTAATGCCATTACGAACAGTGTCGAAGAAGAAGTTAGATGCTTCAACCGCAGTGACCTCAGTGGTAATCTGAAATTCTGGAGAATACAATCCGGCAGTCATTAGTTTTCCCGGAACTTGATAGTCAGGTTCATAAAAATTAAAAACGCTTCGGGCAAACAAAGGAGCCTGTCCAAAATATCTCTCAGTATCTCGAATAACATAACGACCCAGGGTAGGGGGATTACTCGTTGGTTTTTTAGATAGTGGGCGAAGTAATTGTGTGAGTCTTATAATCGGTTCACTTAATTTTCCTGCCTTTACATCATCTAAATTACTCATGTCGCGAGCTTCAGGATCTAATAATATTGCTTTGGCAACAGCTCCTAGATCACCGCGAACACCACTTCCATTGTCATTAAATTTTGAAGCTACACGGTAAATATATTCTGGGCTAGGATTACTTGTAACCATTCTTTGTATTAATCTTCTGGCGATAAATGGACCGACATTTGGATGATTAAAAATATTATCCATCGCTGATTGAATATCTTCATATGCAGATTGACCTGCAGGAATTGTAAATCCGTCTAGCAACACCTTTTCTCCAGAATCATGATATTGTTCAAAAGGCATCATTGAACTGAAAACGTCCTCTTCGCCATAACGATTCCAAAAGAAATCTTTAGATCCACTAAATGTCCAACCTGTCATGACTCTCGACATTTCAAGTATTGTATTTAGATCATATGTTGACTGTGAGTTACCATTTGCGTCTAATTTTAAAGTTCCGTCGGTATTCAATTGTGGTAGTCCAATTGAAAATAACTGCATTACTTCTCTGGGATAATTTTCATCTGGTGAGTCTTTAGTACTTCTCATCATCGTCAGAAAAATTCCCATCATCGGATTGAGTGTTACTTCTTCCAATAGATTTCTATAATTACCTGTACTATTGCGCACTAGTATGTCGTAATAATTTGTGACACCGAGCGTGTATCGTGAAAGTGCCGGATTATGATCAGATAGGACTAATATTTGACTGAGTGCAAAAGCTACACGCTGACGTAATTGATCTGGTGCGGTAATCGCATTTGTCCACCAGGCATACATTCTTTCTTCAGTTCTCAATCGCATCATACTCACTTCAAGATAGCCTAATGTTTTTTGCATCAAAGGTAGGTGCAGTGTTTCAGTTAATTGAAGTTGTTCATCAACCCATGCTTCAAATCCGATTTCTTGAACACGTTCAATGTCTGTGGCTGTGGCTCCAAATGTAGCGTGATTAAGAAACCGTGCGGCCTCTGCTGTAGATATTGTATCGGGCTCCTGCCATTCTTCTGTTGAAATGTTCGTCGACTGATCCGGTAAATAATTTGCTGGTTTAATATCACCTGCGACAACATTTACTTTGCGTACGAGTTCAACCGAATTGGCAAATTCATCAAATACTTGATATCTAACTGAGTATGTGCCGGCGCGCGATGTATCGACAAAATTTTCAACATTCAACTGATCACTAAGATCTTCATTGTTACTATCGATAACAGTTACCCCTGGATCGACAAATGTTTCGCCAACTTTTACAGTTATTTCTGAATCTCCATTTATAGTAATTGTCGGTGCTTCAGTTTCTTCTAAAATGAATGGTGAAAGAAATCCTCCTTCAATGATTTGCATTGAGTCAGAACCGGGTATTTTCCAGGCAACTTCTAAGTGATCTCTCCAGCCGCTTTCTTTATGTCTGATTTCAATATAATAACGTTTACCTGCTTCTAGTGTAATGCTGCCGGAATTTTGATACTCAGGATATTTATCCCATTCATAATAGTATGTCCATTTCGGGACTAAACAAATTATGCCTTTATTTTCTGGATTGTCATCACTACTTAAATAAACTTCACTCCAATCATCACTGCTTATATTAAAACGATAACTGCCAGTTATTGGTGGATGAATATAACCTCGTAATATTGTGCCATAATTATCGTCTAAATCTTGAGGTGTTTCTGTGCGATTAATACGATCTCTGGCAGCAGGGGAGTCTGGATAATCAGGTGAATTTATTAAATCTAACACTTGGCTGCCAGAAATATTTGTATAAATTTCGCGTAAAATGCTGCCGGTATTTTCTCCTAATGATGGATATATTGTTATCTTAATCGAATCTTTTTCTGTATGTTCACCATCTGTTGCGGTCAGGCTCAATATATATTCACCGGATTCACTAAATCTTGCTTTTGTGACCAGGTCATGCTTGACATCAAATGTCACTTCTCCGGGTCCTGATTCTTTTGTCCAGCTATGACTCATAGCTAATGGGCCGGGTATCGAATCAAAAACATATCCATTTAAATTTACAGATTTAACAGGCCAAACCCACTCTTGATCTTCTCCGGCCAATGTTATTAATTCCGTATTAACCTTTTCTACACTTTCAAATGGCACTAAATATTTACCGGTAATAATTTTGAGTTCATCCTGGTTAGGTCTTTTCCAGGCAATGGATAAATAATCATCATAATGACTTTCCTTGTGTAGAACCTCTATATAATATTTTTCACCAGCTTTTAACTGAATTAATTCAGACGATTGAGAATCATAGCGATTCCAGCGATGAAATCCGGTTGCCCTTGAGGTAAAAGCAATTTTTTGTTTTCCCTCAACATCGGCGCCATTTGAATTCAAAAATAATTCTGACTGGTCATCACTTGCTATAAAGAATTGGTATAATCCATTCTCAGGAACAACGATAAATCCACTGAGTCGTGTTGCATAATTATCATTCCAATTAATCGGTGCTTCTAGCGATGGCAGCAAATCTTTCAATTGAGGGCTGTCTGGATAATTCGGATCTTCAAGTATGTCACTAATTTTGTATCCAGGAACATCTAACCAGATTTCTCTGAGCAGTCCACCGACATTTTCTGCCAATGCATTTTCTACTATTACATCAATTGAATCTGATCCGCTGTTTACACTATCAGTGGCAGTTAAGGTTAAAGAATATGTTCCGGGAGCTGAGAAAAGCACATTGGTAGCCGGAAAACTTGCGTCAACAAAAGTAACGTTGTCAGGGCTATTTGATGACCATTGATATTTTAAAGGTTCTGGGCCATCTTCCAAATCATAGACCAACGCTTGAACATTCACTTTATTCTCAGGAAATAATATTTTCAAATCGTCACCTGCAACTACCTGTATCGCATCGTTATGTGAAGGGGCATCGTTTAGTGGTGAGAGGAATGCTTTGGAAATGACTTCTCTTCCATTAATTCCTGGCCCATCCCATGCAACTGCTAAGTGATCATAACCGGTTTGTTCTTTATGGAGAACTTCCAAATAATATTTCTTACCTGCCTCTAATAATTTTGGCTCTGATTTTTGACTGTTGTGACGATCCCATTGCCCAGGATAGACTCTTGTCATTAGATGAGCAATTTTGATTTTGTCTTCCGGGTTTTCAGAATCGCTCAACCAAAGTTCTGAGTGATCATCAGATGCTATCCAAAAAGTATACTCTCCGGTTGATGGCGGAGTTATCATTCCAACTAAACGCGTACCATAAAAATTTGCCCAATTGCTGGGTGCTATCAACCCAGGTAATAAATCTTCAAAGGACGGATTTGTGAGTTTGGTATCATTTTCCATCATATCTTCAATCATTTTACCATCCACATTAAGCCATACAGATCTAAGCACACTGCCAGTTTCATTATTTAGTGCATCATTGATTGTAATAACCACCTCATCAGTATGACTATTTCCTTCAGCGGTAATAATTAATCGAAATGAATAACTTCCGGGTCCAGGAAACTTTACCAGACTTTCTAAATTATTTGGTTCAATTATCTCAGGTGTTTCAGAACCGGAAGTAAAAATCCATTCTACATCAAAGGGAATTGTTGATCGCGTAATGTTGCGAATGCTACCCTGCATTTTGACAATATCTTCAGGCCAAAAGTAAGATCGATCGATTCCGGCATTTGCATAAACTTTTAACTCTGTTCTATGTGCATGACCTGCTTTGAACGGAGAGATAAAACTGCCATTGATTACTTCAGGAACTTTTTCATCTTCAAATGTCCAGGCAACTGCGAAATGGTCATTTCCCCATCCTTCTTTGTGTAGAAGCTCGATGTAATAACGCTCACCCGATTTCAACCAGATTTTTTCTGATTCTTGAGTATAGTATCGATCCCAGTCATATTGTCTTGTAGCTCGTTGATTATAACTAACTCTAGTGGCATCTTCAGGATTTTCAGTCTGGCTTAATTTAAACTCAGTTTCATCATCTCCAGAAATATAAAATGTATAATAACCTGATGAATGAGGATGCAGGTAGCCTTGAATTCGAGACCCATAAGTGTCACTCCAATTTGTCGGTCCCTCTAATGATGTTAATTGGTCAGCAATATCTGGAGTATCAGGATAATTTTCATTTTTATATAAATCTTTCAAATAATTCCCTCTAACGTCTAACCATATATCACGAGAAATTTTTCCGGTGTCTTCTGCAATGGCCGATTGAATGGATACTATCAACTGATCACTGATAGTTTGTCCATTTCCTGTCACATTTAATTCTAGAGTGTAATCGCCTGCTGCATCAAAATTTACTGCTGTTACAAAATTATTAGCATTTTCAAATTTTGCTGTTCCAGGCCCTTCAAGTTGTGTCCATTGAATTTGGGTTGGTTCAATCGATTGTTTAATGAGTAAGATTTTTCCACTTAGACTCGCTGTCAGTTGGGGTAAAAATAATTTAATATTTCTGCCTGCTTCAACGGCAAATAAATTATCGGGATTAAAATTTGGTTTGATGACGTTTGGATTATTTTCATCAATAAAAGGAGAAATAAATTCACCTGTTACAATTTCAGGATTATTATTTTCTCGAGCCCAGGCAACTCCATGATAATCATTTCCCCAGCTATCTTTATGAAGCACTTCAAAATAATATTTTTCACCGGCAACAAGATCGATACTGTCAGATTCTTGAGTTGGATATCGGGACCATCTATTATAGCCTGTTGGGTACTTTGAATGTGAAATTAAGTTTAAGCCAGCTTCTGTTTCATCAGAACTTAAATGCAGTTGGACTTCGTGATCACCCATAATCCAAAATTTATAAGATCCGCTTACAGGCGCATGAATATAGCCTCTCGTTCTCATCCCATAAAGATTTGACCATCTCGATGGACCAACTAGTTTGGCTGTTTTTCTGATCAAATGTGGAGTGAGTGGGTAATCATCTGAGCTTATCAGCGAAGAAACATAACTGCCTCTTACATTTAACCAAATATCCTGATAAACAAAACCAACATTTTCATCTAACGCAGAATTAGCGGTGATGGTTACTTCATCGGTAAGTATGTTTTGTTCATGTGTAACACTCAATTGAAATTTGTAGACACCTGTCTCCGAAAATGAAATTTGCGTGTTTAATACTTCCGGGTTAATGATTGTTGCAGATGTTGGGCCTTCTATTAGAGACCAGGTTACTGTTATGTTTTTGTTGCGATTAAGGTTTAAAACTTGCCCATCCAAAACAGCACTGTTTCTCGGTAAGTATATTTCTCGATTTTGACCAGCTTCTATAAAAAATTTTGTATTAGGATCATAAAGAGCTGCAGTCGAATAAGGAATTAGATAACTGCCATCAATTATTACAGGATTTCCGTTACTATTGTTTGACCATGCAACAGTTACGTGGTCACCCCCCCAGCCCTCTTTGTGGTTCGCTTCTATGTAATAGTTTTTTTCAGCCTCTAAATAAATTTCAATCGATTTTTGTGCATCATATTTTTCCCACTGATATTGACTCGTATATCCTGGAACAGATGCAATTAATTTTGCATTCACCTCATCACTATCTTCACTTAAATATAATTCACACCGATCATCTCCAGATATCCAAAATGTGTAATGACCACTTTCAACCGGTTGCAGGTAACCCCTCAATCGAGTACCGTATTTATTCGACCAGTTTCTTGGTGTGTCAAAATTTGGCAGTATTTCGGATACTACAGGATTACTTGGGTAATTTGGATTTTCATATAAATATCTGAGATGGCTGCCGGTTGTGTTTGGCCACACCTCTCTCAATATTCCCTGATTAATTTCTTCTTCATCGGGAACTTGTCCCAATAAAAAAGGATTAATTAATGTAATTAATCCCGAAAAAATAATTTTTGAAAGAATACAGGGTTTTATCTTCATCATAATTGAATATTATTCTTTAGGTGGTTAAAGTGTACTACCTTAAATGGTGATTTAGGTGAATCTTAATTTCGAATTTAACGTTATTAAAACGATGGACAGTAAACCATGATGTCTCAATTTTGGCAATGAAAAATTATTAAATTTGTTTTATTAAACATTAATTTACAATTAGTTACAAACATGCATCATTTACTTTAAATAATTATTCTTAAACAAGATAACGTTTTTAAATGATGGATTTTTGATAAAAATTTATTCTCTAAATAACGTAATTAAAATTTCATCAGACTTGTGACTTTTATATCGATTCAATTAATGTATTGACGTTAGGGAGTGGTGGAATATAAATATTTTTAATTAATTACACTGCTTTAAAAACAATTTAACTGTTTTCCAATAGGCATTACTATCCTTATGCTTTGACCAGAGTGCGCGTGATCCATGATTGCCAGATTTTTTTGGAATGAAGGACATTTTATATTTAGATTGTATTTTTGCATATATACTCTCCCACATACTAATTTCATCTTTGGCAGAAGCAATTAATACTGGAACTGTAATATTTGCAGCTGACTTCTCAATCCAGTTATGCGGCTTACCTGATCCGGTAAAATATTCTCCAGGCGAAAATGCCATGACACCGTCCACTAGTGTTGGGTTATCCCCGGCAATTTTTAAAACCAGTGCTGCTGAGTATGAACTTCCCCATACAATTAATTTTCCTTTTGCATAATTTTTTCTCACAAAATTTATTGATGCTATTATATCTGGAATAGCATGGACATAAGTCGTTTTTTTATCTGCAGCTTTAGCTTTTTTAGCTGTTTCATTTAAAACTTTGTTTACCCTGTTTCCTGAACGCAAATCAACCGCCATACAATTAAATCCCAGATTATTCAGTTTAGGTGCTATTTCAAGATACTCACCACGGCTCCAACCAGCCTGGTGGAAAAGTATTATGAAAGGTGTCTCAATATTTTTGTGAGCAATATAAATATCTGCGGATATTTTAATCTCATCATTAGATGGAATTTTGATAGTGGTATTTCCTAGTATTAAACTTTTGCCAAATGATAATATAACGACAAAAATAACGAATACTCGTAAATGCATCAGATTTATATTTTGGCTAGGTTTACCGATGCGACTAATGATTTTAATATTTTCAGTCCATCAGTTGTGGAATGAAATCTCTCAATAGCGCGTTCCGGATGTGGCATCATGCCAAAAACATTTCCCCTTTTATTTCTGATTCCGGCAATATTATTAATCGATCCGTTTGGGTTGCCAGTAGGGTCAGCATATCTTAGCAATATTTGCTTATTTGATTCCAAAGTATCCAACTCCTCTGAAGAGATTCGATAATTTCCTTCTCCATGGGCAATTGGAATGCGAATATTATCACCTAATGTTTCATTGTTAAAATGCTCAGTAGAATTTTCCACTTTCAAATCTGCTGTAAGGCATCGGAATTCAAGACAGCTGTTTCTTAGCAACGCACCAGGTAATAATTTTGCCTCACACAAAATTTGAAAACCGTTACAGATTCCAAGAACGACGCCTCCATTTTCAGCGAATTCAAAAATTGCCATCATTATGGGAGAAAATCTGGCAATTGCACCGCAACGCAAGTAGTCACCATATGAAAAACCACCCGGGACAATGACAATATCTGCATCACCTAAACTCTGCTCCTTGTGCCAGATCATTTTAGTAGGTAATCCAACTACATCAGCAAATGCATAATAGGCATCATAATCACAGTTGGAACCGGGAAATTGTATAACAGCAATATTCATAAAATTGCTGAGATTGGATTAACTAACATACAATTTGTCAATACAGACAAAAAAATTAGATGTTTCTATTAATCTTGAGCTGAATTAATAAAAGTATCGTTTTAGCAGGATAAGTGTGACTCCAAATATGCTTAATAATAAAGCAAAATGTTTAGTCTCTGGAACAGAAGTGATTTCCAACTCAAGACCTGTTGCTGTTAAATTGAGGGTGCCATCTAAAAAACTTTCATTGAACAGAAGAGAGAAATCTGGATTATTACTGGTCAAATCAAGTGATTGATTGAAACTGGAAGCATTACTCCAATCCATTAAAACAAATGTGTCACCAACAGATAAACCTCCAAACTGAAAAATATTCAAAACCGTGTTATCTGAGACCGCTAGATTATTTGTAGACCCAATAAAATCGCCGGAGAATAATATTTGGTCTGATATGTTATTACCAATTTCAAAGATAATTTTTGAATTGGAAACGAATCTGTTGGAATCTCCACTGAGTGTTGCTGTACCGATGCTATTTCCAATATTTAGGCTGCTGTTAGTCATATTTAAGTTACCATTCAATGTGAAATTTCCACTCAGAGTAGAATCCGTTACTGATAGAAAGCTAGAATTACTGTGAGCGCCGTTAAAGTTTAATTCTCCACCTGTTACATTAACACTCATATTATCGATATTTCCTAATACTGACAATTTACCGTTTGATGTTTTTTCAATTAAAGCGTCGGAAGTACTAGTACTGTCTACTCTAATTATTCCATCAATTTGTATTTGTTCCAGTGCTGAAACCGCCGTTGTTGCCAACAACAACAGGCACACCAGTGAATTCCTGTCCGTCAGTGTATTCAATAATACCACCGTTACTTAAATCCAATCCACTCGAACTGCTGATGCTACCCAAGTTAGCAACTTTCATTACTGCATTGTTCGCAACAGTTGTCGACCCTGTATAGGTATTAGCACCAGTTAATGCCACATTACCTTCTGTTATCACTACATTTTTGCTATCACTTAAAACAGTGCTGACAGTAAACTCGCTACTTGCACCATTCTGATACGATCCAAAACGGTAATCACCATCAGTCGTTATTTGTCCACTGACTGCGGTTCCTTCATTGCCCAATAATGTTGAATTATCAAAACCAGTGAAATCTAAATTATTTGCCGTTGTTATTGTTGAAAGCACATTGCCGTTACTATTACTTTTATCAAATCGATCGAGAAATGTTTGATCAAGTTCGGATGTTGTGCCAATTCCACCATTACTTGTTACTTTCAGATTACCTGTAGCCGGCAATGCATTATTTCCATCAAAAATTGTTTTACCCCCACTAGTATTTGTGCCCCCTTGGAAAGTGTTAGTCCCTTGTAATGTTATATCACCGGTTGTTTGATTTAACGCACCAACGCCACTGATATTTCCGGTAACTGTTTTACTTGCAGTATCTGTTATGCTACCACCTCCTGAAAGTAATTCAATATTGAAAAGAATAACTAAATTACTTTTAAGTTGATATATAATTGAGTTCATACTGTAATGCGAAAAATTTTAGTATCGTAATCCAAACGAAGCTCCATGAAATTATTTTATTATAAAATTTTATTATGATGAATATGAAAAAGATTTTAAAATCATTATTAGCAAGTCTACTCATTTTCAGTATTCAGACTAACTTATCAGCTAAAAAGGAGTACACCGTTGAAGAAATCCTCAACGCTTACATCGAATCAAATGACGGTATGGAAAATATAGAATCTGTCAGAAGTATTCGAATAATTGGCAAAACTGAAGGGACTGACGGCAATGAATATGATTTTGTCCTGATGAAAAAACGACCCGATTTGATGCGCATGTCTATTCGCTATGAAATGATTGAGTATCATATGGGTTATGATGGTAAAAACACCTGGAAGAGCCTGGCAAATCCTAAAAGGGAACAAACCGCTGAAATGAACGACGCTGAATCTGAACAATTTTTGCGCGACACTCAATTTGAGAGTCCTTTAGTAAACTCTAAAGAAAAGGGCTTGGAAATATCTTATTTAGGGACTGAAAAAGTTAAAGGTGTGAATTGTCATGTTCTGAAAGTTGAAGGTAAAAGCACGCATGATAATCATTTAGTCTACCTTCATCTAACTGAATTTCGGGAGACTCTTCTCAAAAGAACCAATGAAGTGAGGGGCAAAACTCAAGTTAGTGAAACCTATTTTAGCGGTTACCAAAAGAATCACGGAATATGGTTTGCCTATAGAGTTGAAACACAGGTTGATGGTGAAACAATTTCTAAAATGAACATTGACAGCGTCGATGTTAACGTCGGTGTAATGAATTCTTATTTTAAGAAGCCCAGGAGTTAGTGCTTTGAATCTAATCTCTAAATAATGATATTGTCATTGCGAGCTCACGAATGTGGGCGTGGCAATCTATCTGAATAAAATAATAGGTAACTTCCTACCACAAAGAGATACTAATAGTTCATACCAATTTGTAATATATTAATTTGGCCACGGATTAAACAGATTTTGTAACAGCATGTGGATTGCCTCGCCCCTTTATTGAAGACATTTGTGTAAAAAAATAAAAAATTACGATATCCTCTATTTATCTATTAAATTTATAATCATAAAGTGTTAAAATGAAAAATTCAAAAATAATTATCGACAATAAATGATAATTATTAGTTTAAAAAAAATCTGTGTTCAATCTGTGTTTCATTGTTATTCTCGCTTTGCTCGTTGAGGTGTCGCTTTGCTCGGTAGTGGCATAATAATATATTGGATAAAATTTCTGAAATACCGGTAGATAAAGAATTGCAGGTTGCAATGGATACTGTCGTAAAAAATTGGCGTAAGGAAAACCGTTAGATTTTGTGAATCAATAAATTATGGCAGATGCTCTAACTGGTTTAAAATAATAAGAGCTAGAACCCTATCTCATAGATTCCCATTGGTTTATAATTTCCAAACTTGACAATGAATAGGCAAATAGGGTAAGCGTTTATATCTTTTTTTAAATGTTTTTCAGCTTTAACAATATTTTCAAAAATTTTACACTCACTATGAGTCTTGAGACTTGGAGAACGGGAGAACGGGAAGTATAATGCCGTTTCTTCCTGCAATCAATTCCCTGCGGTCAAGCTTTCTGTTTGATTGTAATCATCGCTTGAAATTGGCGATTCTTAAGGGTAGGGACGACCCCGATGTAAAATCGGGATCCTCCGAAAACGAATTTACCTTGAAGCGATATTTGCGACTAACAAACGGATGCATAGGGCATTCGGTCGTGAGCTCAGCCGAACGGACATGCATCCCTACCTCGATTGGGAAAATGCCACATGGTAGAGACGACCCGGATGTTAAATCTGCATTGTTCGATTTTTTTTATGAAGCGCAGCTTCTTTGGAGTGCGGGGCTTCAGCACCGCTTTCAAACGATATGTGTAACATTGCTGGAATACGTTAGGTCTATTTGTTACATTAACGACTCTGCTTCTTTGATCAAAAAGCGGCGTCAGGCCGCCGCACTCCAAAGAGACTTCGTCTCAAATATTATAAAGAATTCTAATTCGAGAAATTATTTTAGTCCTGACATGACTTTTATTTTTCTGAATTGGGTAGGCATGTGCAGCCGTTCGACAGAGCTCACGATCCAAGAATCGCACATCCGCGATATGCCTTACTCACAAAATTTAACGGCTTCTATTTCAAAGATGGAAGCCATCAATCAAACCTAACATTACTAACTAAAAGAAAGGATTAAAAATATGAAAAATAATAGAAGTACGAAAATGGCTAACGGTTCCAGTCAATGCCATTTGTTAAGGCAAAGATTAATGAAATATTCTCTGGGATCGCAGAGTATAATGGTGCTATCGGGATTGATTGGAATTACAACAGATTCCAATGCTAATATTACGGCATTGGATATTCCTGTTATTGAAAATCAAACTATAAGTAAGGGTGGAACTGGTACCTTAGGAGAAAATGTAACTAAACAATATCTTACACAAAGTAGTGATACTGATGATCAACTTTGGATAAATGGTGGAGATGCACAGGATAAAATGTGGATTGCTGGTGTTTACGGTGCTAGGATTGGATATGAAATACCGGGCGGTGACACTAAGGTTCCGAGCTATTTACCTGTTGGCTTTAATATTAATCTGTACTCTGTTGGATTTACAAAAGCGAATAATATATTATACCGAACATATTTTTATATTCCTGGCGAAGGAAATTTGGGGGATTGGAATGTCGATCGACCAAATGGTGCAATTGCTATCCGTAATGGGGATGGGGAATACGGGTATCTTCGTGTTAGTTGGGTTGCGGCAACTTCTACAATGACTTTCCTTAGTGGTGAATTCGATGATACTCCTGCTGCCGTTATCACTGTCACCGCCGTCCCCGAACCTGTCGAATACGCTGCAGCCCTTGGCCTCGGTGCATTAGGTCTTGCTTATTACCGTCGTCGTCCGGGAAATAAATCTCGGCCTAAGAATTAGACAAAATAATATTTAAATTTGTAACTACATGCGGTGTCGGCATCCCGGCACTGAAAGTGCTAACTATTTTAGCCCGGTGCCAGCACACCGGGTTTGTGGAATCCCACACCAACAAGATTCAGCCTGTAGGGCAGATCCATTTTCAGACTCTAAATAATAACGATAGCACAAGATTCATGTCCTGAAATATCGTTGTCGTAATTGTGATCTCGATTTAAAGCAATCCAGTTGTGCTGCCAGAGCTTCTGTGCGAAAGCTAAACCAGATTTATGAAATTTGCTATGAAATCATTTCAAAATCATTTCTTTAATTCTTTTGATTAAATTCATGTTCTTGTGTAAAATGGCGAAGATAATAACGGGTTCATTGGATTTAGGTTGCAAGTAGAATATGTAATGATGTTCACAACGCACCAGTAATACTTCGGGGAGAGCTTCAGTAAATCGTCGTGGGGTCACATTCCCAATGCCAATTTTTTCGAAACAATCTTCCAGTAAAACGGTATATTTGTCATTTTGTTCCTTTCCCCAAGTATCAAGAGTATAATGCGTAATTTCCCGAATATCAACTTTTGCTGTCGGTGAGAGTTCGTAATTTCTCATTTATTTAACGCCAAGCTCTTTATAAACTTCTTCTACAATTTCAGTAACGGATTGGTTAACGACCTCTCCTCGACTGGCTTCTTCGATACGGGGTTTTAAAAATTCCAGAAATTCCTGCATGTCAGTTTCATCCTCGGCGTCCAGGAGTAACGTTTTCCCCAATACATAATCTTCGATTGATTTACCAGACTGAGTGGCAAGTGCTTTCAATTGATTGTGCTGCTCTGTAGTCACATCTATGGAAATAGTTTTAGACATAAATATTAACAATACAGTATTTTTTATATGTTTCAAGTATTCTCTGATGCTTACTGTTGAATCAACTTTTTAATTCTCAAGCTAGAGGGTAATACTATGGGACAGCAGAGTTCCTTAAGAAAAATTTTCTATAAATCTTGAAATTGATATATTGAAATCAGCTCATAAAAGCCTTTAAATAGAGGGTTGATATGAAAGTTTATATGCTTATGGGATGACGGTGACAAATATCTAAAAAATAATCTACGGTTTATCTGCAATTCATTGTTATGTTTGATGTCACTTAGTTCGGTACTCGCTTCACTCGTTGATGTGTCGGAACAAGTTCCTCGGTAGTGGTATTAAATACATTTATGACAATCACTATAAGTAGTGAGAATCGGTTCAGAAAATTTCAAAGGTATATTCCTTGTCGGCGATAAGCAAACCGCTCGTCCCTTTAAAATTTTCCAATCCTGTTAATCCTGTCAGAAAAATAATCATTCAATCACAGCAAAATGATACCGAGTTTGAATGAACTGAAAATAGAATAGAATTATTAAATTTCTTAATAATCTAACGTTGTCGCAGTCTAATTTTTTCTGCGTCTCAGATAAAAAGTAATAACGATCGCGCAGATTCCAAATATTGCTGCATAATCGGACGGTTCCGGTACTGCTGTAACATCAACAGAAAATCTTTGCAGAATGGTATTATCATTCCAACTTACACCTTGGTTGCTTGAAAATTTACCGACATCACCAATAGCTCCATCACCTGATTCAGTCGTATCAAAGGTGGCACTCCAAAAAAAGAAGTTGGTATTTAATGTTTCTGCTGCAACAACCCAATAGGTAGTGTTAGCAGCCAGATTGAAAGCAGCGGTAGTAATGTACGTATAAACCTGATCCAGGTTTGGATTTGTTTCGCCTGATAGTGTGCCGTTAGTTAACAGGCTGCCTGGTTCTCCTGTATTATCATCAAAAATTGATACTACAAAATTTCCACCACCAGTCGTAGCATCCATGTCAAGCTTGACATTATTGAGTGTATAACTCTGTGCATCTGTAGTAAAACTGTCAGCCAGCCAGTCGCCATCAGATACTGCTGAGGGAAATGGCGTAGCATTGGTTATGTTGCTAACAAGTATAGTTGCATTCAGCTGCTGCATTATCGATAATAATAGGACTACATAGAGTATTTTTTTCATAGTTTTAATATTTTAAGGGTTAAATAAATTAGTGTTAATGTATATTTATAAATATTTTTATAAAATTGCTCTGATTAGATATGTTTAAGTTTCGTATAAATTTTTAACTAAATAATCGAAATGACGAATACTGAATTAGTTTTCATGAGAAGATGCAAGCACATATTAAAAAATTTTAGACTACTAAATAATGATTTGAAAATGAATAAATATCTATAACTAAGTAAACTGAAATATAATTTGATTGTATATGATTAATATAATAATATTTTGATTTACTACAGAATATTAATATGGATGGTAATGATCAAATAGAAGAGTGGGTTAACGCCTGGAAAAGGGCATCGCCGGTGATGCAGGAATTACGTGTAAAGGAGATGAGAGATAATGATATCGGAGAGGTTATAATATCCTTCAATAAGCTATTTGAAAACAGTATTGAAGACAATCCACCAAAGCCGTGGTCAGGTCTTGTTGAGCAACAACGGCTTTTTTCTAAATTAAGATAACTTAAAGTCTGTGGAATTACTGATTGATGCAGCTGTAAAACTACAAAATTTTTGTGAAAAGCAAAGCTGGGATTATTGTTTCATCGGTGGCATAGCCGTTCAAAAATGGGGTGAGCCCCGAATGACAAGAGATATTGACATTTCACTACTGACAGGTTTTGGCAATGAGTTAGAATACATTGATAAGTTACTCAAATATTTTAAACCGAGAATTAATGATGCCAAAGAATTTGCTCTAAACAACAGGGTTTTATTGTTGATGACAGAATCTGGAATTGGCATCGACATATCTCTAGCAGCGCTTCCATTTGAAAAGCAGGTAATTGAACGAGCTACTAATGTTAACTATGGAACTGATATTTTTCTGAAAATTTGTTCTGCAGAAGACTTGGTAGTTTATAAAGCTTTTGCTAATAGAAGTAAAGATTGGTTGGATGTTGAAACAATTTTACTAAAGCATGAGAGTCACGAATTAGACTGGCGATATATTAATGAAACTCTAAATCCATTATGTGAAATTAAAAATGATACTACTATCCTCGATCGACTTTATCAGCTCCAAAAAACAATAAAATAGCAAATATCCTCATCCATTCCCAATCCTGTTGATCCTGTCAGAAAAAAATCACTCACTGGCAACAAACCGAGTCTGATATAGAAGTTATTTAGCTTGAAATAGTTTAACTTTTGAAACGTCTTCGATAATAAACTAAAACGATAGCTCCAATACCAAATATGGCTGCATAGTCTGAAGGCTCCGGCACTGCTGTTACATCAACCGAAAATCTTTGGATAATGGTGTTATTATTCCAACTTACACCTTGATTGCTTGAAAATTTGCCGACATCGCCTATGGTTCCAGTTCCTGATTCAGCCGCATCAAATGTTGCACTCCAACTAAAGAAGTTGGTGCCTAATGTTTCTGCAGCCACAACCCAGTATGTTGTGCTGGCTGCCAGGTTGACGGTAGCTGTAGTTATGTATGTATAAACCTGATCCAAATTAGGATTGGTTTCGCCAGATAAAGTGCCATTTGTAATCAGGCTACCCGGCTCACCTGAGTTATCATCAAAAATTGATAGAACAAAATTTCCACCACCGGTCGTCGCATCCATATCAACATTAACATTATTGAGCGTGTAACTCTGTGCGTCAGTAGTAAAACTGTCAGCTAGCCAGCTAGTATCAGCTACCGATGAGCCAAACGGTGTAGCATTGGTTATGTTGCTAACAAGTACAACGGCATGCAGCTTTGGTAGTAATGATAATAAGAGTACAATTTGCAGTATTTTTTTCATAGAATGTAATTTATAATATAGTTAATCGAAAATTAATATTCACAAAAGATTTTCTTATAAATAGATGCAAGCACATTTTCAAAATTTCTGTTATCAAGCAGTAACTTATGCAATATTTCATCAATCTCTTACTTGACAACTTATTAATAATTCAGCTACATCCATACATCCATTCTCTTTTTATTTGATGGTTATAAGTAACATTGCATCCTCAAATGTTTTTCCTCGTACGCTCTCGTTGAGAGTGCGAAAACAGGTAAAAAATTGCCGCAATTGGCTACGGTCGCTTATTCCCAGTTGTCAGATGTTTTTATTGAAGCTCAGCTTCTTTGGAGTGCTGGGCAACAACTGAGCTCAGCCGAACGTCTGATTCATCACCGCTTTAAAACGGTATGCTTAGTTCTTTTAAATACATTAAGGATTAAATGCGATTTGAAAGCTTTGGTATTTCTAGCCAAAAGCTACTTCATGCGTGCGACTGAGCTCACGCCGAAGGCCACCGCACTCCAAAGAGACTTCGTCTCAAATATAAAACAAATAGCGACATTGAAAATATTCGCTTTGATTCCTGTCACGCAATGCTCACAAAAATTTATTTACGACTTCTTTTCCAACGGTGGAAGTCAACAATACAACTAACAAAACTAACTAAAAGAAAGGATGAATAGAATGAAAAGTAAGAACAAAAAAAATCAAAAAATGATCTTTAGATCTAATCATTACAGTTCAATAAAGCATAGATTAACAAAATATTCACTGGGATCGCAAAGTGTGATGCTTCTATCAGGACTGATTGGAATTACTACAGATTCCAATGCTAATTTAACGGCTTTGGATCTTTCTACAATTGAAAATGAATCTATCAGTAAAAATGGGGTGGGAACGATAGATCCTGATAGAGTGAGACAAGATTTAACGCAAAGTAGTGATTCAAATGATGAACTATGGGTAAATGGTGGTGGTGTTGGTCTTGGAGACGTGATGATTACTGGTGTATACGGTGCTAGAATTGGATATGTTACACGTAATTCTACAAAAGTTCCACGCTATTTATCTGTTGGATTTAATATTAACTTAAATTCTGTGGGATTTACAAAGGCCAATCAGTTTATTTACGATACTCTTGTCTATGATGTAGGCTATGGTAATTTGGGGTCGGATCAATGGCAAGTAGATCGACCCAATGGTGCAATTGCTTTTAGGAATGGTGATGGGAATTATGGTTTTATTCGAGTGAGTTGGGTAGCTTCAACTTCGACGATGACATTTCTGTCAGGTGTATTTGAAGATACAGAGAATAATATTACTGTAACAGCAGCTCCAGTCCCCGAACCAGCCCACTATGCAGCTGCTCTCGGACTCGGCGCATTAGGCCTTGCCTATTATCGTAGACGACCCGGAAATAAAACCCGAGCTAAGAGTTAGGAAAAATTTAAAAAAGGAGAGGTGACATACCTGTCGCCGGTTATTTTATATCAAAAAATGGGACTGGAAAGTCCCATCTCCTTTATTTCAATTCCCTAATCCTGTTAATCCGGTCAGAAAGATTATCTAATATTCTAGGCGGTAGATATGAAACATCAGTAAACATTGGTATCACAGTCACAGCAATCCCCGAGCCAGCCGAATACGCTGCAGCTTTAGGACTCGGCGCTTTAGGTCTAGCTTATTACCGTCGTCGCCCGGGAAATAAAACTCGTCCAAAGAGTTAGAAAAGAATTTAATATTAAAGGAGAGGCGACATTCTTGTCGCCGGTTATTTCATGTCGAAATATGGGACTGGAAAGTCCCATCTCCTTTAATATCAATTTCCAAATCCAGTTATAATCCTGTCAGAAAAATATTTATAATTTTAGGCTGTAATTATGTAACATCAGCAAACATTGGTATCACAGGTACTGACATCCCAGAACCATCCGAATACGCCGCTGCCCTCGGCCTAGGCGCTTTAGGTCTTGCCTATTACCGCCGTCGTCCCGGAAATAAAACCCGAGCTAAGAGTTAGGAAAAATTTAAAAAAGGAGAGGTGACATACCTGTCGCCGGTTATTTCATATCGTAAAATGGGACTGGAAAGTCCCATCTCCGTTTTTTTAGCGTAGCGATTACGGTATTTTGTTTTGCTAATTATCCTTGAAAATTATTAATTGACATACTAATTTTCAAGGATAATATTTAATAATATGATTGAGCGTAAAGAAGCATTGTTGCGCATTAAAGAATTGTTTCGCATCCATTCAGCTGTCGGGTTGGTTGGACCGCGTCAATGCGGAAAAACGACTTTGGCACGCTATATTGAGAAAGAAGAAAATGAATGTACTTTTTTCGATCTTGAAAGCGCAATTGATCGGCGAAAACTTGAGTCTCCGGAATTATCTTTAAAGAACCTGGATGGCACTGTAATAATTGATGAGATACAGCGGATGCCTCAACTATTTGAAACTTTGCGAGTTTTATTGGATCGTTCAAATAACCAGACTCAATTTTTACTGCCTGGCAGTGCGTCGCCGAATTTAATTAAGGGAGTTTCTGAATCGCTGGCTGGTAGAGTGGGTATAGTAGATTTAGGTGGATTTGATTTGTTGGAAATTGGTGCAGAAAATTGGCAGACTTTGTGGATGCGGGGTGGATATCCTCGTGCATTTTTAGGAAAAGATGATCAATCTGCTGCTCTTTGGCGTGAAAATTTTGTTCGAACTTTTTTAGAACGAGATATTCCGCAGTTGGGAATTAGCATACCTGCAGAGACATTGAGACGTTTTTGGACTATGATTGCGCATTATCATGGACAAGTTTGGAATGCTTCTGAATTTGCCCGTGCACTTGGAGCTAATGAACATACAGCTCGGAGATATCTTGATATACTTGCGGGTGCCTATGTGGTTCGTGTTTTGCCGCCATGGTTTGAAAATATAAAAAAACGACAGGTTAAATCGCCGAAAATATATGTACGTGATTCAGGTTTATTGCATTCTTTATTGGGTATTGATACACTTTCAGATCTTTCTGGCCATCCAAAAATTGGTGCTTCATGGGAAGGTTTTGTGATTGAACAACTGATATCTTGTTTAAACAAACAATCGACTTATTTTTGGGGAACCCATGCAGGCGCTGAACTTGATATTCTGACTACTGTTCGCGGTAAGCGTTATGGTTTTGAATGTAAGTATTCAGACGCTCCAGGCTCATCGAAATCAATGCGAGCTGCAATTAACGATCTACAACTTAATCATTTGTGGGTAGTGTACCCGGGTGAATCTAAATACGATATTGATAAAGAAATATCCATTTTACCATTAAAACAAATTCCAAAATTGATTGAAAAATTAAAAATATGAATATCCCCAATCCTGTAAATCCTGTCAGAAAAAAATCTAATTAATCACTGGCTACAAATCGATAAAGTCCGACTTTGCGATCTCTGATACCGGAGAGAAAATGATAACCGCGACCAGTGCCCTGCACCGGATCACCTTCGTTAATCCATCCATCGACGGCGTCATAAATTTGCAGTTGATAAGTTTTACTTGGGCTAGTTGGCACCATTAAGATTCCATCGTTATCTATGAAGGCTTCCAGTTTTTTCTGATTGTCAAAAATAACTGTCGTGCCGTTGTTTTGAAAATTTTCTATAATCAATTTATCCGGAGAATCTGCGCTGAGATCGAGAAAATTACGCGAAACATCTAACGTTATAAGCTTGTTTAAATCTTTAATTTTATCAAGATCACTGAGCTTGTTGTTAGATAGATTCAGACTGGTTAAATTACTGGCAAAATTTAATCCTGTTAAATCTCGCAGTCCACGTGAGCGGAGATCGAGCGTGTTAAATGAATCGAGATGAGACTGTCTTATGACTCTGGTGCTAGTTCCCAGCTTTGCGAGTTCCTTAATAATTTCATCATTGAGTAATGCATCGGGTACATTGCCACTCCCATTAGTCAAAATGAAAGATGTAACTACAGTTATGCCATTTTTTTCGAGTCTTTTAATACTGGCTGCGTCTATGCTGCCGGTTCGTAAATCAAGCGGGTTACTACTTATGTTTAATGTCTTCATGTTCCCGGGATTCATCCTGTCAAAAACACCATTCAGGTTTTTAATATTATTTGCAGTCAGATCGAGTGTCTCCAGATTGAAAGCATGTTCCAGTCCTTTTAAGTTTTCAATCTGCCGGAATCTGGCATCCAGTGTTTTTATCTTGGCTAAATCTGTTTGACGCAACGGTTCAACAGCGTTGATTTCACTCGACGAAATTGATGTAGTGGAATTATTGCTGTCACTAATTTCTCCACCGGATTTATTTTTTATTTTATCGCGAATAGCTCCTTCCAATCCAGAATCAGGAATGTCTACAACAGCATCTTTTTGTTTTCTAGTATCAACAGTTATATTTTTGTCTGATAAAATTTTAATTTTAGCCTTTTCATCAGCATCACTTAATTTAATAAAATTACCATCCAATTCGACACGAGTAAGATTGACCAGTTTTGTTGATGCGCTCAAAACTCCTACGGTGGTAATCCGGTTTCCTCTGGCTGATAAGAATTCAAGACTACCAAAACTTCCGACAGCCACTAGATCTGAAATTTTATTATTATCGACAGAAAGTTCTCTAAGTAACGGCAACTTACCGAGTAGTGGATCAAGGGTACAAATTTTATTAAAATCAAGGTGCAATGTGCGCAATTTTGCCAATTCGGTCAATGGTGTCGTATCAGTAATGCAATGACCATTTAAAAATATTTCTTGCAAGTTTTTTGCACATTCCAGCCCGACTAAATTTTTTATTCTAAATTCAGGTGCGGGTGTGAATTTTGTGAAACCTAAACTGGTAAGTGTAAGTATTCTTGCTTTGGTCAATATTATACCATCCGGTAAACCTAAAAGTCCGCGAACCAGATCTTGCAAATTTCGATCCGGAATATTAACTTTCTGCGAACCTTTTTCAACTGTAGTTCCATTATTTTCCAGATTGCCAATGACAGTTTCGTTATCGGAGCCCGCAGGAAATTCCAGAAAATTATTATTGAGATTGACGAGAACAAGAAAGGTCAACGGATCTAATGCTGCAATAATGCTTATATCGTTATTACTCAAATCTAAATTTTTTAAATTGATTGCTCCTTCAATTCCGGTAATATCTTTAATGCCCTTTCCACTGGCATCTAACGTTTCTAACTTAAGCAAGTGAATAGGCAGGACAACATTTCCCTGTACCGTTATTCCCTGTTTAGCCAATTGGGCAATGATTGCAGCGAATAACTGCGAGTCAGGTAAATTGGGTCGGGTTTTCTGGCTGCCTTTATTGGCAATCACGAAATACCCCCGCGATTTCAAGGTATTTTTAATGCTTGCTGCAGCAGATCCGTCAGATAAATCGAGGTAGTTGGAATCGAGATCTATAGATGATATGTTAGTTGATGTAATACTTAAAAGTTGTGCGATTAGAACCAGATTATTATTACCCAAACCAAGCGAACTTAGTTGGGTGAGGTTACTGAAATCCGTTAACTCTTCTATCAAGTTATTTGTCGCATCGAGAGTGGATAGATTTGTCATCGCTGAAATAACCTGCAGATTGGTCAATAGATTATTGTTTATGATTAGGCTTTGTAAGTTTATTAATGTCGACCATGCGGATATATCAGAAATACCACAACCGGTGACAGTTAGACTTGTAATTTGTGTAGCTGTAGCGAGTGCCTCGATATGTGCTATTGTTAGTTGAACGCCACTAAGATCGACTATACTTAATTTGGGTATTTGTGCCAACAAAGCCAGACTTTCCGGAGTTAACTGACTTGGGGTGCTCCCGTTCGTATTGCTATTGATAATTCTTACCGAAGTTAAATTTTTCAGCTGTAGAATGCCGACAAGATTCGTAAGATCGACATCAATGCCACCCAGTACAGTAAACTTTAACAAGTCGGTTGAAGTTAAATTATCGGTCGGCTGCTTGCCTGATTTTTGCAGAATAAATGCTTTAAACTTCTCATTCGGAATATCGACAAACTGAGTTAAATATCGAATATTGATGAAAGTATTTGCAGCAAACAATTTATCGATGACAATCTTACTAGGGGAACCTTCACTTATATCAATAAAGTTGAAATCGACATCAAGGGATCCGAGTTTTGTCAGCGTATCAAGTAGTGCAATACTTGATATTTTATTTCGACTCATGCTCAGACTTGTGAGATTAATCAACGTTTTAAGCGCATCACTGCTAATTATACTATTATGGTTGAGAGTTAGCTCAGTCAGGTTAATCAAATTTCCAAGTGCATCAATATTGACGATTTTGTTATTGAATAAACTTAGATTAGTCAGATTAATCAATGTAGCTAACGGTGAAATATCGACAATATTATTGAACCCTAGATCCAGTGTTTTTAATGTCGTAATACTTGCAAGTGGCAGAATATCGACAATGCCGTTACCGATATCAATTTCCTCAAGTGGCAATCCGGCAATTGGGCTTAAGTCGGTGACATTGTTATTGACTGGAATCCGAAGAACTTTTAGGCTAGTAGCATATTCCAATCCGGTTAAATTCGTAATATTATTTCCATTAATAATACTAATAAAAGTCAGGGTTGCCATGTCGTCAGAAGTAATATCCCCTTCCGGCTTACTCAAAGCACGTCGTACTCTGTCTTCAAGATTAGGATCGGGAAAATTAACGACGACCGGGTCGTCACCTTTGACTTTTATTTTTATGGTTCCGGTTGCTACGCCGCCATTACCATCTTTAATCTGATAGCTAAACTGATCGAGTCCTATAAAATCTGTTTTGGGAGTATACAATATTTTTGTTGCATCAGTAGATGAAGATTTAAATGTACCGCCTTGCTCAGATGTCCCATTTAATGGAGTAACATATTCAATATTATCCCCATCCGGATCAGTATCATTTTTTAACGCACATATCTCTACATCTTTTTCATTCGGTTTAATACTAATAGTATCAATGACGGCAATTGGTGGTCTGTTGTTATTAACTAAAATACTTACTATTGCAGTTGATCTAAATCCTAATTTATCTACGATAGTATATTCAAATGTTTGCGAGCCTGTAGTAAAATCTTCATTTGGCTTAAAAATCAATTTATCGTCTTCAAAGTTACTATTTCCCTGATTAACTATAGATAATGTTCCATTTTTAAGTTGATGTGCACCACTATCATTTTGGTCGAGTGGTAAAATTATATCGACCAGAAACTGCTCATGGTCACCTGCTATTTCTCTACGAATAGATCTCGTATCATTTTTTAGCAGGTCACTTACACAAATGGTCGTTGTAGAGCCAGGTGAAAAATTAACAATATCATCAACGGCATTAATAAGAGTATTTTGTGATGTGAAATCAACATGAATTTCTCCTTTTATATATGTATCAATTAATGTTCGATCTTCTGTGCCTTCTGAAATATTGATAAAATTGTATTCAAGTCTGAGTATGAAAAGTTTATCTAAATTTGATAACGGGCTTATGCTTCCGATTAAATTATGATTAAGATTTATTGTTTTTAGATCGGATAGACTATTCAATGGGCTCATATCCATGATTTGGTTATTATCAAGATTAAGCTCATCCAGATTATGTAGAGTGCTTAATGGGTGCAAATCACTAATCCCGTTATGTGAAAGGTTCAAGGTATTCAAAAAGGTTAGTTTACGCAAAGGACTTAAGTTACTTATATTATTAAAAGCGAGCCGAAGGTGAACCAGATTGGTTAGTGCACAGAGTGCACTTAAGTCTGCGATATCATTGGAACTGAGATCGAGTTCGAAAAGGTTTGTCAGGGCACTTAGTGGTGATAAATCTTTAAACTGGTTATATCCAAGATCAAGTTCTCTAAGATTTGTTGCAAACTGCAGGCCAAATAAGCTGGATATTTTTTTACCTGATGCATCAAGTTTTGTCAGCTTTTCAAGGTCGGCTTGAGTTAGGTTACCACCTGGTTTATTAAGCGCTTTTCGAATACAATCTTCCAATTTGGAATCTTCAATTTCCACGATGGCTGAGGCCGTTATTAATATTCCGACAGTTGCCGTTGAAATTTCTCCATTACCATCGCTGATTGTATAGGTGAACGTATCAGTTCCTGTAAAGTCAGAATTATTAGGTGTGTATTTTACTTTACCATCGGATAGAATTTCAACAGAACCATTGGCTCCATTAGTAACTGAAATAATTGTTAGTTTATCTAAATTGACATCTGAATCATTACTTAAAACATCAATCATTACCGAGGTTCCCTTTACAGTTACAACTTCATCAAACGTTGCTACAGGTGCGGAGTTATTTTCAAAAATATTAACACTTACAGTAGATGTGGAAAACCTATCCTTGCCATCAGAAATTGTATATTCAAATGTGTCCGAACCAGTATAGTTTAAATTGGGAGTATATAGTAATTTATCATCACTGGGATCAGAAGGAGTTTCATTATCATCAATTGAAAATCGCCCGTGAGAAGTAAAAATCTCGACTCCATTATCGGGTTTAGAATCATGATCTAAATCAATAAATAATTTATCACCATTTCCATCGGTATCGTTATCCAATACACAAATTTTCATAGATTCGTTTTTCAAAACTGCCGCTTTGTCTGAATTAGCAATGGGTGATTGATTACCTAATATAACAACATTAACCGATCCAGTGGAACTACCACCTCTAACATCGGATATTGAATATTCAAATGAAATTGTGCCAAAGAAACCAGGTTTTGGCGTATAGATTAATTTATCATCACTAAAATCATTTGGAGTTCCATTGTCGCTTACCTCAATACGGCCATTGGGATCAAAACTTGGAGTAAATACATCTCCGTCCATATCAGGTATTGAGTCACCATTCATATCAATAAAAAAAGAATCATGATCAATATCCGAATCATTTTCCAATACACAAATCTCAACTGATTCACTCTCATTTACGGAGGCAAAGTCTATTCTGGCTGTAGGTGGATTATTGGCTGGTGGTGGAAAAATCAGGTTTACATCTACTGTGGTAGTTGAAAAACCGCCATTGCCATCAGAGATGGTATAAATAAAAGTGTCAGTAGTTGGTAGTGCGTCTGAATTTGGAGTATAAACAAATTTATCATCACTAAAATCATTTGGAGTTCCATTATTATCTATCGTTACTGTTCCTTTATCTGTACTGAAACCTTGCTGATTCCCAGGGTCTGAATCACGCATCATATCAATAAATGGTTTATCACCATCGGCATCTGTGTCATTATCCAAAATACATATTTTTACAGATTTTCCGAGTTCAACAGTTTCTGAGTCATTAACAGCAACAGGTGCTTTATTTACTGCAATTGTTACAGCAACGGAAGCTGTTGAAAATCCCCCATTACCATCTGAAATTGTGTATTCAAAAGTATCCACACCGGTGAAGTCCACTCCGGCAAGATACAGCAGCTTATCATCACTGAAATCGTTTGGCGTACCGTTGTTATGAACTTCAACACGCCCGGGGCCTGTAATAAAAGTTGATCTATGCGCATCCGGAATATTATCCTTATCCATATCTATAAAAAATGTTCCCCCATCGGCATTGGAATCATTATCAAGAATACATATTTTATCCAATTGGCCTGTCTTGAAATTAGCCGCATCATTCCTGGCAACGGGTGGCGCTAATACATTTACGGTAATAGATGCATTAGTGACTACACCATTAGAATCGACAATTTTATAATCAAAAATTTCGGTTCCTATAAAATCGGGACTTGGAGCATATATAAATTTATCGTCGGTTAGGTCATCCGGCGTTCCATTATCATCGATAACTACAGTTCCATTTTCAGTGAAAAAGAATTTTTGCTCGTCACCAGGTTTTGAATCAAGATCTAGAAAAAAGACAAATTTATCTCCATCAGCATCGCTATCATTTTTTAAGGCGTCTATTTCAACAGGCTTATTTTGGGATGTATTAGCCGTGTCATCTACTGCAACCGGTGGTGCATTAGTAACTGTGATTGTAACAGTTCCAGTTGTTGATACACCACCTACATCTTCGATTTTGTACGTATATATATCAGTGCCGATAAATCCTTTCATCGGAATGTATTTTACTTTATCATCACTGAAAAGATTCGGATCACCGGCAGGTTGATTAAGTATGGTTGCATTTTGTGTAAAATCAGCTCGGATACCACCAGGTTCAGAAGTATTAAAAAATATAAAAAATTCATCGCCATCAGGATCAAAGTCATTATCCAATAAACAAATTATTACAGATTCACCGGCATGGACTGTTACCGTTTCAGTTACCGCAACCGGCGCTGAGTTATTAACTGTGACATTTACAGTCGCTGACGCAATTCCCCCATCTTTATCTAAAATATCATAAGTAAAAGTATCAGTCCCGGTAAATCCTAAATCTGGGGTGTATTTAATTTTATCGTCATTAAATTTATTTGGATCACCGGCAGGCTGTTTTATAACAACACCATTTTTTGATTTAAATTCATCTGTAGTATCTTTAACTCGTGGTAAAACAGGGGCAAATCCAAAATCATCACCGTCGGGATCTGAATCATTTTCCAATAAGCAAATTAAAATTGATTTTCCCGTATGATGTACTGTTATAAAGTCATTTACCGCTATCGGCGGTCTGTTAGTTGAAGCAGTCCTGCCAGCTTGTAGACTACTAGCAGATTCGCTAAATAATGATTTTTTTGATTCATGAAAACTCGATCCAATATTTTCACTCCAGACTAACTGTGGAAATGAAGCAGCTACTAATAATAGACCAGTTAATAAACTAACAGATACAATAGATTGCATCCTCTCGAGGGAAAGGGATTTAAAAGTCATGGATGAATAGAATTGGTATTTTGTGAATATGCAGACTAGAAGACCGTTATTCCTAATCTATTGATAATAATAAGTTTAGATATAGTATTATGCTAAATTTATGAATTGGGTCAAGGAGGTAAATTTTTTTAATAATAAAGTATAACTTGACTAATGATTATTATGGTATAATTATTATACCTAAATGAATTTTGAGTTTGACCCTGAAAAAAGTGAAAAGAATAAAGAAAAACATGGGATTGATTTTATTGACGCTCAAGGTTTGTGGGAAGATTCAGAATCTATCGGGTTTCCTGCTAAATCAGATAATGAAAAGCGTTACGCGATAATTGCAAAACTAAATGAATTAATTTGGCTGGCATTATATACTAAGCGGGGAGGCAATACTCGTTTGATATCTGTGAGAAGAGCTAGAAAAAAAGAAAAGGAACTATGTGAAAGCTAAAGATTTAGATAAAATATTTGATGACGGTGAAGTGGATATAAACGATTATCTCGACTTAACTAATGCATTTCGTCCCGGTCAGCAGCAAAAGCGAGTAAATGTTGATTTTCCGGTGTGGATGATTGAACGTTTGGATAAGGAAGCAAATCGTTTGGGCGTTCCAAGGCAATCACTGATCAAAGTTTGGATCGGCCAGTCATTGGAAAAACCAAACAACAGGAATAATAATAAGAGTAAGAATGCGGAACAGGGAAGTATCTAACATGATGTTATATTGATAATTTGGATATCGAGTGAATATTTGGAATGTGAATTTTTTTCTAGATAATTACCGATTAGATTTTTGAAAACCAAATATTCCACCGCAGACTCCCCCGATAATATGGGCAAATTGCGAAATGTTGTCTGGCTTGGTGGCATTGGCGATTTCCTGACCCAAGAATAATATGGCGACTAAAATAAATGTCAGTGGAATCGTCCCTGCTTTGGCATTTGAAAATGAACTTAGCAGAATAAACATGAATGCAATGCCACTGGCGCCAAGCAATCCGTGTGTGAATATTCCAACATATACCAAAGATAAATTTATCAGGCTGGTAGCAAGAGCAGTCAATATACACATGATAAACAAGTTTTGCGCGCCATATTTTTCTTCCAACATCGGGCCCACTAATAAAATTATCAGCAAATTCATTACCAGATGATTCCCGTCAGCGTGGCCGACAATATATGAGATCAAGCGAAAGTAGGCTACCGGGTTTGTTGGGTCAAATGACGGTGGCAGTGAGAAAAAGTAATATGTCAGTCGTTGTCCTGAAAATACATCGGCGAAAAACACCAATATGCAAATTAATGTATAAGTTAATACCAGCGGAGAATTGTAGTCGAATCTGATTTGAGGTTTTGAAATTTTCAAGGATGGCATCTTATGAATTATTATTTGAATTTGGAAAGATTGAGCGTGAACAATCCGGTTAATCCTGTCTAATATAAATTTTAAAACATTATGAGTTTATTTTCAGAAGAGTTAAAAGATTTGAAGTTAAATGAATTGGTAGAAAATTCGCGGTCAACTTCTGCTGAGCGAGTGTCTCTAAATTTGGAAAAGGGTACGGCGGATAGTTTGTCGGAACTTGCAGCTTTGCTTTCTCCGGTTGCAAATCAATCGATTGAGAAACTAGCGCAATTATCTCAGCGCATTGCTCAAAGATATTTTGGCAAAGTAATCCGAATGTTTGCGCCGCTTTATTTGTCGAATGAGTGTATCAATGTTTGTAAATATTGTGGCTTCTCTCGAACAAATTCTATACCACGCATAACAGTTTCTGTTACGCAAGTTGTTAAGGAAACTGAATTATTGGCCAGGCAAGGGTTTCGGTCAATTTTGCTTGTAGCCGGTGAACATCCGAAGTTTGTTTCTAACGGATATGTAGGAAATGTTATAAAAAGTATATTACCGATTATACCGAGTTTGGCCATTGAGATCGCCCCGATGGAAACTGAAGATTATTTACCAATTGTTGAAGCCGGTTGCGAAGGTATGGTTGTTTATCAGGAGACTTATCATAACGATACGTATAAAGAGATGCATACGTCTGGACCAAAGAAAAATTATCTTTGGCGCCTTGATTCTGTAGAACGAGGTTATGACGCTGGCTTTCGTCGTTTGGGAATTGGGGCACTCATTGGACTTTACGATTGGCGTTATGAAATAATTGCACTCGCAGCTCATGCAAAATATTTGCTGAGAAAATGTTGGAAAGCACAATTGACGATTAGCCTGCCGAGGTTGCGACCGGCAGCTGGAGAATTTAGTCCGGACCCAAAATATATAATGAGCGATAAAGAACTGGTTCAGGTTATTTGCGCTCTGCGAATGTTTTTGCCTACTGTGGGTATAATTATTTCGACAAGAGAGTCGCCGGAATTGCGTGATGGATTAGTGAAACTTGGAGTAACGCATATGAGTGCAGGCGCGAGCACTGAGCCTGGGGGCTACAGTCATTTTGATGAGACTAATTGGTCACCGGGTCGTTGTCAGGAAGGGGAGCAGTTTCATATTGCAGATGAGCGATCGCCGAAAGAAATTGCGAAAATGATTTGTCGGTTGGGTTATGAGCCGGTGTGGAAGGATTTTGATCAATCATTGGTTGTTGCCGGATAGCTCTAAAATAGCCGATAGACAATGGCAGATAGCAGATGGCAGATAGCAGATGGCAGATGGCAGATGGCAGATGGCAGATAGCAGATGGCAGATAGCAGATGGCAGATGGCCAATAGCAGATAGCAGATGGCAGATAGCAGATAGCAGATGGCAGATGGCAGATGGCAGATGGCAGATAGCAGATGGCAGATAGCAGATGGCAGATAGCAGATGGCAGATAGCAGATGGCAGATGGCAGATGGCAGATAGCAGATAGCAGATGGCAGATGGCAGATAGCAGATGGCAGATAGCAGATGGCAGATAGCAGATAGCAGATGGCAGATAGCAGATGGCAGATAGCAGATAGCAGATGGCAGATAGCAGATGGCCAGTTAGGTTGTAGGTTACTACACTAAAATTTGGATTTTCCAATATCCAATTAGCAGATGTCGCAGTATCCGCTCGGTACTAATTTTAAATTTCAATTCTGCTATCTGCCATTTGCTATCTGCTATTGGCCATTGGCCATTGGCCATTGGCCATTGGCTATTGGCCATTGGCTATTGGCTATTGGCTATTGGCTATTTCTTAGAGAAGTTTTGTCTTGCAAAAAAGATAGATTTAGACTGATTGTATCTTACCAATATTGCGATGGCGAAGTACCAACATTTTGAAGATTTACCCGTGTGGCAGGATGCTGCAAACCTGTATGGTTTAGTTGCAGATTTATTAGAAATTAATAAACTGCCTTTATCCTACGCATTTAAAAATCAACTCGAACGTGCCACACTTTCAGTGTCAAATAATATTGCTGAGGGCTTCGAGCGGATGACTACGAAAGAATTGATTTCATTTTTGGCATTTGCCCGCGGCTCGGCTGGTGAGGTTAGATCAATGCTTCTTGTTGCTCAATCGCGATCAGGAATGCAAAAATACAAATATAAATTAGAGGCGTTACATACGTTGGCAAAATCATGTTCACGACAGATTACTGCCTGGATTGGTTCTATTGAGGAATCATCTATCAAGGGTAAAAGACATTTAACTGGTGATCAAAAGCGTTTGAGGAATGCTAATGATTCGCTAGGTAATTTCAGGCAGAAATTTTTAAATGAAATTGGGCCGGAGCATGCGCTTTATAATTCGCCAGAAGCGATAGAGGCAAGAAAGCAGAGTTGTAAATCAGAATAGCAGAATAGCAGAATAGCAGAATAGCAGAATAGCAGAATAGCAGAATAGCAGAATAGCAGAATAGCAGAATAGCAGAATAGCAGAATAGCAGAATAGCAGAATAGCAGAATAGCAGAATAGCAGAATAG
>JAJFLR010000097.1 GCA_021772565.1 Opitutales bacterium | reverse complement strand
TTCGGATTCGCGCATCAACATGGCCAAATTGAGAAAGGCGCGGATGTCGAACACCCCCAGTTGAGGGCTTTTATTTATGTTAACGAAATCTGTTTCGTTAACATCAGATTGCTGAATCGCTAACTTAATGTCTTTCAGTCGGTTACCCTTGAGGACCTCGTAACCGTTTCTTTGCAATTCTGAGGCGTTTTTCTCCAAATAATTGTCGACGGTTCGCGGAGTCACTTCGAAAAATGATGCCACTTGGTCTTTGAGGACAACCGTCTTCCCTTCAAAAGGTATCCCATGAATGCCAGCAGCTTTTTCAATTTCAGAAAGCGCATAGGGATTGTTCAGAATGTTCTGACGATCAATTTTGGAAGTGGTGAGATCCTTTTTCATTAGAGTACCTTCTCTGCTAGTTTTTCAGCATCAGGAATTCGAAGCTCTCCGGAAATGAGTTTAGGGAGAAGGGTGTCGCGGAGGGCTGCCAGAGAATCTGTTGCATTATTATTCGAGTGAATCTTCTCAAATATTGGCAGCGTTTGATTCCCAAATCCTTTCATGATGTCGGAATGAGGAACTGTAGTTGGGAGCTCCCGTAGAATCTTTAATGTCAAATATTTCTGTGTCGTTCCCGCGAGGCGAGATTCCATGAATGCTATCATGAAGTCTGACTTCAGGTATGTGAAGAAGTATGTAGCCAAGGTGCGGTTAACTCCTGATTTAAATAGTCCGACGTTTTTAATCGCGAAATTTATCTCCTCTTCCATTACGAGAAAGGGAATTCCTACCGTCCCTATCATAGTTAGTAAAATGTCATATGAATCTACTTTACTTCTTCTGTTAACCTGTTCGAAATCTTCTTCAGAGATAAGGTAGGCGTTTGAGTAATCTATCGTATTACCCGTAATGTGACGTGACGTGATTAGATATTTCCCCGCGGCAGATTGTTTGGGTGAATCATGAGTTCCATCTCTTACGTCAAAAAGTGAGCCGCTTTTTTTTACTTCCCACCCCTCAGGAATCCATCCCATTTCATCGGTGAATTTGAAGGAGGCGGGGAAATGAGAGGAGAATGATGAATTATGAGGGATGAGTTCTGAATTGTTTTTTTCAGCATTCAGCATTTCTAATTCATCATTTTGATTTTTTTCCAGTATTGATCGGCGAATTGCTGCACGCGCAGCGAGTTCCTCGGGTATTCCATCATAGATGGAGCCCTCGTCCCCGCTTCTCCGATGGATACCACCCTCATCCCCGCTTCTCCGATGGATGCCACCCTCATCCCCGCTTCTCCCAAGGGGAGAAGAGCCAATTCCAGTGGAACCCTCACCTAAATCCTCTCCCAGAGGGAGAAGACTTTCTGAACTCCCCTCTACCTTTGGGAGAGGGGCTGGGGGTGAGGGTTGTGTGATGCAACTCTCCACGGATACCAAAACTCATACTTACTGAAAAAACTCCCCACCCGCGAATTCGCTCCGTCTGAAATCACACAAAAGGCATTATACTTAAACAGTTCCGGTATATCGCGTTTGTAACGAACCGTTAGCTGAACAAAGGCGTCGTGAATCGTCGCCTCCTCACGGATAGCGCTCTTAAACTCGAACACTACTAACGGCAACCCATTGATGTAGAGAATCCCATCGGGAATGCGCTTCTCGTGTCCGACGATCTCCAGCTGATTGACGATCTTGAAAATGTTTCCAGTATTTCCGTAGGACGGAGATTCTTCACCGACGATCTCCGGCACCTCACCCGCCTTCGGCTTTCGGAATTCCACCAAGTCAGAGTAGTCGATCAACTGGATATAGAGATCGCGTTGCGATCTCCCCTCAACCCCGCTTCTCCCAAGGGGAGAAGAGCCATCATTCCCAGATTCCCCTCTACCCTTGGGAGAGGGGCTAGGGGTGAGGGTGCGCTCTCGTTTCAGATGGAACCCATCTGAAATGAGACGCATGATCGCCTTGTTGCTCTCGTAGAGATCGGCAGCGGAGTAGGCTTCCAACTGCCGAATCACCGACTCGATTTCACCCGTCGTGATACCGTCTTTCGCATACTGCTTTGCGAGGAATGTCCGCAGGTCGGACTTGATTAACACCTCCTGTGGCTGGCGCTCAATCGCTTTGCCCAACACGTGCGGGTAGCCCTCGGTTCCGAGGAGTTCGATGATGGCTGATTCGAGTTGGGCTTCGGTGAATTTCATTTTAGATTGATGCTTTGAGAATGTCATGAGTTTGAGGTTCATTTCAGTTGTATGGAAAATTCAGACAACTGAAATTCATTATTCTTTACCTCCTTCGAGGCGTTTGATTTCTCTATCGAAATCAGAGATATAATTACAATCCTGTTGCTGGCGGAATTTTTCGTATTCAGACTCTGCTCTGAGCTTGGCTTCCAGTGCGCTTACTTTGCCTTTGTCCTCCAGGATCGGGTAGCTCGATAACTCCAGGAAATTATTCAGAAACATGACCCAGTCGGCCATATTCATTGTGATCTGTCGTTCGGCTCGATTCTCTGCCAAGTCGAGGTAGGCGGAGACGATGCGATTCAGCTCCTTCACGTGCGCTTCGTTGAGATAATTCTTTGCGACTGTCACATCCGACTTCAACACTTTGCCTTTCAGGCTACCCTTCCATGTCGCGAGCCCCATGTGTGGTCTCTGAGAATCGGCTAACTCATAGATCGTCTCGGCGGCAGTTTTTCCTGTGATCGCCCAGTGGAGCTTATTCTGCACCGTGGCAAAAAAGTCGCGGGTAATGGGCGCGTTTTTGTCGTAGTCGGTCGAGAGTGCGTAGATGTCGGTGATCTTTTGGTAGAACCGCCGCTCGCTGGCACGGATCTCACGAATGCGCTCCAGTAATTCATCGAAATAGTCCTGACCAAACTGCTTGCCCTGTTTGAGCCGTTCGTCGTCCAGTACAAACCCTTTGATTACAAACTCCTTGAGGGTTTGGGTCGCCCAGATTCGGAACTGCGTGGCCTGATAACTATTCACGCGATAGCCGACCGCGATGATGGCATCCAGATTGTAATACTTTGTTTCGTAGCTTTTACTGTCTTTGGCAGTATGTTCCAATTTGGAACATACTGAATCTTCGACCAACTCGCCTGTGCTAAAAATCTTTCCCAGGTGCTTGGTAATCGCCGGACGCTTCACTCCAAACAACTCGGCTAAGGCACGTTGCGACATCCAGAAATTCTCATCCCGATAAACGACTTCTATCCGTTGCTCGCCGTCGGGTGTTCTATAAAAAATGAGTTCGTTGGCCATGATTATTTTACGCTCAGGTAAGTGAAGTGAACTTGTAAGTGTTGCTTACATGTTGAGACGAGTTTGATTGAGTTCTCTGTCAGTTTAAATTCAGCATTCATAACTTATCATTCATCATTCGAACCCTGCGGGTTCGTTTGTTTCGAGTTGGGCTTCTGTGAATTTCATGCGTATGCCTCCTTATTATCCGTGCAGTGTTTTCGAACCTCATTGATCCACATTGAATACCAATGCCAGTATTTTCCGGCTACCAATGTCCCGAATCCATTATTCGGATTTTTTGCATCCTTAGACTGCCACAGTTGCGTGTGATTATGCATAGTGAATCTTAGAAAACCATCATCGTGCATAAGAGAAACAATTTGAGCCGGAAGGTACTTGGGCTTTTCTGTTTCTTTTATTACCGCATACTGTTTGTTAATGGAATCCGCCAAAGGAGAATCGCTTTTCACAAACTCGATGACACGATCTGCTTGGCCCTTACGATTAGCCGTCTTGGGAACAAAAAGAATTCGGTATGCATAATGGGGATCCGCAAATTCTTTTTCGGATAATTCGGCATCGAATTCTTTTATGAAGGTCTGGATATTTGCGGGCAGCTCAGAGTGATCTTCGAGCATGTCTTTTTGCTTTGTTGATATCGTTGAGAACTGAAGACTAAATGAAAGATGCTTCTCTATACCATTATCTTCTCCAAAGAGTTTTTTTATGTATTCGTTGTAATTTAGGCAGCATGCTTGAAACCGAGCACTCAGGAGATCGTCAATTCGGTTAGTCATCTGGTGCTCGATTTCGTGCCGCAGTCCTATCATGAAGCGTAGATTGTTCGCTGTGTTTTTATCGATAGGGGATTGTTTCTCATTCAAACACCTTTCCAGTTCCCAATATTTTTGCGCTCCGTGTTTCGTTTTATGAAACTGTCGCCGCTGTACATTCTGTGTGAAGTAGCGATATTCTATTTTCTTTCCTCGAAAATATGCGTGCAGTAAATAAGTCCACGAAATCATCATCAGTACCACATAAGATTCAGATTTGAAACAAATATTTGGGTTATTGAAAATTTGAACTGCAGCAAGCGCGGCCTCTCTTGATTTGTGAAGAAGTTCGGATTTTACCGAACCAATCCTTCTCTGTCGTGTGCTCATGCCTCACCCTCCTCGGCACTCTCATTTTCATCGTCTTCTTCGGAAGAGCGATACTGAAGCAGAGCTTCACGGTAGGCTCTGAGATCATTTTTGAACAATAGCTCGCTCGCGGGAACTAGCATTTGATCAGTGCTACTAAACGGCATTTCGTATCCGTCATATTGTTCATCCCAATAATCGTTAAACTCAGGGTAATCGAAATAGTGTATACGAGCTGCTATTTCAGGATCATTTGAGTCCCGGTGCTTCTTCAAAACGAAGCCCGCAAGGCCATCTACAAATTGAACGACCATGTGCACATCGTTCATTTGGACTGGGCAATCGTGGTATCCGTCGCTGCCGTGCGATGCTGCACCATAGCGATTTCTTAATTCACCAACATTATGAACAATCGAGCTTGCCATCTTATGCAGGTAATCCGCAACCCCTTCGTCAGCGCTCATCGGTGAGCTAGTGCGAACAGCACGGAAAAGCTGTCCAAAGTTTGCTGGTATTTGGTTGGCTCCTTCCCTGTCTTGCAGAATCGTTTTAAACACACTCTCGAGGAATGCTTTGGAAGTATCCAACACCAGTGAAGGGTCCTTCAATATGACAGCTCGCTGAAGGCGCTCCTTTTGCTCCAAGAGGTGCACGGCATCCTCAGACGCAGCGAGTGCTTCAGTGCTGGAATGTAGCAATGTAATTTCGCTAGGCATCGAGTCTAAGTTCTCCAGATATAAGTTTTGGCAACAATGTATCTCTCAGAGACGAGAGAGTTTCGCTCTCTGCTACGTTGTCGGTGATTCGGGCGTAAATAGGTGCAATTGTCTTTGTGTAGGATTCTATTAAATTTCCAGAGGGAACAATTACCCGAAATGGACGAAAACCCTTTTTACTGATCTCAGCAAAAGTGCTGCCGCTGGATGCTTGCTTGATGTCGTCCATACGAGAGTTCGCCCATTGCAGAATATATTCAGGCGGTAGCCTTCGGTTGCAGATCATGGCAATAAAGCCTTGATTGATCGCTGTTTCGATCTGGGTAATTGCTAAGTAACCAACGGGTGCCCGTGATGACATTAAGACAGTTCCAATCGGTAGAAGTCCTGAGCTCACTTTATTGAGGCCTTCTCTGGTTAGAAAGCGGCTACTTGTTAATAATACTTTGTCTTGAAGTGACGAAAAATCTTTGGGAGTCACCCATGGGTATTCTCCGTCCTCCCAAAAATCTGGATTCTTGGTGCTCGGTGTGCCGCCGCCGACGGTGTCGCATTCCTCACCAACGGTGCTGAGTTCCCATCCCTCCGGGATCCAGCCCATGGCTTCGGTTTGTTGGAAGGCGGCGGGGAAGAACGCCATGGGCGAATTATGAGTTATAAATTCTGAGTTCTGAATTTTGGGTCTTCTTAATTCATCATTCAGCACTGAGCATTCATCATTTTGATTTTGAGCCAGTATCGTGCGACGCACTTCGGCCCGTTCCGCAAATTCATCCGGTATTCCATCGAAGATGGAACCCTCATCCCCGCTTCTCCCATGGGGAGAAGAGCTTGAACCTAGAGAGTTGAAACCTAAAGCGTTATGTTCTTTGGCAAAATCCCTCTCCTGCTGGGAGAGGTTAGGTGAGGGTTCTAGTGAAGCTCCATTAGCCATGTTCTTCACTAGAATATTATCCAATACTGGATCAAAATCAATAAACCAGCTTTTGAAGAGCGCCTGCGCCATCCCTTCCAGCGTCGCATTCATCCGCCGATTCAACTCAATCTTGTCATCCAAGGAGCCCAAAATGTGAGCAATCGCTTTTTGCTCGGGGAGGGGCGGGATATCAACGTCAGTGACATAAACGGCAGACCTTGTAGTGGAAGGTATTGGCGAACCATCATCTATTTTTCCAAGCTTATGATGTATAATAGAATAATAGAGCCATTGCATATCTAGCTCCGTCTTGGGCTTAACGTAGTAGGCTGTATCAATGACAAAGAAAGGCTCTTTGCTGTATCGAACTCCTCGATACGCACCTTTTCGACCGAGTATGACTCCGGGGCCATCCGAAAGTGCCTTGTCTGTCCATCCAACGGCACCATTTGAGCCGAATACTTGGATGTTCCCATTTGACTCTCTGTATCCCTTTAGGGATTTGCCATATTCAAGAGAAATCTCTACTCCCCAGATGCTAGAGCGCCATTTATTCTCCATAACCCAAGCCCTCCAAATTCCTCCAAATCACATTATCCAATTTCGCCGACTCTTTCATAATCCGATAAACTATCTGGCTCATCTCATTCATCCCAATCTCAAATAAGTTAACGTTTAACATCATCTGGTAGTATCTATTTATCATCTAAATTTCCACAAAATTCCGCTTCTATTTCTTCAATGGAAGGCAGGCTTGATTTCAAATTATCGGGCAATGCTTGTGTCAACTGATACTCTGAAACGCCGATAGGTTTATTGATGTCACTCAAGGCATATTCAGCGACGAGCTTGTCCTTGTTTTTACAAAGAAGAATACCAATTGTGTCATGATCGCCTTCCTGTCGAAGTTGCTCATCAACAGCTTTGATATAAAAGTTGAGCTTTCCGGCAAATTCGGGTTCAAAATCGCCGATTTTTAAATCGATAACGACATAACAATGAAGCTGCGTATGATAAAACAGGAGATCCAAAAAGAATTCACGTTCGCCAACTTGAACCGGCACTTGTTTTCCCAGGTATGCGAAGCCCGCACCCAATTCGATAAGAAACTTGGTAACGTGTTCAATCAGCCCTTGCTCCAGCTCTCGCTCCTTATAATCTTCCGTCAGCGTTAGAAAATCAAAATTGTAAGGATCTTTGATAATCTGCTGAGCCAGATCCGATTGCGGGGCAGGAAGCGTTTTGTCAAAATTAGTGATCGCCTTTCCCTGTCGCTCATACAATCCACTTTCAATTTGGTGGGTCAGAACATTGCGGCTCCAGTTGTTCTCAATGGTTTGCTGGACATAGAAGAGGGCTTCCTCCATTTCAACGCACCTGGAAATGATAACCAGATTATGACCCCATGGGATCTTGACCAACTTTTCCACAATCTGCGACCATTTTGAATGTGGAACAAGCTGTTCCACTTTTGGCAAAGCATCCGGGTTCTGCAATTTTTCAGCAACCGATTGAGCAATTGTGGAACAGCCTGTTCCGCAATTTGAAATATCCCTGGAATAAAATAGATACCATCTTTTGATGTATTGAAGATTGTTGTGCGAAAATCCCTTCATCTCCGGAAATTCCACAATCAGATCAGCACTCAATTGCTTTAGAAATCCACTTCCCCATGTCGCAGTTTTCTGGCGCTCGACAATATCGGCTCCAAGTTCCCAATAGAACGTCAACAAAGCTGTATTAACGGAAACGGCCGCTTTCAGTTGAGCCTTGCGAACTCTTTGTTTCAGATCCTTGAGCCATTGCCGATATTGAGTGTCTGTGATAACCTTACTTCCCATAACCCAAGCCCTCCAGGTTTTTCCGAATCACCTCATCCAGCTTTGCTGACTCTTCCATCTGAGCATAAAGCGTTTGGCTCATCTCGGTCATTTTAGTCTCAAAAGGGATGCCGTCGTCTTCGATGTCTGCGGCGCCGACGTAACGACCGGGGGTGAGCACGAAGTCGTGTTTCCGAATATCTTCAAGTTGGGCACTAAAACAATATCCAGGGATATTTTTATAGTGCTCAACACCCTCACCCCCGCCTCTCCCAGAAGGAGAGGAGCTTTTATTTCCTTCTCCCTCTGGGAGAGGGTTAGGGTGAGGGGTTGCTCGCCAACTATGATACGTTTCGGCGATTTTAGCGATGTCGTCAGATAAGAGTTCTTTCTGCGTGCGACTAATCATTGAGCCGATCTTTCGGGCGTCTATAAATAACACTTCTCCGCAACGATTGCGGAAAGTGTTATTTACCCTCACCCGACCTCTCCCAGTGGGAGAGGAGGAAAAATCCTCTGTAGTAGAATCGTTGTTAGATCTGCTCTGTTCTCTCCCAGTCGAAGTGGGGGAAGTTGTTTCACAGTATTTCACAGTTTTTTCGAGAACCTGATCGGGTGATTCGAGCCATTCTCTGTTTGTGAATCTTAGTACCTTGAAGCCTTTGGAGGTCAGATAGGCGTCTCGTTTTTTGTCTTTCTTAATTCGCGTTTCCGAATCGTGAGCTTCTCCATCGAGTTCAATAATCAACTTCCTCTCGTCACAGTAGAAATCTGCGATATAATCGCCAGTTTGGTGTTGACGTCTAAACTTCAGATTTGCCAGTTTACGATTCCTGACAACCTGCCAGAAACTTTCTTCGGCGGGTGTTTGGTTTTGGCGCAACTCTCGGGCCGTTTTCACAAGACCGGAAAAATCAAATCCTCCCCGATAATGCTCAGAGGCAGTAATCCCCTCGCCCTCTGGGAGAGGGGTTTGGGGTGAGGGTGATTGCGCGGTACCTCGTTTGTTTTTTGAAAGTATCCAGAGGCAAACGGGAATTTGAGTCGTAAAAAACAATTGACCCGGTAACGCAATCATGCAGTCGACGAGGTCGTTCTCCACCATCTTTTGGCGGATTGCGCCTTCGCCGGTGGTGTTGGTGGACATGGAGCCGTTGGCGAGGACGAAGCCGGCCACGCCGTGCTCGGAGAGTTTGCTCACCATGTGGAGGATCCAGGCGTAGTTGGCATTGCCGGTGGGCGGTGTTTCATAGCCATCCCAGCGGGAGTCGTTGGTCAGCTCGTCGGCAGCTCGCCATTCCTTCATGTTGAAGGGCGGATTAGCCATAATGTAGTCGGCCTTCAGGTCTGGGTGTTGATCCTTAAAGAATGTATCGGCGGCGATTTCTCCGAGATTGGCCGAGAGCCCGCGTACAGCCAGATTCATCTTGGCCAATTTGTAGGTGGTGGCGGTAAACTCCTGACCGTACACCGAAATATCTTTGGTATTGCCGTGATGGCTCTGCACAAACTTGAGCGATTGTACGAACATACCCCCCGAACCACAACAGGGATCGTAGATCTTGCCCTTGTAGGGTTCAATCATTTCCGCAATCAGATTGACAACGCACTTGGGCGTATAGAACTCTCCACCCAACTTGCCTTCCGAGGCGGCAAACTTGCCGAGAAAATATTCATAAACCCGACCGACCGTGTCCTCCTCGTTGTCCGCAACCGTATCGATGTTGTTGATCGTATCGATCAGGGCCGAGAGCTTGCTGCCATCCAGCCCGATGCGAGAAAAATAGTTGTCCGGCAAAGCACCCTTGAGCGAGGTATTGCTCTTTTCCACCGCAGTGAGAGCCGAGTCGATCTTGATCGCGATATCTCCCTGCTTGGCATGCTGCTGAATGTAAGACCAGCGCGAAGACTCCGGCAGGTAAAACACATTCTTCATGGTATAGAACTCCACCATGTCGGCGTATTTCTCTTTGTCCTCCGTGATCAGCTCCGCCCGTCGCTCCTCAAACTTGTCTGAAACGAACTTGAGGAAAATCAAGCTCAGGACAACGTGTTTGTATTCGGAAGACTCGACACTGCCCCGCAACCGGTTAGCGGAATCCCACAGGGACTCCTCGAAGCCTTTATCGTTTTTCGGTGCTGTTTTTTTTTCGGCCATTATTAATCTTTAAAAGACTGACTTTTTTTGAAGAACATTCTGAATTTTATTTCTGAAAAACTAACGCTAAAAATTATAATGATGCAATTGGCTGTATAATTAACTTTATCAATTCAATAATACACATTTAAGAAATCGAACAAACATTAAAGCGAGCCCTACCCTTATCTAGCCCTGTAGTTTGGATTGTTGCATTCGATCTTTATTAATCAATAAAATTCTCAATATCGACATTAAATTCTCTCTCTAAATACTTTACCGTCACAGACTGACCATCCAGCGATGCTGTAACTAACTGTGATGTAAAAAGACCCCTCTTAGGCTTCCATCTTGCATCTTTTCTATCCACTGCCACAATCCACTCAACTAGAGCAACATACTCAGACTTCTCCATGTCATTATAGTTAGCCTTTATATTTGAGGATTTGAGTGATAGACCAAGCAATTGAACATTCTTTATATAAACTTCCCTAACAGGTTTTGCTTTTTGGGTGACTTTTCCTATTCCAACGAAACCTTTTCCTTTCAGGTATGCAGCTACAATGTCTCCTTCTTGCAATCGAAGCATGGCATCTCGAAATCTTGGAGCTTGTCCTGCTGAAATGAACCCATATTTACGATAGTCGTCCCAGTTACGATGGATACCTTCACCAACATTGTAATAGTATAGTCCATTCTTAAAGTCGAATCCTGATAATTTTTTATGTAAGGTATCTTGTGGTCTAAAGTTATCCGAATAATGTCCAGTTGAGATATTCGTCAGATGCTTACCAAGCTTCCATAATAATGTTTTTTCGACAAGGAGTGCATCATGCTCTGAAAGATTACGAGCTATTACTCGTATAAGAGGGCTTAAGCCTTCTTTTCTTATTGCTTTAATTCTTTTTGATTTTTCAGTATCTGAATCTTCCGCCAAATGTACATCTTTTCGTGATCCTTTACCTTTTCCGAAATAGAATTCCTCAAAGTTTCTAGGATCGATGTATACATAAACATAATAATCACTCATATTCTATCCTTCACAATGTCTGCAGAACGTATGAGATTTTTGTACACAACAAATGAATTACCTTCAAGCAATTGTTGATATCTTATTTTTTTGATGTTTTGAAACTAGAAACTATTCAGATTAGATGTGTTCTTTTGATATCACTTTTAGACCACCATTTGGTGGACCGCTAACACGTTGGGCACAACAGGCACAATCAAATTAGGAAGTTTCTAATGGCAGATGCTCCATCAACAGGCAAACAGATATTTGTAGATTATCTATATGATAAATATTTTCATAGCCCGAAAGGTTAATCTATACTAGCCAGAGTAACGCTTTGGGAATAATTACTAATTTTATTTACAAGCCCAAACGGGTGAAGTAATTATTCACGTGTGTCACAATCCCTATCAAAAGTTTATCTTCATAACATCTTTAGCACATGAGATACTATATCGCTCTTTCAGGGCTCGTTTAATTTTCAATAATTTTTTCTCAGAAACTGCATACTGACAACCATTATGTCATCTTTTGATTTGTTTTTGGCGTAAATTGAGAAAGTCGAGATAGAATCGCTTTTAATTAAGTTATATCAAATTACCTGCTTTGTAAGACATTATTTTTCAAAAAGATTTCTGCTACATTGTGGGGAGAGCGTTTCAACTCGTCTACTTGGTAATTGAGCTGTTGCATCGTTTCGTCATTCAATTTCCCGGCCCATGTATTAAGCAGTTTTTCTAGCTTGGGGAATTTTTTAAGCAAATCGTTTCGCACGATAGGGGCAGCCTGGTAAGGAGGAAAGAAATGTTTATCATCAGCCAAAACATATAATTCATAAGATTCAATCCGACCATCAGTGGCAAATGCGCAAATCACATCGACTTCTTTGTTCGCAATAGCTCGATACATAATGGATGGCTCCAAATCAACTACACTCTCAAAATAAAGATTATAGAGCTGCTGTATTCCCTGGTAGCCGTCTTCTCTTTCCATAAATTCAGAGGTAAAACCCGCTTTCAGTTTATTGGATATTTTCGCAAGCTCAGATATTTTGGATAACTGGAATTTGTCTTTATCTTCACTCCGAATCGTGACGGCATAAGTATTATTAAACCCAAATGGTTTTAGCCATTTAATATTGTATCGGTCCAGGTATTGCTCGCTCACTAATTGCAACACCTGACTGCCTTTGATCGCAGTTGTTTGTTTTAGTATAGCGGTAAGCCCAGTTCCGGTATATTCCGCATAAATATCAATCGCTCCATTTTTCATGGCTTCATGACAAATCATGGTTCCGCCTAAATTAAAATGCCGTTCCACCAGAAAATCTTGATCCGACTCAATTAATTGCGCCATAAGTTCTCCAAGAATGAGTTGTTCTGTAAAATTCTTACTGCCAATTCTGATTACCGTTTGTGTGGATGTCGGGCTCGTTTGTTTCAAAGGCATGAAATAAATAAGCGTTCCTAATAGGAAAAGTATTCCAGGAGTAGCCATCATTAATCCATAGAAAAGAGTTTTACCGGTTTTCAGCGGTTGGCTGTGACGACGACGATATTTTTTAAGACCCCAAAGCGAAAAAACAACAGATGCATCGACCGCCAAAGCAAGGAGAATAGCTGGAATGGCTCCAAATAAGATGAGGTTAGTATTCGACATCGAAAGTCCTCGATTGATGAATTGCCCAAGCCCTCCTGCTCCGATGAATGCAGATAACGTTGCGATGCCGACTCCGATAACTGCTGACGTTCGAATGCCCGTAACAATGATGGGCGACGCGAGGGGCAATTCCACCCAGAGAAGCCGCTGCGCTCTGGTCATGCCAACACCTTTGGCGCCCTCAATAATTTCTTTAGACACAGAATCAAGCCCTGCTATCGTGTTGCGGACTATGGGTAAAAAGGCGTACAATGTAAGAGCAGTGATGGCAGGTAGAAATCCAATTTTGTTAAAAACAGTGAGTAATACGGCAAGCATGGCAAGACTGGGAATTGGCTGAAGGGCACCACAACCTACTGAAACCGGCCCCCGCAACCATTTATTTCGATTGGCTAATATACCGAGGGGAATTCCAACCAGAGTTGCGATAAGCGTCGACACTCCAACCAGGATGAAATGCTCTCCGAGGCGCAACCATAATTCGGGCAACCGTTCGATAGTAAAGTCAATCCATGGCGCTATCCAATTCATGTATTATCTGATTGGTATGAGTCGGCCAAACGTAAAAGCCTTTGCATTGGCTTGTGAATTAAGTCATTTACAATAGGGCTTTGAGGATCGCTAAAAAGCTCATGACTTGTTCCTAATTGAATAAGCTTTCCATCGTTGAGAATTGCAATTCGATTTCCCAATGCGATTGCTTCAATGACATCATGGGTAACAAATACGATTGTTTTGTCGAGTTGGTTATTAAGTCGTAATATTTCGTCTTGCAAAGTTTCTCGCGTAACTGCATCCAACGCACCAAACGGTTCATCCATCAATAGGACTTCAGGATCAGCAGCGAGAGCGCGAGCAACTCCCACCCGTTGTTGCTGGCCACCAGAAAGCTCTTCAGGTAAACGTTTGCTCAATTTCTGAGTTAGCTTCACCATCTCCAAAAGCTCAAGCGCTCGGGCTTTCCTTTTAGTGGAGGATACTCCGATAAGCTTTAGGCCAATCGTTATATTTTCTTCGATGGTTAAATGCGGGAAGAGTCCAATCCCCTGGAATACATAGCCAATATTCCTTCTTAGGGTAACGGGATCTTGATTTAATATGTTTTGTCCCTTTACTTCAATCGATCCGGCGGAAGGCTCGATCAATCGATTGATCATTTTTAGTAGTGTGGTTTTACCGCATCCAGACGTACCGAGTAAAACAAGAATTTCCCCTTTAGATACTTCCAATGAAATTCGGTTAACCGCAAGGCTGCGACCATCATCAAATGACTTACAAACGTCTTTTAATAAAATCAACGGTAAGGCTACTTAGCGTTTAATAAATGATGATGAATTCTTAAGCAAACTCTGCTCGGCATGAACTGATAACATTCGCTCTTCAAGCAGATCTATTGTATCAGGCGTAGCTGCAATTAAGAGATTCGCGTATAATTTGCCTTTTGCTTCAAAACTTTCGAAATCCGTGCCTTTCGTTTTAAGAATTTGTAGAATTTCATTTTTTTCCGTCTCATCCGCAAAATTACGTTGAGGCAGGCAGATTCCGGGAACTTCTCTTAGAACAAAACCATGCTTTGCAAAACAATCGTAAATAGACTCAAGATCGAACATGCGCAAAACCGACATGACGGCAATTGGCCCAAGCGAACCTGGGTGCGCTTTTGCTAAATGATTAAAAACAGTATTCAACGTACGCTCAGAGATATATCCGATCGCCCCCATGCTGATCATTAGATTACAGCCTTCAAACCATTGTAGTTCCTCCTGTGTAAGTGGAGCGGTCCCTTCTTCCAAATTTCGACTCAAACCTCCATCCAGCAACCCGGAATCGATTGCGAACTTGATGGCAGGTTTAGAGCAGTCCAACCCTACGCAACGAATATCATTTTCCGGCGGTATCACGTTTAACCATTGCCGTAGGGCCTGGCAAGCAGAGTCATAATCTCGGGGAACTCTAGTGGCAGAAAATGCAACCAATTCATCAAAAGTACATTTGTATTTTACCAAGGCAGAACCAATTCCATAGGAACATCCGATGTCAAGCATTTGAACGGGCCAGGCTTTTCCATTTCGCTCCTGTAAGAACCTTACTGCTTCAACAAAAAACGGCTGGCATTGTTGGCCAATCTCATAGCCTGTATTTGCCATGGTTTCAATATAGGAATGAGGAGTGGGAGCATCGTAAACATCATCAAAATCGGCCTTTGCATCATTCTCATCGGAATAGATGTCATTAAGGTATTCAGTGTTCGTTTTAGTTTTACTGTCGTTTTCTGTTATCATGGTTTTCAAGGTTTAAGTTGTTCTAATTGATATAGTTTTTAATAAAGCAGGCTCCTTTTTCTGCTTGAGCATGAATTGATTGTGCCAGGATATCCTAAATTAATAAATTTAGTTTTTATTTTTCATCTTCGGAACAATACCTTTGTCTTCTTTCAAGTCCGGTGAAGTTTCAAGAACCGGTGCCGTTTCTTGAGAAATAACAGTGGCTTCAATGGCGACGGGGTTTTTGTCCATCATTTCCAGAATCTTTTCGAGGGACAAGGCGATGGTGGCTCTTTCGAGTTCAGGTAAATTGTCAATTGAGGTAGCTAATGAATCCTGCAAAGGAGAAGGAGACTGGGCGACCATTTCCCTGCCTTTTTCAGTTAAGTAAATACGGACACAGCGACGGTCTTTAACGGAACGTTCGCGAGTAAAAACATCATGTTTTTCCAGTCGGTCTACAATGCCGACGATAGTGCTGGGGTTGAGAAACACCTCTTCGCTTAGCTCCTTAATTGTCAAAGGGCCAAGCTCATCCACTTTGAGCATGCAAAGCAGCTGCGGAACAGTGACTCCATGTTCCTGGGCGAGTTTTCTCGAATAAATATCCACCGAGCGAATGATACGTCGAATGGAACTCAAAATACGCAAGTCATACCTTTCTTTGGGAACTATGGGCATTGATATGGCAGAAGGAATTACCTGCTCTACAACCTGTTCTGTTGCTAGTTTTTTCATATTTGTGCCGTAATAATTAGAATAGAAATCATTTGTATAGAAATCATTTCTATGGAAATTAATTGCCGTGTCAAATAATTCCCGGCTTTTCTAGAAGAATGCAGCTAGGCGTAGGTATTGAAACGCCCACAAACACTCAAGAAAAATAGGAGGTAATTCATCTGTCATATTCTTAGCAAAATCATAAAATCACATTTGTTTTATCTACTTCATTTTTTTATAGTGTCTGCCAAAAAGAATTGTAATTGCTATAAGTGCTTCAAACTGCGATTTGACTAACGCCAAAAGATGCCCGCCCGATTCAACGAATGGCCATACCGGTAGCAGAATTTATTTTAACGAAATGAACGATACATCAACTACGACAATATTATATTCGCTCAATCGTAACACTTCATCACTTAAATAACGGGCATTAGTCTTCTCAATATTTGTTACCCGGGAATCCTCAACTAATTTTGCATGCAGCTGACCCCGTCCTACACCAACACAGGTAACTGCTTTCACGTTCCTCTGTAATAGACAATCTGTAAAGCCACCAGTTGAGGCACCGATATTCAGGGCATTTTTACCGACCAAATCCAATTGCAATTTGTCCAAAATTGCTGCCATTAAAATCAATACTCGTGTTGATAACTAGTGCTTTTCCAGTTGATATTTCAAGTAATATTTGCACAGTTTACCGATTTGATAAACTTAAATTATTTAGATATTGAATGCTCATTATTATATGCTTCGACAGCAGCATTGATTACAAGCTGCGCTTCAGCTAAGCTACCAAATCCTTTTGACAACATTCTCCCCGGCCCTTTATAATTTGAGAACCAAATTTCGAGGATTCCTGTTATCCCTTTGTATTCGTGCCACAAATCATCGATTGTGGAAACTGCAACAAGAGGTGAATCAAGTAAAATTGCGATTATCTTGTCATCTTGTTCTCCATCATCGAGCAACTTTAAAACACCAATAGGGCGCGCTTTCACAACACTACCTCCTGGAACAGCAGGGCCGATGATTATGACATCTAGTGGATCACCGTCACCACCCACATCTTTTGACAGAAGTGTCCTGGGAACCATACCGTAATTTCCCGGATATCCAAGATACATTACAACCCTTGGTTTACCTTTTTTAATTTCCCATTTAAGTTTCCCTGTAGTCTTATCCACCTCCCATTTGTCATTGGTTCCAGCTGGGATTTCGACAACAACATTTAAGTTTCCTGAAGAATCAGTGGGTGGGTAATCTTGAACAAAATGTTTCTTTCCGGTGAGCGTAAATTGGTCATCAAGAGTTAAATTTGCCGCATGATTACCAGTGTTACTCTTATTTGACCTAACGCATCCAAATAGAATAAATGTAAAGACTACGGTCAAACTGACAAAGACATACGTTTTTCTTTTTATCATTTAGAATTGTACTTTCAACTGATATTCCAATTGTATGTTACCTAGCGAATAGTATAAATAAAGTTCATCAAGACTAATAAAATATTATTTATCAATATAATTGTGTCTACTACTGACAATTGTAAATTTAGTATTGGCAGATTATATGTATGAGATATTTTAATTAAGGAGTATATGTACTGTTCGTTGGCAAATAAAAATTGAAAACTTAATAGTTAGATACTGGTTAGAGCATCTACTAAAATAAATTTCCGAAAAGTAAATTAAAAAGAAAAAAATTACTTGGACAAATGTTTAGTTTATACAAATAAACTAAATAGTGAGAAGACAAAAAATAAAGCCTAACGCAAAAAACGTGCCATTGGAAGAACTCATGACAGCAATGGAATCTGCACCCAATGGGCGTAGCTAAGTAGCTCTGGCGGCAAGCCATGCTCTGTTAATTCAGTTTGATCGTTCAAGTGTTTGTAAACCATATAATCGCACAGATATGGTGGACCGTTATGTCATTTCATTCCTCGCATTGATAATTATTTTCCATTCACATAGGCCAATAAAAATTCTTTATTACCGTCGGTGCCTTTAATCGCTGATTCCATAAAACCAATCTCATCGGCATGCACTAAATTTTTTTCGGCAAATTCTCTAATCTCGCTTAATACTCTTTGGTGAATCTCCGAGTCTTTAATAATTCCTTTTGTTTTATCTACTTCTTTTTTATGTGCTTCAAACTGCGGTTTGACTAACGCCAAAAGATGCCCGCCAGATTCAACGAATTGCCAAACCGGTAGCAGAATTTTTTTTAACGAAATGAACGATACGTCAATTACGACGATATTATATTCGTTCAATGGTAACATTTTTTCAGTTAAATAACGGACATTAGTTTTCTCAATATTTGTTACCCGGGAATCCTCAACTAATTTTGCATGCAGCTGACCCCGTCCTACATCAACACAGGTAACTGCTTTCACGTTCCGCTGTAATAGACAATCTGTAAAACCGCCGGTTGATGCACCGATATCCAGGGCACTTTTCCCAGTCAAATTCAATTGCAGTTTGTCCAAAAATCCTGCCAGTTTAAAGCCGCCTCTACTAACATAGGGCGGGGGAGCTTGAATCGTTAACGGCAAATCAACTGGATAAGTTTTGCCTGCTTTATCAAGAACATCTGTCCCATGCTTTACCTTACCCGCTAGAATTATACTTTTAGCTCGGGTTTTTGATTCACAGTGACCTTGAATTACCAACAAATCATCGAGTCGTGCGATTTTAGTTTTTTGTTTGGGATCTGCCATAAAATAATGACTTAAAGGCTCACCTTATAAACATTAGAAAACAGTTATTATTAAAATTTTATTAATTATTGACAAAACTAACAAATACCTAATGACTTATGTCAGTAACATGCGAATAACTAAGCATTTAGTTGATAATAACGAGTTTAGTCAAGTGAATTATTAAGATTAGCTATAATTTTCATAAAAAGTTCTTGACGAAGTGGGATAAAGTGGTAAGAAGTGGTTGAAAGTGGGAAATACTGCTCTTATACACCATGGAAGTCTCAGATAATCAACCAACCTACGTCGGCGAATTTTTACACAATTTAGATGTTAAAAAGAGAGTGTCCGTACCTTCATGCTGGAGGGTTAAAGATGATAATTTGAAGGAGCATAATTTTTATCTGGCTTGGCCACATCCAAATGGCTGGATCAATGTATACCCGCCGCAAAAGCAAAAAGAGCTTTTCGCCAAAACAAATGAAATCAGAGAAGGCAACATCAGAGGACAGATGATACTGCGAAGCATTTTCTCTAAAGCCGTTAAGTTTAGCTGCGATAGTCTAGGCAGAATAAACATTCCCGAAAAATTACTCCAACACGCCGAAATTAATAAAGAAGTAACGCTAGTTGGGACAGGAAAAGCTTTTCAAATTTGGAGTACTGAGAAATACGCTAAATCAGAAACAGAAAAAGAATTAAATATAGTCGATGCGTTAGGAGAATTAGACATATAGAAAAATGTTAAATAACTTAAATACTCGAAATAATTCAATTTTAAACAATGGAAGAAATCGAAATGGCGAAACTCGTCATTACACAGTTTGGGAATTTCCGACATTACCTGATTTAAACACGGATATTCCAAGAGGTCGTTTTGTTAAAAACGATATCAATTTTAAGAAGAAGGGAAATGAACGTTCCCCCGGATGGAGAAACTTAATCAATGCTATTATATCCACATAGCTCATCGAATTTAAAATATATGGACGGCCATCAACCTGTGTTAAAAAAGGAGGTTCTGAAGGCTCTTACGCCCAGTGAGGGATATTGGTATTTGGATTGTACATTTGGTGGAGGCGGACATAGTGAAGCAATATTAGAGTCAGCAAAAAATATAAAAATAACCGCACTCGATTGTGATCATGAAGCAATTGATAGAGCAAAGATTTTGCATACAAAATATCCACAGCAATTCAATTTTCATAATGTAAATTTCTCTAATCTGGACCGGATCCCGGGAAGTGGCTATGCAGGCGCTATATTTGATTTAGGATTATCTTCATTTCATGTGGATTCAAAAGAGCGCGGTTTTTCATTTAAGTACGATGGCCCATTAGATATGCGTTTTGATAGACGCACCGATCTGACAGCATCAGAGTTTTTAGAAACCGCACCGCGCAATGAATTGGTAAAGGCAATACGCAATTTTGGTGAAGAACCAAGCTGGCACAGGATTGTTTATAAAATTTTTGCTGCCAGAGGAACAGGCATATTGAGTGAAACACAATCATTTGCCGATCTTGTCGTAAAGGCCAAAGGAAAGATTGCCGGCTCGAGACGTATACATCCGGCAACAAAAGTATTTCAAGGTCTAAGAATTTATATTAACCGCGAGCTAGAGTTTATAGAAAAAGCCTTACCGATAGCATTTGAAAAATTATCGCCTGGCGGAATACTCGCTGTGATCAGTTTTCATTCATTGGAAGACCGAATTGTAAAACGTTACTTTAGAAAAATGGCCGGCCAGCCAATCCATAAAGAAGATCAGACCCCTCAGCAATCCCGCACTTCTTACGCAGAAATATTAACGAGACGACCGATACAACCTGGTGACGACGAATGTGAAATTAACCGAAGAGCACGATCAGCCAAAATGCGTGTGCTGAAGAAATTATCTAACTCATGAATAAAAAACCTAATAAAAAAACCATCATACTTTATCTGTTCTTTGGTCTCGTAGTGCTGAATCTACTGATAATGACTGGTGGTGGATTGTACATTATTAAGATTCGAAATAATATTTCTCAGTCAGCAGAAAACATAAAAAATTTGGAACGCTCTATAAGTCGTTCGTACAAAGATGTTCAGCAAATTGACTCAAAAATTGCCACAGCAGAAAGTCCCAAAAATTTAATAGCTCGATCAAAATCATTAAAACTGAACTTACAACCCCCTGAAAATAATCAAATAATAAATTTAAGTTTTAACGGGCCAAAAATCATTAAGAAAACCATTAATATGGCTGCAGTACAAAATTAATGAAAAATATAAACATACAGTCATGGCGCATCAGGTTTATAGTTACTACAGTATCGCTATGTTTTTCTGTATTGCTCATACGCTTAGTCTATATTCAAATAATTACGAAAAACGAACTTGCAGAAATTGCCAAAAATAATCATCACAGCATAGTTGTAAAAGATACTAAACGTGGGAATATTCTAGATTCAAGAGGTAACTTATTGGCGACTACTCACAGTTTTGTAGAGTTGGGAGTTGATCCACAAACTTTTAAAAATGAAGATGAAGTAAAGCTACCCCAATTAGCTGATATTTTAGCTATTCCACTAGATGAAATTACAGAGAAAGTAACAACAAAATCCTGGAAGTTAAATCAAAACCAAAAGAAGGTTAAGTTAATTCAGTGGCGAAAAATTGCAGACAAAATTGATAACGACACGTATAATAAAATTCTGGCATTAAAAATTAAAGGGATTTATGGGAACAGAAAACATATACGCTACTATCCCAATGAATCTTTAGCTTCCCACATTATTGGTTTTGTTAACAATGAAGGTACACCGGTAATCGGTGTTGAACGTTTCTTTAATAAATTTCTACAAGGTCATAGAGGTTGGTACGAAACAGAACGCGATGGAAAAAGAAATGAACTGAGTCAATTTCGCAGCAGGGAAATTAATTCGTCAAATGGATGGGATATTGGACTCACAATAGATCGAGTAATTCAAAATATTGTAGAGAGCGAGCTCGTAGTAATTAGTGATAACTATACGCCTAAATCAGCAACCATCATCGTTAGTGATCCGTCAACAGGCTTTATTTTAGGGTTAGCCAACTATCCAACATTTAACCCAAATAAATTTAGAAAATACTCTTTGAATGAAATGCGCAATCGGGCAATAGCAGATGTGATTGAACCCGGATCAACTTTTAAGTCAGTTGTAATTAGCGGTGCAATTGAGGATCAGGTGGTTCAACCGGAAATGATATTTAACTGTGCAAATCCAACTGCAGTTTATAAAGGAAAAAAACTAAAATTACCTACGGACCACAAACAATTTGAAAAACTGCCTGTCTGGCAAATTCTGAGTAAATCAAGTAATAGGGGGACATCCCAAGTTGGCATAAGGCTAGGAGAAAAAAGATTATATCACTATGCAAAAGAATTTGGGTTTGGTCGTGCCACAGGCTTTTCCCCTGGCATTGAAGAAAAGGGAATTTTGCACCCAGTAGACAAATGGGATGCTCTAACAATAAGCCGTATGCCGATAGGCTATAGTATAGCGGCCACTCCTATGCAAATTCATATGGCATACTCAGTAATAGCTAACGAAGGAGTGCTAATGACTCCAATTATTTCACGACAACTTTACGATGAAAACAAAAACAGAGTTGGATTGGCAAAACCCGCTGCTATTAGAAAAGTTATCAGTGCCCATACTGCTAAAATAATGTCTAATATTTTAATGAAAACAGTTGAAACCGGGGGAACGGCTCCGAAAGCAAATATTCCCGGATTTCAGGTAGCCGGAAAAACAGGAACCACTCGAAAATTAGTCAACGGTGAATATACCAGCGAAAAGCATATTGCATCATTTGTAGGATTTTTTCCAGCCACAAAACCCAGACTGGTTATATCAGTTTTTATCGATGAACCAAAATCTGATGGTGCTGGTTATGGAGGGAAATTTGCTGCACCCGCTTTTAAAAATATCGCTGAACAATTAATTTCATATATGGCAATTAAAGAGCCGGAAAGAAAAGATGATAACATTTTAGCATGGAAGATTGAACTATGATAAGTCCGATGTTACAGGGAATTAAACTATTGAATGCGTCGCCGGTATTGCTCTCGTACACGCTCAATTTGTTGAGTCAAAATAAAAATTATTTCAATAATAATAATCAAAACTTAAAAATACTCTTGAATGATTTATCGATAATTCATTCTAACGGCAGTCTGGAATGCAATGTTGATAATCTTTGCACTAACAGTATAAAAATAACTCCCGGCAGTTTATACTTTGCAATAAAAGGCAGCAGGTTTGATGGTAATAAATTTATTGATGAAGCAATTTATAGAGGTGCAGTCGCCATCATAACAGATCAAGAAATTTCCGATAAAAAAGTTCCGGTAATTCAAGTTGAAGATTGTCGAGTTACTTTAGGCACTATCGCACAACGATTCTATAATTATCCGGATCAGTCTTTAAATATGATTGGTATCACCGGCACAAATGGGAAAACAACCGTGACCTATCTGGTACATCACATTTTAAACAGTGCCAGTAAAAAAACCGGAATGATAGGAACAATAAAATATGCACTGGGCAATAAATCATTACCGGCAGATCACACAACTCCTGAAGCAATAGAAATTCACAAGATACTTTCGCAAATAAAGTCAAACAATTGCACCCATGCTGTTATGGAGGTGAGTTCTCACGGTATTGATCAAGCCAGAGTAAATGACATTAACTTTAATATCGCAGCGTTTTTAAATTTAACTCGTGACCATATCGATTATCATAAAACCTTCGAAGAATATTTTACTGTTAAGAGTAAATTGTTCACCGGTGAAACGGGACATAAACCACAAAATGCTGTAATAAATATTGATGATAATTACTCGGATAAGTTATTAGACCTCATCCCAAATGATGTCAATTTGGTGACTTTTGGAATGACAAAAGCCGCGACAATATTTGGGTCTGATATTAAGTTCAGTGATAATGGAGTGACATTCAATGTTACCTGGCCGGATGGAAATACAACAGTAATGACATCAATGCTGGGCAAATATAATGTGAGTAATATTTTGGCGGCCCTGGCGATTTGTTATACTTTAGGCATAGACGTTAGTGAATCTGTGCAATATTTGAAAGATTTTCAGGGCGTGCCGGGAAGAATGGAACCCGTGTCAGCCGGTCAGCCTTATAACGTATTAGTTGATTATGCTCATACTGATGATGCGTTAAAAAATACATTGTCGATGTTACGAGAAATCACAGCGGGAAAATTAATTGTAATCTTTGGATGTGGTGGAAACAGAGATCGAAAAAAAAGGCCGTTAATGACAAAGGCAGTTCAGCAATATGCTGATTTAGCGTGGGCTACTTCGGATAATCCGAGGAATGAGTCAATAGCGTCAATTTTTAATGACATGAAAGAAGGGCTTACAGATAGTAACAGAATCATTTTTGAAGAAGACCGAAGATGGGCAATAAAATCGGCTATTGATGCTGCAAAAAGTGGTGACTGTATACTAATTGCCGGTAAAGGACATGAGACATATCAGGAAATAAATTCAGTTGTTGAACCGTTTGATGATCGTCTCATTGCACACGAACTAATCGAAAATAAATTTTCTAATAACTACGAATACGTCTAAATGATAAACGAATTAAAAAATAGTTACATTACAATTGATGCAAATTTGTTGAAAAATATTTCATCAGGAGAATGGCATAATGGAATGCCGGATAAAGTTGCCGGAATTAGTTTTGATTCCAGAATAATTAGACCAAACGAACTTTTTATTGCTCTTAAAACTGATAAGCGAGATGGACATGAATTTGTTTCACACGCAAAGAAAAATGGTGCCATTGGTGCTATTGTTAAAAATTTTAATGAGACCTTAGACCTGCCACAATTAGTGGTAGAAGATCCACTCAATTCACTCCAAAAAATTGCCGCACGGCATAGACAGCATTTTGATGGTCACGTTATTGGCATAACGGGCAGCTGCGGAAAGACTTCAACCAAGGAAATGTTGTCTCTTTTACTCGACGATGACGTAGTTTGCAAAACGCAGGGAAATTACAATAATCATATCGGTGTGCCGCTATCACTGTTAAATATTAACACTCAGGTGCATAAGTATGCAGTTATAGAAGTCGGAACCAATTCGCCGGGAGAAATTGAGGCATTAACAAAAATTATTAGTCCGACTGCTTCAATCACAACAAAATTGGCGAAATCTCATTTGGAAGGACTAGGGTCAATCGAAGCAATTGCCGAAGAAAAATCTAAACTGGCGCTGAATACTCGTTTAAACGGATGGTCACTTCTTCCGGAAGAATGTTTAGCACATCCTGTTTTTGAAACAATTACATCAAATAAATTAATAATTTCCGCTCACGATTATGATGAAGCGAAATCAAATTCTATAGTAAACTACCAGACAGAGACAATACCTAGAAGACCGGATGGCGGCTGCTTGTTGAAATTCCAGCAGTCGCCTTACTCCGATCAAAAATATTTTATTCCGTTTATGAGTCCGGGAATGATGCGTAACACTGTAATGGCAATCACACTGGCAACAATATTTGGCATAGATCAGCACAAAATCCAAAAAAGATTGATTCAGTGGAAGCCTGCAAAACATCGGGGTGAAATTTTTAGATTTAACGGAAAACAATTTTATGTGGACTGTTACAATGCAAATCCCGCTTCAATGTCAGATGCATTTGAGGCATTTCATAATACATTTTCCAATCCATCCCCACGTCTTTATTTGCTCGGTTCAATGTCTGAGCTTGGCAAAGACTCATCTATATTACACCAGGAAACAGGAAACAAATTAGAGCTGCGACCTCAAGACAAAGTTGTCCTGATTGGTGAAAATTCCAATGATTTTAAACTGGGTATGCTTGAAAAAAATGCTGATGAAAATCAAATTAAGATTGTAGATGATTTGAAAGATGCAGTCACAGAAATAGAAAATTTTCAAGGCGCCGTTCTAGTTAAAGGAAGTCGAATCTATAGATTAGAAGACGCTTTATCAGAATTATCAATTGAACACTTTCGAAAACTAGAAGAAGCATGTTGAGCTATTTGGCAGAATTTGAAAATATATTTGGGCCGTTCAGAATGTTTCGCTACATAACGCTTCGCAGTTTTATGGCTGCCGTAACGGCATTACTTATTGGATTTGCCTGTGCTCCATTGATATTAAAAAAACTACGAAACCTTAAAATGGTGCAAACTATGCGCAATGCAAATGAGGTTGGCAAGTTAGCAGATATGCATTCATCCAAAAAGGACACTCCGACAATGGGTGGTTTAATTATTTATGTCGCAGTCACAACAAGTGTTCTCCTATGGGCAAAACCGAATGTTTATATCATTGTTGCATTATTTGTTTATACAACTTTGACGATATTAGGAATCTGCGATGATTACTTAAAAATATCAAAAGGAAATAGCAACGGACTATCGGGAAAAGTTAAATTATTTAGTCAGGCAATTATTTCAATTATAGCAATTACGGTGTTGTTATCCAATGAGGTTACCGGAAGCCAAATTAAGGAACTATGGATTCCATTTTTCAAATCACCTGTAATCGTTAGTATGCCGATCTGGTTTCTGATATTATTTTTCTTTTTTGTATTAGCGGGATCGAGCAATGCGATTAACCTGACAGATGGCGTAGATGGTTTAGCAATAGGCTGCACGATTACTGTTGCACTGGTCTACGGTGTAATGGCTTATGCTACCGGGCATATGATAATAGCTAAATATTTATTTATCAGTTATCTTTCCGGTTCCGGAGAACTTGCAATTGTCTGCTTTGCCTTAGTTGGAGCAAGTCTCACTTTTCTGTGGTATAATGCGCACCCGGCAATGATCTTCATGGGAGACACCGGCTCATTGGCTCTTGGTGGGTTAATTGGCGTTGTTGCATTTATGGTTCATCAACCTATCACACTCATTTTAGTCGGAGGAATTTTTGTTGTAGAAGCATTATCAGTTATTATTCAAGTCGCTTCATTTAAAACATTTCGTAAACGCGTTTTTAAAATGGCGCCGATACATCATCATTTTGAACTTTTAGGCTGGGCAGAAACTCAGGTTGTCACTCGATTCTGGATACTCTCATTAATATTTGCCATTACAGGTTTAGCTACTTTGAAAATAAGATGATCGATAATTTTGAGCAGAATAAAATATTACATTTAATGACCGGCAAACCGGTGGCAATCTTTGGCAATGGCATAACGGGAAAAGTAGTAAAAAAATTTTTAGATAATAAGGGCATTAAATCCATATGCTACGATGAATCACCTGAGATTGGACAAAGAAAAGCTTTTACTGAAAATACAGCCGATGATCATAATTTAGTCATCTACAGTCCAGGATTTCTGGATAACCATTCATGGCGTAAGACAGCTAAGAGCGTAGGTCTGAAATCTATCTCGGAACTTGATTTGGCTTCAATATTTTTTAAAGGAAAAATAATTGCTGTAACCGGAACAAATGGAAAATCATCACTGACACTTTTTTTAAATCACGCTCTGAATATAGCCGGCATCAAATCTGTAGCAGCAGGAAATGTAGGAATACCAATGATAAATTTTTGCAATGAAGATGACACTCGAAATTTAACTGCCGTATGCGAAGTAAGTTCATTTCAGGCAGAAAGCCTAAAGTACCTTAACCCAAATGCTGTTTTATGGACCAATTTTGAGGATGATCATCTTGAGTGCCACCAAACATTAAAATCATATTTCCAGGCAAAGTGGAATCTAGTTGATAGGCTGAACAGTAACCCGCTAATTACAACGCAATCAGTTCTCAATAATGCTACGAATTTTAAATTAGAATTCCCTGATAATTTAGAGACAATATCCACAAATGATCCTATAACAAATAACCAAATTTGTCAGTCTCCACTTGTAAAAGCACCACAGAAAGAAAATTTATTAATAGCGTTAAAATACTGGAAAAAAATAAATCTGCCGATGCATTTTTTTATTAAAGCGGTGCAGACATTCAAAATTCCAAAACATCGTTTAAATTTTGTAACAGATTATAAAGGAATAAAGTTTTGGAATGACTCGAAAGCGACAAATTTTTCTGCAGCAATTGCGGCAATAAAATCTTTTAAGCATCCGCTAGTGTGGATAGGAGGAGGTAAATCCAAAGAGGGAAATTTGGAATTTTTTGCAAACGAAATTACCAAATCAATAAAATCTGCATTTTTAATTGGTGAAACAGCTAAAGACCTTGCAGAGATTATAAAATCAATTAACAAATCTATTGAGATTAAAATATTAAATAATTTACCGGATGCTGTGTTAAGTGCTTATGGAAGCGCAGTGACCGGAGATAATGTTTTACTCAGTCCCGGGTTCTCTAGTCTTGATATGTTCTCAAGCTTCGGAGCAAGGGGCGAATGCTTTATTAAAACAATACAAAATTTTAAAAATTAATTTAACATAAAATAACGGAGGAAAGATTGATATGAAATTAAAATTAACAAAAATATTTGGTCTAGTAGCACTGCTGCATGTATTAGGAATAGGTATCCTACTAGTTCAACCAGGATGCCAGACAGCAAATAATCAGCACTCAGGAACCTCGCCAGATCAAACAAAGGTTTCCGATGAACCAGTAGTAGAAATAGAAAAAAAAGAGCTACACCCTGATTTTAATGCAGGATTCGAAACGCAAAAAAGTAAGAAAGTATCAAGCAGTAAAAATAGATATCCACCAACTCGCCCAAGTTGGACATACAAACCCGAAACAGAAGACAATGATGAAGAACAATATGTAGATGATGAAAATACCGAAGTCCTCGAACCATTAGATTTCCCGGTGACTGAATCTATTGAAGATGAAGTCAATATGGTATCATATAAAGTTCGAAAAGGTGATAGCTTGTGGAAAATAGCCAAAAAACATAACGTAAGTTTAAATGCTATTTTGGAAGAAAATAATCTAACAAAAGATTCTATAATAAATGTGGGTCAATTGATTTCTATACCAAAATATCGGTCAGAAGTAACTGAATCAACTAAACCATTAAATGATGGAATTATTCATAATGTTATAAAAGGTGAATCATTATCAAAAATTTCCAAACGTTATAACACTAGCGTCAAAGATATTAAGCGGGCAAACAACTTGTTGAACGATTTAATCAAAACCGGGCAAAAATTAGTTATACCTGGTGTTTATAGTATTAGTTTAGCTGAGGAAACAGAACCTGATGTTGCTGTTGAAACAATTACAGAAGATGGTTATTACATTGTAAATTCCGGAGATGCGTTAGTAAACATAGCCAATAGATTAAATGTAAAATTAGAAGATTTAGTGGCTATTAATAATATAGAAAATCCAAAAAAATTACAGATTGGTCAAAAATTAAAAATTCCAGGAAATAAAGTAGAAAGTTCAAATGTTGTGCCCGAAGTAGAAGAGGAAAACGTAGAGAATGTTGAATTCGAAGAAGTTATTTTTGAAGAGGAATCTTCTGATTCTGAGAATAATGATACCCCCACAGTTGAGGATCTAAAATCTTTATTGGAAAAAGAAGAAGGTAGTGATAACGAACCGGTAATTCCAGCCGATGAATCGAATTCTGAAGTATTAAAATGACAAGCCATGCCATAGAAAGCGGAAATTATGACTGGCTAAATTCACTGAGAAAAAATGGCCCGCTTATTCTGATTCTGCTCACTGTAATCAGTTTGACACTACTTGGCCTAACGGCACTATACAGTGTCAGCCAGGCTGATTCTATACATTCTAGAAATCTAATGATGAAGCAGATTTGCTGGATAATTCTGGCAATTACATTGGGTTCATTGACCTACACTATAAATTTAGATAATTTCAGAAAATACGCATGGCTACAGGCAACTGTAATAGTAACTTTATTGTTATTAGTTTTATACACCCCTCTGGGTGTAAAAGTAAATGGAGCACAACGCTGGCTTAATTTACCGGGAATCAGAATACAGGTTTCTGAGTTTGCAAAAATAGGATTGATATTTTTATTAGCACACTATTTGGCAAGCAATCATAGAAATATTAAAAAATTTACCTATGGCTTTATTTATCCTTTGGCAATAGTCGGTACATTTTTTGGTTTAATTTTTATACAGCCGGATATGGGAACTGCTATTCTTATTGGTTCCGTCTCAATGATAATGCTATTTTTTGCCGGTGTTAGAAAATTTCATTTATTAATAATGATTCTACTGGCAGCAACAATTTTTATAACAGCTGTTTCAAAAAATCCGGAACGATTAGATAGAATTAGTGCATTTATTGATATTGACAGTCATAGAACTGACGGGGCACATCAGTTATGGCAAGGCATATTAGCACTTGGACTAGGTGGTGAATATGGTACAGGTCTTGGAATTGGTCGACAAAAATTGGCTTACATTCCTGAAGCACACACCGATTTTATTTTTTCAGTAATTGGTGAGGAACTCGGATTTGCCGCAACCGCCGGTATTGTTCTTACCTATCTAGCAATATTTATAATCTGTATCCTCCAACTGCCTAACGCAACAAATATGTTCCAATATATTCTAATGTCAGGAGCCGTATTGATAATAACACTTCAGGCACTTTTCAATCTTGGTGTGGTGACCGGATGTTTACCGACGAAAGGTATTCCGTTACCTTTTATTAGTTATGGAGGATCAAATATTGCTGCTATGTCGATACTAGTTGGGATAATATTAAATTGTATAAGAAACTGGAGTCATAAAATTTCGATAAAACATTTTGAAATATGAGTGGTTTTATTATATCTTGCGGTGGATCGGGAGGTCATCTAGCTCCAGGTATTTCTATTGCGGAAAAATTGATAGAAAAGGGACATCAATGTTGGATTATCACTAGCAAGAAACAAGTCGATACATTAATAAAACGACATTACCCAAACCTTGATTTTATTGCTGCACCCGGTATTGGATTTTCAATAAAGCCACAACAACTGTGCAAATTTATCATTGAGCAAATCAAAGCAATATTATTTTCATTAAAATTAATTAGACAAAAAAAACCTGATACGATTATTGCGTTTGGAGGGTTTGCTACAATTAGCATTGCACTGGCAGACTTACTCACTAAAATTCCATTAGTCTTACACGAGGCAAATCGAAAACCAGGTAAAGCAGTCAGGTTGTTCAGAAGTTTTGCTAAAAGAATTTATCTACCCGAAGGCATTAAATTATTAGGTGTTAATCCAGGAGTAATTATGAATCTTGGATTACCTCTAAGAAAAGATATACGCCGTATTTCAAAAGAAAAAGCCAGGACTAAACTTTCCTTGAGCTTAAATAGTAAAGTCATTGTTGTACTTGGAGGCAGCCAGGGCGCATCAATATTGAATGAATGGGTGCATTTAAATTTTAATTCATTAGCCGCTGAGGGATTAAATGTTTACTGCATAACCGGTTTAGGCAAAGGCGAAAAAGGACAGGTAAGAACAACTTCATTAGAAAATAAAACTGTCACACTCACTTACTGTCCGTTTTCAGCCAATGTAGGGACTGTATTATCCAGTGCAGATTTAGTTTTATCAAGGGCTGGAGCAAGCACTATTGCAGAACTGATCCGCTGCCAAACACCTTCGATTTTAATTCCATATCCGTATGCTGCAGAAAATCACCAAGTTGCCAATGCTCGCTATCTGGAGCAAAAGGGTGGATGCATCATGATTGAGCAATCAAACATTGATACATTATTAAATGAAGTGATTGATTTGGTTTTTAATGATGAGCTTCTCGGAAAAATACGGTATAATTTAAACCGTCTCAATAGGTATAATACTGTCGATTTAATTGTCGATGATCTCGAAAAAATATCAAGTGCTTACCAATTAAATAGAAATGACCATTTAGATGTTAAATAATGATGCATAAGGAAAACATATTTATGATAGGTATATGCGGCATGGGAATGGCTCCACTTGCAATTTATTTGAAGCAATGTGGTTTTCAGATATGCGGTTATGACAGTTCAATCAAATCAAATGTTAAAGAGTTATTGGACAAAGAACAAATAGTTTTAACAACCGATAAATATCTTCCTCCGGGCACGCAATTAGTAGTTTATTCAAACGCTGTTAAAAAAGATAATCCGTTTCTTTTAGAAGCCAGAGAAAAAAGATTACCTGTTTTGAAAAGAGGTGAAATGCTAGCAGAGACAGCAACTCGAAAAAAGCTAATTGCAATTGTTGGAAGCCATGGCAAAACTACAACTGCCGGGATGTCAATTGTATCACTTTTAAAAAACAACTTTTCTTTTGACTATATTTTAGGTGGTTTATTTAGCCAAAATGAATTTACACCGGCACTGTCAACTAATAGTGAGTGGCTCGTCGCTGAAATAGATGAAAGTGATGGAACAATAGATTTGTTCGCACCTGAAATTACATTGATAGTGAATCTGGACTGGGATCATTCTGATCAGTATGAAACAATCGAAGATTTGCATGAAACATTTGAATCATTATTTTCACGTACTAAGGGAAAAATTATTTACCCATCGCATTCAACCAGTATAAAAAAATTAATCCGTTCTCCAATGATAGCTGAGTTGATCAGTTTTGGAGGTAAAGGAGATTATGTTTGTGAAATTTCAAACACGACACCTGAAAAGCTACATTTACGATTGAATGGCAGGTTTCCTCAAATGTCTTCTGAAATAAATGCTGTGGGAAACTTTAACGGAGAAAATGCTTCCGCTGCACTCACTCTTACAAATATCATATGTGAACCATTTATAGAAAATTCGCTAGATGCATTTCCCGGAATTAAAAGACGTCAAACAAGAATTTATAATTCAAGGGAATTAATTATTTACGAAGATTATGCACATCACCCAACAGAAATTAATGAACTAATAAAATTTGTACAATCTACCTTTAATGACAGGAAATTAGTTGGTGTATTTCAACCACACAGACATTCCAGAACAAAACAATTTAAAGAAGAGTTCGCTGATAAACTAAGCACATTAGATGAGTTGCTATTGCTGCCTGCTTACTCCGCAGGTGAACCTAATATTGAAGGCGGCAATAGTGAAGACATTTTGCGTTGCACATCAAAATTGAGATCAGCACATTTAATTAATTCATATTCTGAGTTAGGTAATCAACTGAGAAAAATAGTAAAAGAACCCTCTATAATTATTTTTATTGGAGCAGGCGATATTGATCTATGGGCAAATTATTTTATCAATATATTAAAAGATAATCCTATTTCATTTGATAATTATTCTAATAATTTTTTTGTTAATAATCTTTATAATGGAATCTCCAAATCAACAAAAATTCTAACAGACATTAAACTATCTGATAAAACGACATTAAGAATCGGTGGTAACGCAAAATATTATAGCGAACCTGCATCACAAAACGATTTATGTAGTATCATAAAAAAATGTAACAATAACAGAGTTCCCTATTACATACTCGGTCGGGGTTCTAACTTAATAATTCCCGATGATGGATTTGACGGAATGGTAATTAGCTTAAACCACAAATATTGGAGTGAGCTAAAATTAATTAATGAATCACATATTGTTGCCAGAGCCGGCTTACGTCTAAAACAATTGTGTAGTTTTGCTTCTAATAATTACTTGAAAGGTTTTGAGTTTTTAGAAGGAATACCGGGAACTGTTGGAGGCGCGTTACGAATGAATGCTGGTGCAATGGGATCGAGTATTTATGATATTGTAGATTCAATACTAATTTTAAATTCCAAGAATGAATTGGAAACAATACCAAGAGAAATGTTGAATATAAATTATCGTGAATGTGATAATTTAATAAACACAACTGCTATCAGTGCTAAATTTTTTGCACATTCAGACGTGAATAATGACACAATTAAAAAGACCTTGGCTGATTACTCTCAAAAAAGAAAATTAACACAGCCAAGAGAATCAAGTGTTGGTTGCATTTTCAAGAACCCAATTGGTGAAAGTGCAGGTCAGATAATTGATCAGTTAGGATTAAAAGGGCATCGTATTGGCAATGCAGAAGTATCTGAAATCCATGGAAATTTTATTGTCAATAGGGGTGGTGCGACAAGCAATGAAATCATCTCGTTAATAAAAGATATTCGACTAGAGGTATACAACAGGAGAAGCATTTACCTTGAGCCGGAAGCAAAAATTATGGGAATTAACTGGGAGGACATATTATGATAGATAATGTAATTTCCAGAAACAGCCCACCGATAAAAGTTGGTGTTTTATCAGGAGGAATATCATCCGAAAGAGATGTTTCCTTAGTATCCGGCAATTCTGTCGCAAAAGCGTTAAGTAACAGAATCGATGTAGATTTAATAGATATTAAACAAAATTCTCTACCGAAAAATCTGGATCCTGAAAACATGGTTATATTTCCAACGCTTCATGGAACATTTGGAGAAGACGGTGAGTTGCAACAAATTTTGGAAGACAAAGGATTTTGTTATGCAGGAAGCGGCATCGAATCAAGCCGATTATGTTTCGACAAATATGAAACAAATTCACGCGTAAGTTCTCAAGGTGTAAGAATACCACCTTTTTTAAAAGGTGAAGCAACTAATCTGCCTGACCTCAGTGATATAATAGATTATCTTGGCAATGACATCGTTATCAAACCAATTCGTGAAGGAAGTAGTGTTGGCCTAACAATTGTAAATGGTATTCACGAACTTAACAACGCCACAAATAACTTATATCCTGGTGATTGGTTGTTCGAAAAGAAAATAACCGGACGAGAGGTTACAGTGGGCATAGTCAACGAAAAGTGCATGGGAATAGTAGAAATTTTGCCCAAGAATGGTGTATACGATTATGAACATAAATATACAAAAGGCTTAACAGACTACCGTTATCCGGCTCTGATAGAAAATTGGCAGGAAAAAGAACTCATGGAATTTGCAATTAAATCCTATAATATTTGTGGATGCCGTGATTTTGCACGTGTCGATTTTATGATTTCTGAAGAAGGTGAATGTTACTTTCTTGAAATAAATACAATACCAGGGTTAACACCAACCAGCTTACTTCCTAAAAGCTCAAGTTGTAATGGTTATGATTTCACAGAACTAGTTTATCAAATGATACTGCCAGCTATAAATAGATTTAAAAGAAAAAGGATAACTGCATAATGAATAGAAAACCAAATTTTGATCTTTCAAACGAGAACAGCTGGAGAAGAATAGAGCAAAAAGGCTTCAGTCATTCAATTTCTGAATCCGTAAGAATTTTGAAAATAAAGAAGCGCTTAAAACAAGGTTCGATAATATCATTAATCATAATTACGTTAATAGGAATAGGGTGGAGTGCTAATTACATTAAAAACAATCATCAATATTTTAATATAATTAAATTTCCCCAGCCCGTAAGACATATTTCATATCGAACTACAGGTGTATTGAGTCGTGAGTGGTTGGATACACAAGTAGATTTCTCTCAATATGAAGATATGATGGAGATAAATTTAGTACAAATTAAAAGTAAGCTGGAAAAATTAGATCAAATTAAGAGCGTTTCAATTAAGAGAAACTTTCCTGACGAAATACAAGTATATATTAATGAGCTGGAGCCAATTATGAGGTATGTTTATAAAAACAACAATAACGTTAAAGAATTATACCTAATCTCAATGGATGGGCAGGTGTATAAAGGACATAACTACAGCAAAGATATTTTAAATAAACTTCCATTCATTAAAGGAGTGGATATAATTTTGGATGGAAACAATAATGCAAATATTGATGAATTAAATTCAATTACAGAATTATTGCTGATCACAAAAAAACGGTTTCCAAGACTATATGATTCATGGAATGTTATATCTTATAATGATTTTAAACTTAATATTATATCTGACAATTCTGTCATTGTCATAAAAGGAGATATAATAAATGAGACGTTGTTTATGCCCTATAATTTTGACTTACAACTCAACAATTTAGCAAACGTTATTCAATTCTCAATAAACAATAATACTCCAAAAATTAATCGAATAGACTTAACATTAAATGATCGTGTAAACGTTAAATTTGATTAAGAAAAAAATTATATGAAGAATCAAAATAAAATTATCGGCGCATTGGATATTGGGACTTCTAAAATTATTGTACTTATTGCTGAAATAAGTAACGGTACTGATCTCAATATACTTGGTATGGGAGAAGCCTCTACACATGGTGTTAATAAAGGTGATATTGTTGATATGGAAGCCACAAGTAATTGTGTTTATGCAGCTATAAATACAGTTGAAAAATCTGCAGGAACATCTTTCGAAAAATTATACATGTCACTAACAGGCGGACACATAAGAGGATTTTACAACAAAGGTATTGTTGGCGTTAGTTCTCCTGACAATATTATTGTTGAGGAAGATGTCAAACGTGCTACTGAAAGTGCAAGAGTAAAGGAGCTTCGACCTGACAGAGTATATATTCATCATATTTTAAATGGCTATAAACTGGATGGTAAAAATATTGAATTCCCACTGGGGAAAGAAGGGGAACAGCTCGAAGCATCATACTTGCACATAACAAGTGATGAAAAAAAATTGGCAGATCAGATACATATATTAAACTGGATGCACTATACAGTAGATGATGTAATACTTTCATCACTCGCTTCAGGGTGCACATTGGTTACTGAACTGGAAAAAATTAATGGTTCATTAGTTATAGACATCGGTGCCGGAATAACTGATTACGTGTTATACTTAAATGGCAAAATAGCAAAAACGGGTGTGATTAAAGTGGGCGGCAATCACATAACCAGTGACTTGGGTATGGCATTAAGAATAAACACGCAACGTGCCGAAGAAATTAAGTGCCAATATAATAAATTAGCTGATGACGAAAATTTAGAAAATCGTCATTTATGGCTTTACGGAGACAGATCAATTGGAGATAGACCAGTTCAGGTAAATGCCATTGATCAAATAATTGAAGCAAGATTGGATGAGCTATTTAACATAATTAAAAATGAACTCGGCACCTCATTTAAACCAAATGAAACCGTTACTAAAATCACATTAACTGGAGGCACATCAAGACAAGCAGGTATTACTAATATCGCTAAAAATGTTTTTGAAATGGATGTAAGTCTGGGTGAAATTCCAAATTGGGTTCAAAAAGAATTACGGCACCCAGAGTACAGTACTGTTTTGGGAATTTTGTTATTTGCTCTAAAATATCAAAAAAACGACATTGTCAGTAAAAAGAAAAAAAGTAGATTCAAAATTCTTTCCAGGCTCTTTTCCAGTTCCAAATAAATCATGATAGCCAATAATTCAAATATTCCTGATGATAACAATGAGTCTGTAAATCCAGACAAAAATATCGAATCTGAGCTACTAAATCTAAACTGTGAAATAAAAATTCCAGAAGTAGATGAAGATCTTAAAGATTTAGAAATAAATAATGAATCTGAAATTTCTCCGAAATTAAAAATTAAAATTATTGGGATTGGGAATGCTGGTAACAATATAATCAATCAATTCGCTGCAGAAAAATTAGACGGGATAACGTTATCGGCAGTCAATACAGACTTTAGAGCAATTGAAAATTCCAAGGCTGACGAGTGTTTATTAATTGGCAAAACAATTACTAAAGGGCTCGATGCGGGTGGCGATATTGAAGTGGCAAGAAATGCAGTTGAATCAGATATAGATTCAATAAATCAAATGGTCGCAAACACTGACTTATTATTTCTAATATCAGGTTTAGGTGGTGGCACAGGAAGTGGAGCAACACCAATCATCGCCAAAAAAGCGGTTGAACATAACGCACTTGTTATTTGCTTTGCCATAATTCCATATTCATTTGAAGGAATAAGAAGACAACAACAAGCAAGAGAAAGTCTAGCTGAATTAAGAAGTAATTGTCATGCTGTAATACCTATTCCAGGTGATATTTTATTCCAGCAATCAAATGAATCTTCCAGCGTCACTAACTCATTCTTGCTAGCAGACAATTGGATCGCATCGGGTATAAAGGCCATTCATTCTATGATTTTTAAAAATGGGATTAAAAATGTGGAATTTAATGATCTTAGAAATATATTTAAAAATAAAAGTGGAAAGACACTGTTTGGAATTGGTCAGGGTGCAGGAGAAAATTATATTAAAAAAGCTATCGAAAATCTTTTTTTATGTCCACTACTACATACGACAGAAACTTGTAATTGTATTGATCGATTGATCGTTAATATTACTGGTGGCCCAAATATTGGGATGAATGAAGTAAAAGAAGTTATGGATGCAATTTTTGAAAAATATTCTAAAGATATTGAAATTATATATGGTGCATACATTGAAGAAGGGATGAATGATAAGATTGAATTGTTCATTTTTGGATCAAACAATGTTGAAGGACCAGTTAATTCAAATAAATCTAAAACTATTGTTTACAATGAAAACACTAACAGCAAAAAAATAGTTTTTCCCATAAAGTCTAAATCTAAAGGAAAATCAAAAAGAACATATAAAAGAAAAAACAAAATTAAAAAAGTTGATAACCAAATTGAGTTTCTTTTTTCAGAAAGTGAGCAACGGGGATTATTTGAAGATGATAAAGAAAGAAATTTATATAAAGACGTTGATCTTGACGTACCAACATATTTGAGACGCAGTATAAAATTAACGTTGTAAACTAAATTACTACTCTGTCGAGCTCTTCTCTAATTGCCTTCCCTATAGAATCCAATGTATACGGTTTGGCGACATAGTTACCTGCCCCCAGTGATAGAGCTTCCTTAACTCTTTCACTTTCAGAAAAACCACTTGCAATGATGCACTTTTGCTTAGGGTTAATTTTTAAAATAGCTTTATAGGTATCAAGCCCATCAAAATTTTCCTCCATAATCATATCCAAAATAACCAGATCCACATCATTCGTTTCAAGATACTTTAAGGCTTTATGTCCATTGATAACATCATCCGTTGAGTAACCTAAACTTTGAAGTACAATTGTCGCTAACTCTCGCTGCTCTTTTACATCATCAACAACTAATATTTTTTCATTACCTGTAAAATCTTTAACTGTGCTTTCCCTTTTCTTTTTCTTTTCAATTAACATTGGCGGAAAGTATAATTCGAACTTGGCACCACCGTTCATTCTGTTTTTAACATCAACAAGTCCTTTTAAATCTTTTATAACTCCATAAACTACAGCTAAACCGAGGCCACTCCCGCTGCGCTCAAGTGATTTACTTGTATAGAAAGGTTCAAAAATTCTGCCTAATTTTTTAAGATCAATACCTTTACCAGTATCCATAACAGTTAATTTAGTGTACTCACCACTCGGTATTGTTTCATACCCATCAATTGCCTCGGTGACTCTAACTCTCTCAGTTTTAACAGTAAGTATTCCACCATTTTCCATAGCCTCTACAGCATTAATTGCTAAATTCATAATCACCTGGGTAAGGTGTGAAACCGACCCAAGTATCGGCCAAACATCTGCGTCTAGCTCTTTTTCAATAATCAGGTTTGCACACCGATTTTGTAAATCTTCAAATCCTGCATCATCTATATATGATTCTATAATTTCATTCAAGTACACAGTCTCAACATTAAAACTTCCGCGCCTACCTAAAGTTAGAAGATTTTGAATAACCCCGGCTGCTTTTTTAGCAGACTCTCTAATAATTTCAATCATTCTATAGCTCGCCTGATCGCCATTGAATTTTTGCAAGATCAAGTCAGGGTAACCGACAACGGGTCCGAGTAAATTATTTAGATCATGGGCAACACCACCCGCCAATAGCCCTAACGACTCAAGTCTTTGTGATCGTGATAGTTTATCTTGTAACTCTTTTTCTCTCTCCTGAGATTTTTTTAATTCATTTTTTTCTTTATCCAGCTCAACTAACCTAACTTTTAATTCATCGTGTGTTTTCTTCAAATCAACATCACGCAATTCAATTTGATTGAGCATATTATTAAAACCTTCTGTCAATTTACCCAAATCATCATCTGTATATTTAATTGCTCTCAATGAGTAATCTTTAGATTGCGAAATATTATTCGCAGTACTTATCAAACTGCTTATTGGCTTGGATACTACTCGTAGTAAAATCAGTGACATGATGAGTGCTAAAAATGAACAAGTAAAAAGAATCAATAAAGTGGTTATAATTACTTTATTTCTCTGATCTTTGAGTGGTTTTAAATCTGACATAACACAAACAATACCAATAAAATCACCGTCTTGGATGATTCGTTTAACCATTGTCAGATTTTTTTTTGTAAAATTATGACCTTCAGATAACGGGAGTTTAGGTAGAATACTTTTTTTGCCATTACCCAAATATTTTGCGAAAATTTTCTCGTTAGGCGAATATAGAAAAGTCCCTACTATATTTGGTTTTGCTTTAACTGACGAAAGAATTGCTTCTGCATCACTTGGTACATTAAATCTTATTGCAACTGCAGAATTTGCTCCTAACAGATCTGCTACAGTTTCAAGTTCCTTTACCATATTACGTTTTATGGCAACTTCCTGATAACTGATTATTGCAATGGACGAGAAAATCATAGCGACTAGTGTAGTCGACATAATAATCGCCGTTAGCTTACGATTTAGTGATAAATTTTGAAATCTTTTCATAATTATAAAAGGATCTTCCTGAGAATTAGCAGGTAAAAGAACCGGAAAAGTTACTCACAAATTCACCTTCCAACGAGTTTTAATCCCATTCTCAGGCAAATTTGATGATTAACTTTCCATATAAAGAAGTGATAGTTATAAAAAAATTTGAAATTATTAGTTTCATCATTCAGTTAATCAATAGCTTAACAGATTCTTCCATAAAATATGCCCACATATTTTTCTGAAAAGGCTTATCAAAGCATATTTCATAATTATCAATCACGGTCCTAGCTAAGTTAATAAGGTTGGAGTTAATAGTAATATCTGACTTTCTGGCCATTGCACTATTTATTTCAAAAGCAATATTTTCTTTTACTAATGTAATTCCCAATATGCCTCCAATCTTTATAAATCCCTCAATCTCACCGATAGTTAAAACATGATCTTTAACTAGCTGTCTACATTGTTCCGTGGTAAATCCGTGTAATATACTGGGGCTGGAATAAAGTATCTGACATTTTTTATAGTCATATATACTTGTATAATATTGAACTTTAATCGCTCTCCCATTAATTTTTTTATCTTTTATCAGATTAATTGCATCTCCAAATGGATCTTTTCCTAGAATCCCTATTATAAAGGGAGATTTTTTATTTTTATAAACATCCGGTGGCCAGGTAACAAATTTCGCAAAACTATATATGAGTGCCGCTTTTGCCTGATACTCTTTAGCTTTATACTCAGAATCTGCAAAGCAATAATTTAAATTAATTGAATAAATTACTAACGCTAATGTAATTAGTTTAATAAATGATGTAAGATTTAGCAATTTTTTATTAAATTTAATTCCAAAATACATGTTGTATCAGGTGTTAATGACCTTTTTTAAAATATTTCAGATAGCGTCCTATCAGAAATTCATTTTCCACGCCAGATTAAAACGCCATTGCTCTTTTGGTTGTGGACCATTGAGAGACTGATAGATTGGAGCCGCGGCATCAATTTCAAATGACTGACCTTTTAAATATTTATTATTAAAGTTAAATTTCGAACCGATGACAAAATTTACTTTCTCGCCACCAAATTTATTTGGGTCTGCAACAGGTGCCGGATAGAATCCAGTTCCAATTCTAGCAATATCTTCACCAGTAATTTTATCCCAAGCCTGAGCAGATAATTTAACTGAAGGTTCCCACCATTTAAAGACTTGTCTTTGATACCAGACATTCATAATTAAACGATCGCCTAAAGTATACCCTCTGTAGTTTCTACCGAGACGGAAAGTTCCCTGTAATTGAATCCCGCATTTAGAATTTTCCTCACTGAAAAAATAAGTTATCCCGGGTAAAAAATCGACTGTTCCCGAGCCAAGTTGCATAGTGAAGGGTAACTGATTACTTACACCAGGGGCAGGAGAATCACCATGTTCATTGATCGACCCTGTAGGCAGACTGAAACCGCCATTAATCAAAATATATTTATTATCATCGTGCCAAACTAATAAAGATGATGACAATGATATATCACCGGGACCCGCTGAGCGAATAGTGAAATCAGAAAACCCTGCGACAACACTGATATGATCTGTTTCCTGAATTATATAAGGCAGTTGCAGATTAAATGATAATTTATCAGTCGCTTCATATTTTAAATCAAAAATATGCGCTTGCTGATGGATATCGAGAACAACAATAGGAAATGTATTATCTGATGGGGGATTTGTTGGAGATATTAATACTTGTTCGTTAGACAAATTATTTTCTCCATCTCGCATGCCGGCAAATTTTGCCTGAACATAACGATAGCCTGCCGACCATTTGCTTCTTTTTTCGGTTTCTACATTTTCACTAGACTCATCTGATTGCTTAATGATATGGAGTCCCAAAATCTGCTCGATACTTAATTCAGTTAGATCTGTAGGCGGACTTTGACCATAAGTAATCGAGTTAAAGTTAAATAGCGTGATTAGAACAGATACGATAATTATTTTATTTAGCACATATTTCATTGAGAATCCTTTGTTATTGTTAGTTTACATTTATGTATTTGATAGATTATTTGTAATTAACAAATAATGTAAAAAATTATTTGATTTTGAAGCAAGGTTTTACGTAAATTTAATAGATAAATATTATCATGTTAATTATTTATATTTTAAATACATAATTTAATAATTAACAAAGAGATAAATTTAAGTTCCACCTTACTATTCAATAAATCTTAACGTTCACAAAATAAGACTTAAGTAAATACATGTATTACGAAATAAATGTAATACCAAAATAATTTAACAGCCACAGTTCCTTCCATACACGATATCGACCTTCCCGGGTTATCTTACCATAATCTTCTCTCTGTGGGTTTGGAAAAAGAAAACCGAGTTCTGTGTTAGTATTATCAAGAATCCTTTGTTGATCATTAATATCTTTGAGTGGATCAATATTCCAAGGTATAAAATTCTTTTTTTTAATTTTCATCCTATTAGTATGATAATTAAAAAGTTTGGGTAAAGAACGCATCCAAAGTTTTCTATTGATATACCAATTCTCCGGATAAAAACCTCCAAATGGCATAAAATAATTATCAGTTATCAACCTTAATCCATCATCTGAAATTGAGCTAATAACAAAACAGACTGACAAATTGCCACTTCTATGAGGTAGAAACAATACCTGTAATCTTATCTTTTTATCAATTGATTCAAAAACATTTTGTCTCAAAATAAATTCATCTGTTAAAGTTGCTTTCAAACACATGACCTTAGTAAAATTATTTTGCTTCAACCAATCTCTTATATTGTCGTATTCTTTTTGGATAGGCCACTCATCACCTTCTTCAATGAGATTGTACTTTGGAAACAAGGGTATTTGACTTTTACTTATAGCAGTTATAACAATCCAGTTATAGACTGTTTCTAATAAAAACCATCCAAGAAAACTTATTAGCAATAATACCCCAAACGGCCGATCAATAATATTTAGCTCTTGAGATATATAGGCAAATAAAATTGAAACTGCCACCCATCTAATCCATCTTAATAGTATAGCTACTAAAGGTTTATAAGTTAGTTTATCTAAACGATAGACTAAATAAAAACTTATGCCAACGACTAGCCCATGTATTAATAATTCCATATATTGATGATAAATTGATTTGTACAATTACATAAATTATACATTAGTTTTCATACCTATCAACCAATATTATAAAAGTCCAATTTGTCGATTATTGACCAGACCAAATTTGTCGATTGAATTTTTGATATTAAATAAATTCAAAATTAATTTAAGCGCAATGGCATAACTACGCATAAAAAACTATCTGGTGTCCTAATGACACCTGGACTCATTTCATCTTTAAACTCAAAGATTATTTCATCTCGTGTTAATACTTTTAATGTGTCCATAAAAAAGAAAGGATTGAAAGCGACTCTGACTTCTGAACCACTGTACTCTACCGCAAGTTTCTCCTGAGATTCTCCAATTTCTGCACTGGATCCGGAAATTTCAATTGAATTATCAGCCATCTTGAAGGTAACGGAAATATTTTTATCGGTCGCAACCAGTGCAGATCTCCTCACACTGTTGAGTAAAATTTCTCTATTAACCTTAATGTAGCGATCTGTCTCCTGTGGGATGACCTGTCTGTAATTTGGATACTTACCCTCAACCACTTTAGACAAAAGATGTACAGAGTCCAAGATACCTGTCTCATCTGATTCTGTAGAGGTATAAATATCGAACGCAACTTGCCTTTCATTATAAGAAATTTTAACTTTATCACCCTGATCCAGTAATCTCTCTAATTCCAACACAGTTCTTGCAGGTAATATTAAACTACCAACATTATCTTCTGTCACATCTATCTCTTTACTTATAAGAGCTAATCGCCTTCCATCTGTTGCAGCCAAAGTCAATTTACCTTCTTCAAAATTAAAATAGACGCCATTCATAAGTTGACGTGATTCATCGGTAGACTGTGCATAGGAAACGCACTTCAACATTTTTAGTAAATCTGATTGCGGAAGTAAGTAATGATTCTTGTCATCAAATTTCGCAGTGGGCGGAAATTGATCTTTCTCAATACCCATTATTCTATAAAGTGATGAACCTGATGCTATTTTAACCTGATTATTTGAAAAAACTTCCAATTCAATTTCAATACTTGGAAGTTCTCTGACAATATCATGTAATTTCTTAACAGGCAGGGTAATTCCACCGGCCTCTGAGATATCAGCCTTCACACGACAAGTTACACCAATATCCAAATTAGTCGTCGTGAGTCTGATTGTGTCTTTATCACCTTCAATAAGGACATTATTTAAAATGGGCATAGTGGACTTGGTACCAACAATATTTAAGACTTGTTGAAGGCCATTTAAAAAATGATCTTTGTTTATTTTAAATTTCATAAAATGATAGAACTTTATAAGTTATCACTAATATATAATATATATATAGTATAATTATATAATATATTCGTATTATTATGGAGTGTTAATAAAATTAATAATAATATCAATCTCTTATTCTACAGTAATTTAAGGTCAATTAAAATTGCATATAGAAATGTTAATTTAATGGGTGAAAATGATTATACTCCCCTAAAATTATATTATTATCAATTAGTTCACGCTAAAAATAGATATTATTAGTAATAATTGCGTCAATTTCTGTGATGCATTTTTTCACTCTCATTTTGAGTAATTTTTGGCACTATAACTTTATCTTTCTTGGAATAAAAGTGCTTAAATAATCCATAAAAAATATAAATAAAGAAAACAAGTGAAGTCGCAATCCATCTGGTTTCATAGAGCAATGCTAAAAAGATAAATAACCATATAAAATGTTGTGGCCGCGTTGTCGTGCGCCAATCTATATTTTTAAAGCTGGGATAACTAATATCGCTGATCATCAACATGGCGATTAGCAGGAGCAGAATCGGTAAAAATATTGCCCAATTTCTCAGATCATAGCTGTTGAGTACCAATACCAATGATGCAATTGTTCCCGCAGCAGCCGGCACCGGCAGACCGATAAAATCCTGGTTATCCATCTCCTTTTCGGATACTAACAGCGGATTTGTAATTACATTAAACCGGGCTAATCGAACTGTTGCACACAAAAGATAAATAAAACTGATGAGCCATCCTACATTTCTAAAGAACGGATATTGATCAGTTGGAGACAAAATTAAGAAAAAAGAAAGAAGTGCCGGAGCCATGCCAAACGAAACTGTATCAGCGATAGAATCGAACTCTTTGCCAAAAAGTGAAACCTGCCCGCCAAGTTTGGCTAGACGGCCATCTAAAATATCAAATATCACAGCGGCTAAAATAAACCAGACTGCTTCAGCATAAAGTTGGTTTGTTGCTTCAGGGTTTACCGCGGCGTATTTTGCCTGAATACATCGTATGACTGCAACAAATCCACAAAACAGATTTCCGGCGGTCATTAAATTGGGTAAAAAATATATCCGACTTGCTTCAGCAACATCCGTGTATTTTGGCTTTATATCTTTTTCTTCCTTCATAATAGAGTTATTTTTTTAAAGTTTCGAGATACTTCCAAAATGATTGATGTTGCTCTTCAAGCTGGTCTTCCGTCAGTGGGAGTTTTGATCTGAATATAAAATCAGTTAAAGTGTTCTTGTGCAAAATATATTGGGTAAGCAAATTTTCATTTTTTATCTCAAAATAAAAACGAAATTCTCCCGCCCTCAATCTATAATATGTTTTACCGTTTCGATTGAATCTTCCCAGTGGCCCCTTGGGATTCTTAATATTTGTAGGGGTTATTTTGCCAATTGTCTCAATAAGTGTCATTTGTTTATCAATCTCCATTTTATTGAGTTCTGATAGACTTTGATCGCTGAAGGTGACTTCATATATCTGACTTTTAACTGGCATAAAAATTATTTGTAATAATACTTTGATGAAATTCTTTAAGAATATATCAGATAGTATTAACCAGCAGCTTTGATCATTCAATAACAATATAATGACGATTTTTTTCAAATCCAGTAGTCTGTTTCTTGCTCAAGTGAATGATCAGATCACCAAGATTGATAAATTTTATGCTCTGGAAATTTTGGGTTTCACGGTAGGAGATTTATTGCTGAGTTTTGGCTTAGTGTTGGCAGCATTTATCTCACATAATATTTTAGCCAAAATAATTTTCAAACAGCTCCTTAAATTAGCACAGAAAACCAAAACTGAGTACGACGATCGAGTCATTCTTTCACTGGAGATCCCTGTTTCCTATTTTATTTTTACCTTCGGTATTTATTTGGCTATCATTGTTTTTCCACTCGAGACTGAAGCCCATAAAATCTATACTCTAGCCTTTAAAGGAATTTCTATGTTCTTTGTCATTTGGGGAATTTTGCGTCTAGTCGACGTCGCATCAGATGTTTTTCAAGAGACCACCGAAAAAAAAGGCCTGTCGATTTCAGGATTTGTACCTCTTATAAAAAAAGCAGTCAGAGCCTTTATCATAATTTTAGGCATCATTATAATTATTGATAACCTGGGCTACTCTGTCAGTGGATTCTTGGCTACACTCGGACTCGGTGGTGCAGCATTTGCTTTTGCGGCTAAGGACACCATAGCGAATTTATACGGCTCGGTAGCACTTGCATTAGACAGACCCTTTAAAGTAGGAGACTGGATTACTGTTGGCAATCAGGTCGATGGCGATGTTGAAGAAATTGGCTTGCGCTCAACAAAAGTTCGCACTTGGCCAAAGACTGTTATCTCCATACCGAACAATGTTTTGGCTAATGAAATCGTCAATAACTGGTCTCGTATGCCTAAAAGGCGAGTGAAACAAATTATTGGCATAACATACGATTCATCCCCTGAAAATATTGAAGGATTAGTGGAAGATATAAAAAAAATATTAATGGAAGATCAAGGCATCAACAACGATTTTACTTTAGTTAACTTCAATGACTTTGGTGAAAGTTCATTAAACTTACTTGTTTATTATTTCACAAAAACAACAGCATGGCTCGGTTACATGAATATCAAACAGAGAATAAATATTAAAATTATGCATGCAGTTAAAGAACGAGGTCTCTCATTTGCCTTCCCAACAAGGACTTTAAATATTGATAGGGAAACAGAAAAAAACTTCGAAAATTTTTCTGATCAGAATATCCCGCAAAATGATACTAACCTACCTGGAGATCATGGCCCAACAGAACCATACTAAAAAGTGTTCTTTTGTTTTCATCTCCGCAGGGCCTTCACTTATCGGAGTGCCTTTTGCTGCTAAGTCTCCATACCGACAGTCTGTCAAGTTAGCACCTATACTTTTTTAAAATTTGCTGCCTCTAAATAATAAATTAGATTACCCTACATCATGAACAACAAAGATTCATATGATGCAGTTATTATCGGTTCCGGGCCAAACGGTCTTGCCGCTGCTATTAAATTGGCTCAGGAAAATTTGTCTGTGCTTGTTATTGAGGCATCAGATTCGATTGGCGGCGGCACCCGAAATGCAGAATTAACCCTTCCCGGTTTCAACCACGACGTCTGCTCCGCCGTTCATCCGATGGGATACCTCTCACCCTATTTTTCACAATTGCCGCTTTCCGAACATGGATTAGAATGGATTCATCCACCAATTTCTGTGGCTCATCCATTGGATAATAAAGATGCAGTTTTTTTAGAAAAATCTATCGAGAAGACTGCCGAACAATTGGGTTCAGATGCAAAAAAATGGCAGCGACTGATTTCACCCTTTCTGAAAAATCCAAAAACATTGATGACAGATTTGATGGGACCACTTAGTATTCCGACTGACCCGTTTACCATGGCCCGATTTGGTTTTTATGGAATTAGATCGGCTAAAGGCATGGCAAAATTATTTAAGGATGATAAAGCTCGGGCGCTATTTGCCGGTTGTGCAGCTCATTCAATTCTCCCATTAGCTAAAATGCCTTCCGCGGCCATCGGGCTGATCTTTTCTATTACCGGACACCTTGTCGAATGGCCGGTTGCCAAAGGGGGTTCAAGTGCTATTACCAATGCGCTTGCCAGTTATTTTAAATCTCTGGGTGGTACAATTGAAACTAATCGACCAATTAAATCACTGGCAGAGTTTCCCGAAAAATCCAAAATTATTTTTGATACCTCACCGAATCAACTCATCGAAGTTGCCGGCAATAATCTTCCGGCCAATTACCTTAACCGTTTGTCTAAATTTCGATATGGGCCGGCTACTTTTAAAATGGATTGGGCGTTGTCAGAAAAAATTCCATGGGCTAATGAAAGATGCAAACTAGCCTCAACTGTTCACATAGGAGGCAAGTTTGAAGAAATAGAAATTTCTGAAGCAGCATCTTCAAACGGGAAGATTCCTGAAAAACCGTATTTGATTGTTTGCCAGCAAAGTAACTTTGACGATACTAGAGCTCCTGCCGGAAAACATACCGGTTATGCCTATTGTCATGTTCCAAATGGCTGTGACGTGGACATGACCAATCGTATTGAAAATCAGATTGCAAGATTTGCTCCCGGATTTAAGGATACGATTTTAAAACGGCATAAATTTACACCGGTAAATTTTGAAAACTACAACAGCAATTATGTAGGCGGGGCAATTACCGGTGGATCAAGCGATTTGGGGCAGCTTTTCACACGACCGGTTTTTCGATTAAATCCATATACTACACCGAATCCCAGAATATTTATCTGCAGTGCATCGACTCCCCCCGGCGGCGGTGTCCATGGAATGTGTGGGTACTACGCAGCTAAAGCGGTGCTGAAAAATTTAAGCTGATCTTGAATAAATTCAATATCAACAATCCAATGCTGATAAATTTGCAAATGGGGTGGGGAATTGGGTTACTGGAATAGTAATCAATGAGGTATTTTGCATGCCTGAAAGGCTGCTCTAATTCAGCCCAGGGTGTGCAAGCCCTTGGATAAAAAAGTTTATAAGTTAACAAGTCCTGAAAGGGCGAGTTAGTACCATCAATAGCGATTATCATAAGTGTTTTCGTTTATAATGGACTTAGGCTAATGTTCTACTCGAATTAAATAGTCATGGATCGCTTCGTCCAGCCGTCGTAGCCTCTAGGCTACTATGGCGGAGTCGGCTCACGTTGTTCCTCGCGATGACAATTGTTAGTGCGTTTGTCATTGCGAGACCTGCTGAGGCAGGTCGCGGCAATCTATCTAATTTTCAATTTTTGATAACTGTATTATCATTCAGGCTTTTTGTTCTGAATTTTATAATATACGAAATGATTTATGGCAGATGCTATAATCTGTGATTTCCCAACTGAAAATGCAACGCAACCATTTTGTAGATTAAATCAATATTTATTCCTTTAACTTTGGGCTAGTTTAGATTAATCCTTCGGGCTATGGAAGTAATTTATAATGTCATACCATCTACTAATTATTTATATTAAGTGCTATAAAGGGCTTTATTACTCACAATTATAACCACATAAAAAAAAAGTTAAAAAAAAGTTGCTAAATGATATTTTGAATATTATCTATAATCTATTCTTCGTTATTTTATTAGTATAATCAGTTCTGTTATGCATATACATTATAGAATATAGCATAATTAACAAATTTTATGGGAACACACATCAGCTATTCCAGGAACAGCAGTTTTTTCATTTTTTTGAGATATATATTTGCCATAGTTGTGGTGTTTAGCGCTACAAGCCGAGGTTTGGCGCAATGGGTTTCCGAAGACTATCCTCTGAAAGCGGGCTGGAATGCAATTTGGCTTTCACTCGATGTTTCACACGGGTCCATCGATGATCTATTGTCGGGCGAAACCGCTATTGAAGAGGTCTGGTACTGGAATACAACTGCATCGAGCACACAGTTCACTCAATCACCGGCTACACCGGTACAGTCTGATAATCAATGGTTGATCTGGAAACGTGGGAAGCCTACAGAATCTACTATAAGCAATTTTGTGGCAAATGGTACCTATCTTATAAAAGTTGCTGATACATCACCCGATATTACATTAAATTTAACTGGAAAACCGACACCACCGAATTATTCCTGGTCCAGCTCGGGACTCAATTTTTTCGGCTTTCCTATGCAGACACCGGATAGTGTAACCGACCGCAACTTCGAGCGCTTCCTCTCTTTCAGCAACACCTTGAGCACGGCAGCCGATATATTTTTCTATGACGGCGGAGCACTTGAATCGAATCCCGTGCGGGTAACTGCACCGCGTCTAAAAGCCGTTTCACGTGGCCAGGCCTACTGGATACAAAGTTCGCAATTTACCGACTTCTACGGTCCGTTGCGTGTGACGACAGGTAACGCAGGACTCAATTTTCGCGATACAGGCGCTGTTACCACACTTAAAATAAAAAATCTTACAAACAGTCAGGTCACTGCTACAGTGACTCCTGCAGTATCGGCTGTGCCACCTACTGGAGAGGATGCAAATGCTGGACCCGTCCCTCTGCAAATACGCGGTGAACTGGATCCAACCACCGGCAATTTCGAATTTGAAGATTTTGATTCTGCTGAAACTTTCGATCTCGAAGCAGGAGAAGAGGTCGAGATCGTTATCGCGGTCGACCGTTCAACTATGACTGGTAATCCCGATGATGTTTTTCAGAGCATTCTTCAAGTCACTGATTCTGAAAAAATTTCACGTGTCGATCTACCGGTGCGAGCTGTTAAAACATCACTTTCCGGCCTTTGGGTTGGCACAGCAATAGTCAACCAGGTTGATCAAATAACTGCAGCTCCGGCTCCTGTGGGTGATGGTACGGCGACTGTCGATGTCACGACCGATGCAGATGCCGACGCACCTTCCGCCTTTCCATTGAGAATAATTCTCCATCGCTCAGATAATGGCACAGTAAATTTACAGCAGCAGGTTTATATTGGCGAGAACACCTCTGGAAATACCATCATTGCCGCAGAAGAGTCCGAGCTTGATCCGGAGAAACTGGCTAATGCGCGTCGTCTGTCCAGTGCAAGTTTTCCACTCGACGAGAAAGTAGTCGCAACGGGTGACCTGGGTTTGACAGGTGAAGTCACACTCAGTTCAGTTCTGGCACATGATGCGCAAACAAACCCCTTTGTTCATACCTATCACCCTGACCATGATAATAAAGATCTACAGTTTAGCACAACACCATTACTTGCCGGTGATGAATCTTATACTGTAAATCGCGACATCAAGTTGATATGGGAGGCCGACCCGGATGAGCTCGGTATTTCAGACCTCAACTGGGGCAGCACCATACTTGGTGGCGATTATGAGGAGACAATCACTGGTCTGCGTGCTCAACCGATCAAAGTAAAGGGCACCTTTATTCTCTATCGTGTATCCGATATAGCTACTTTAATTGAATAACTTCTAGTAATTAAAAAATTTAACAATTGAATCACCAAAATCAGAATCCGAAATTATGAAAACGAAAAATAAAATAGCAGTCATCCTGACTTTATTCTTCTATGCACACTTCGGTGCAATCCTCAACGCTCAGGTTGCAGGAGCTCCGGCCCTTATTGATTATCAGGGACAGTTACTCAACAGCAATGGCGGTCCAATAACGGGTACAGGTGGTCCTGGCACTACAGGTACTGCTGCCAACTTCGAAATCCGCTTTCGTATTTGGGATAGCCAGAGTGGGGGTAATTTGATCTGGGCCGAAAAACAGATTGTAACTGTGACAGGAACAGGCCTTTTCTCTGTCCGCTTGGGTGAAGGAGAAGTCATAGCAACTGCCGATGGTGACCCCCTTCCACTAACGGGTTCAGTTGCGCAAAATAAATTACTCAGTGCATTTAATGGAAAGGAGCGTTTTTTAGGATTAACTGTATTAAATCCACCTGCAACACCCGGTGAGATTTCACCACGGCTCGCATTGCTGGCATCGCCCTTTGCTGTTGTTGCGGAACATGCAAAGTTTTCAGATACAATTGCAGATGGAGCGGTCGGTGTAGGGAAGATTGCCGGCAATGCGGTGGGTTCTGCCCAAATCGCAGATAATGCTGTTGGCTCAAGCGAAATTATAAATAATTCAATAACAGCCTCTGATATTGCAACCAATGCTGTGGCAGCAGCTGAAATTGCTGCCAATGCGGTAGGTGCGAGCGAAATTGCAGCCAATGCTGTCGGCACAAGTGAAATTGTTGATAATTCTGTTCAAGGAAGTGATATTCGTAATGGCACAATAGGGAGTGTTGATATTGCTGATAATTCAATAACGGCCTCTGATATTGCAGCCAATGCCGTTGGAGCAAGTGAGATTGCGGCAAACGCTGTTGGTAATAGTGAAATCGCTAATAGTGCGGTGACTGCTAACAAACTAAATTTATCTAGTATTCTAGTATCTGGACCACAGGGGAGTTTCAGTGTAAATGGGAATTCTAATCAAGTGCTACAAATTAAAAATACGATTACAAATGCACGAATTGCATCTTTTTGGCCAGTATCTGGCTTGGGAGGCTCCAATGATACTAAATTTACGGTGACTGGCAACGCTGGAAAGAGCTCGGGTGGGTCATCTTGGCAAACATTCTCGGATTCACGGTTGAAGCAGGATATTCGGGTTTATGAAAGAGGCCTTGATGCTATCCTACAGCTGCAACCTGTTAAATTCCGTTACAAGGATGATAATGATTTGGGGCTGACTTCTGATGGAGAGGAGATCGGATTTATTGCGCAGGATGTACTAGATGTTATTCCGGAAGCGGTTAATGGGACACTTGAGAGTGCTGTTGACGGTGTATATTTAAGTATGAAAGTTGATCCTATTCATTGGGCAAGCGTTAATGCAATTAAAGAATTAAATACCAAGTCTATTGAAAATTTAGAGCAAATAAAAACGTTGCAGAATGAGAATGCGGAATTGAAATCACGAATGACGCAACTTGAAAGCAGGTTGGATACATTGCTTGATGCATCTGCAAAATAAAAAAGGCTACTATTAATCTCTACTTGAAATACTCTGCATCTATGAAACTAAAGCCTAAAGTCCTCATTTTAACCGGTATGCTGGCACTTGCAGGCAATCTTTCTGCACAACTTCCTCAAATTGAGAACAGTGTACGCAATGTCTTCAGCGAGGCTGGAGTACCTCCTGACCCCGAGCCACCAGGACCAACAGCTCGTACCGGCAATCAATTTGAAAGCGGTACGGTATTTGGCGGCTGGCAAGCGACACGGATAAAAATTGATGGCACAATTGTTGCCGGCAGCACTAGTGAAGTAGCCGGAACACCGGGGACAATATTAAGCCCTTCCTTTACACCTCTTGATTTGGATGGAGAAACCAAACTGACTAACCAAACTATCCAGCTTGTCGGTGTTAAAATGAGTCGCACTATGGTTGTGCAACTGGTCTCATTTTCAATGGGATCAGAAATCCTAAGACCAAATCGTAAACCGGATGGCAGCGTCCTCGACCCAAAAGTATTTGCTGAGGCCGAATTTTATTTCAAGGAACCCGCTAATTCTTCAACAGGCAGATTTTATTGGAGTCCACACGCAGAGAGAGTCTTTGCTACGGAACCGGGTGTCATCACAATTGACTGGAAGGAGCGGGTAACTGGTAACAGCTTTACCCAGACCTACAATGTTTCCGGCTCTCCGGTAAAGCAGACGAAAACTATCTATTGGACTGAACGTGATTTTAACGGGCCGCCCGTGCAAGTTCCGGAGTCACGTGTGGGCGATGTAAACATTGCTTACAATAGCTTATTCCTTAAAGAAGTTGCGGAATCTAATACATTTGATTTTGATCCTGAAAATCCGTACGATCCGCAAAACCCGGGACTGAACTTACCTCCTGAAGTACGCACTCTCTGGTTCGACAGTTTGGACAACTCAATTCACGCTTATAATATAGAAGGTCGTGTCTTTGTAGAATTTCTCGGTGATTTACGTGAGCCAGACCGAATTTACCGCGATCATTTGGGTTTTGAAATTGTTGATGTCATTCAGGAGACCCGGCCGGAGGAACTTAAAGTTTCCATTGGTGAGAAAGTATCGCCTACAGATAACGATGAAAGTTTGAAAGCTGTAGTGATCAAAAATCTTAGCGATCAAAGCGATCCTTATCTGTTTGAGCATCTGTCACTGGGTGGAACAAAGCGCACACTTTACGCTATTAGAGAAACTTCCCCATTTGATCTGGATGGCGACGGGCCACTGCCTGAGCAGCAGAGTAATGAGGTGCTTATATACTGGACGGAAGAGGGAGTGGCACAGCTATTTTGGCCTAAGGAATATGTGGGCTACATTTTCAAGTGGCCGGAGGAGTATCGTGCGGCCACTATGCCGACTCCAACCATTGAAGAGTTGAGCGAATTTTACTCGATCTATGCGCGACCGGAGGGTAGTGATGCATCCATTGCAACAGGCGTACAGCTTAACTCTGTGGATAATCCGGTAATCGCCTATCAGGATGATCCTACCAGAACTCACGCTAAACTGACCCCGCAAAATGTTTTTTATACGGTTGTCAGTCCATCCGACCCAACAGGACGTGCACTGATTCGCTACACGATCGATGAGGAAATCTGGTTTGAGCGGGTCTTCTCTATCCTCCAATCCGAAATCGGCAGCTTCGATGGCTCACAGATTGTATTGGGAACTTTTGATGAAAACGATCAATTCAGCACCGGCTACACAAATATCAGCAATGTATCGCTTGCTGATCCGGACACAGGAGCTTCCTATGCAATAACCACAGATTACACTATCAATCTTGTTACGGGTATTGTGACGAAGACGCAGGGTGGAGCAATTAGTGAAACTGCTCGGGTCTCTTTTGAGAACAATCCCTTTACTGCACTCGTTGGAACACGTGTTAATGCACCTTCCAATTCGTCCGTTATGGTCGGCCATATTCGTGAGGAGTTCGGTAACGCCTATAATCCGGGAGCTTACTTTGATCCTTTTACCCATGGGTTTGAACAGGCAGGCAACGGCGTAATTATACCAGTCAATGCACTTCCCGGTAACGATGAACTTGTTATTTGGTGGTATGCCATGAACCAGCCTATATCGTCCACTTTTTCAGTAAATCACTGGCCGAGATTCGTTATTAGATACAAGTTGCAATGGCCGGTAACCGATCCAGATGATGGAAATCTCAATGATGAAATTATTCTTGCCCGCAATGATGGGTCAGGAGAATTAGGTATTGCCGCTACCGGATCCATTTATCGACAGGCAGATCCTCAACTACCCGGTTATAATCCAAATGAAGAACATGCGCTTATGAGCGGCGGTGTCGCCTATGTGCTTCGTGATGATTTAAATATCCCAACATCGTCTCAGCCCTATGTGTTGGTGGACTATACTGCAGAAGATGATTTACCGGCAATGGTCATCCGTCGTGTCGTTCGTGAAAATACCGCACATACCTTCGACTATGAAGGCACTGTTGGCGCGATATTACAGGCACCTTTACCGCTGCCTCTCATTCAGTTGCCGGTGGACGAGAATAATATTGTAAGGAACAGAGAAGTCGGTGCACCGACTGACGTGCCGGCAAATTTTGCCCCAAATTCTGAAGGTATTGAACATTATGACAGGTTCACCTACGTGGACCGTAAAGGATCTACATGGATTTATCGTGGCCCCCATGCAGATGGAGTCAATGTCGGTACAGTTACCGATCAGGCAAAAAGCTTCGTCATGCACTATTTTTACAAGACGCAAGCAGAGTTTGATTTTCCGGGACTTACAAAACCGGACGTTGGCACAATTGTACCTTATTTAAGACCCTTTACCAATGGAATGAATGCAGCAGGTGGATTTAATGGAGATCCGATAACAGGCATTCCCGCTGATGTGGTATTTACGCCAATTTGGCCGAGTTCTCCACCAATATTAAATATTTCTGAAAGTCTGGCTCTACCAAAACGTGGACTGCCAGCTGTGCGTGGCCAAACCAGCATGCGTGTGCTCTATCAACAATCAATTGGGGGTGACGTGGATGAAAAAACACCGAGTTTGCGACTCTTCGATCCTACAAGGAAAAAGACTTTTGCACTTTCTGAAAGTGGTTTGGATAAATTACCGGATTCATTGGTGACCAGTGATTTTCTCGGCAAAACATATTTCCCCAACCTGCCACCGCACCTTAGTCAGCGACTCTTTTTTGATCCCAATATCGGACCACTCGGTAGCCTTGTCTTCATTGGTGAATTTATCGATGCTCCATTTGGTGAAGACTACTTTCTGCTCAATGTGATGAGTGCAAAGGATGTCACTGATAGTAAGGCACTCGTAGCAGTAGGGGGTTCATTGGAAAGTCAATGGCATACTGCAATAGATGGACTATCAACAACACTGGAAACTTTTATTGAAGATCCAAAACGCAAAGGTGTGTTTGTTGTAAATCCGGCACTTAATACTCAAGCTGGTCCAACACAATTAGCTGAAGTAAATAGTGAAAATACCGCAGTCGATTCTTATGCCGTGACTGCTATTGGAGGAGGGACCGGTTATGTTGTATTAGCAAGTGGAGATGGTGCAGCCTTCACTCCCCCTGCAGAGCCTGTATCATTGCACGTATTCAAAGTGGATGCACCGCTTTACCGTGGTGAATTAAAAATTGTTCAATCAGCAAATCCGTTGGATGAGAAACTGAATTTACGACATTCAGGAGATTATGCCGGTGATCCGGCTGATTTTGAATTTGCCTGGTTGAAAGCACAACCGGTAGCGGGATTTCCGCCAGTTATTTACACTTTTGCAGCATTGACACAACCGATTGTTGGAAATGGTTCGTGGCAACTCTTCAATAACCCTGCAGATACCATTATTGCTCAATTCAGGGCGGTTGATTTTGATGATTCAGGAGAAGGATGGCAAACGGTCAATTTACCCGCTCAGCAGATCACCATTAATGATGGAGCTGGAAATGAAGAAAATGGAGTTTCTATTCCCTATGCAGTTCTTCGCCGTGAATTTATACAAGCTTTGCCTTTACCATTTGAGGCATTTTTAAGTATCGACCTGGAAAATAATGACGGTCTTATTGTTTATGTTAATGGAACAGAAGCAGCTGTCTGGAATGTTCCCAATCGTGAAAACAGTGTCGCTACCACACCTCCCGGTGATATAAATTCTTTAGAGCGTGTTTTTAGAATTATGCCTGAGGCAATTGTCGCCGGTGACAATACGGTTACTGTTGAACTTTATACACTATCCGATGTAAATTCCCAGTCGACAATTAATCTACGTCTGGAAGGCCGCATTGAAACAGTCGACCTCTCAGGCTGGCAAGATCTCACTGATGGTGCCAAGAGTGGCGATGGTGTTGTGGCCAAGTCGACTCATACAATTGAAGGTGCCACTATAGAAACATTGACTGATAATTATTTCACAATGCGTTATCGAGCCAAAGCCGGAACGGCCGCCGCATTTGCTACCAGCGGTAATGCTATCACTGCTGGCAATTGGTCGAGTTGGTTGCCTGCCCAATTGGCACCGGGCTGGATCAAACGTGTATTGGGTGGTATCAATCCATTTGAACAGCGTGTAACAGATTTGTTCAACAATAATGTTAATACTGATGTTTCTCTGCTCACTCAAGCAGGGCCTCGCTGGGAGGGTGATATCGCACTTAATCTCCAAAATATTGACGACTTTGGACTGATAGAAATTTATGAAACAGTTTTACGAAGAGGTAAGAGCCTCAGCATCAGTGGAAACCCACCACTCAATGTACCGGCTGCCAACGACGCACTGCTGCTCGCTGCCGGATATTTAAATGACCTCTACCAATTACTGGGTAATGAGGCATTTGCCGATGCATCCAACCCAACGATTGCCTTTGACACCGAGGGAGGTGACTTTGGTGAATTTAATACAGCCTTATTTGCTTTTAAAGGGCAACTTGCCACGGTTCTCGATGAAGAACTAGCACTACTGCGCGGACGAGATGATAATCTACAGCCGGGTGTTGTGGTATCACCTGTCTACAATCGTCTTGTCTGGAATTTTACCGGTGGAATTAATTCAGGAGAACCGATCTATTCGCTGAACTATAATATACAGGATCTCAACGTTGATGGTGCAGCGGATGCTGTTGATGCTACGGTACAGTTTCCTCAGGGGCATGGCGATGCCTATGGTCACTATCTCACTGCATTGAAGGTTTATTACACTTTGTTAAGCAACGACCATTTTTCATGGACACCCCGTGTTGAAGCGGTCTCTGTCTTGGGACAACCGGTATCAATTGATTATCAGGATGAGCGTAAGTTTGCCTCTGCAGCTGCAGCACTTACTCGAACTGCGAATCAGGTTCTCGATTTAACCTACAGACAGCAATTTACAGCGAATGAAAATGCTGGCTGGACCCATTTACGTGATGGACAGACAAATGATAGAACGGGTACTTCACGCAGGTGGGGCACAGATGAATGGGCTAGTCGATCCGGCCAGGGAGCTTATTTCCACTGGGTGACTGCCAACTCAATTTTGCCTGAGGAAGACAATGTTAATGAAGGCATTGAAAAAGTTGATCGAACGACAGTACCTGAACTTGACGAAGTAGTTGGTGATGCCAAGTTGATACAGATTACGCTTGATAATGCAGACGCCCGACTGAATCCGTTAGGCCTTGCAAAAGGGGCGGTCAGTTTCGATATTTCACCCAATGAAATCGATGCGGGCAAGACGCACTATGAACAGGTTTATGATAGAGCGGTAGGTGCTCTTAAAAATGCGGTTTTTGCGTTTAACAATGCAAAAAGTTCAACCGAATTTCTGCGGCAACAGGACAACAGTATTGCAGAAAATAGAGCTGCTATTGAATCTCAGTTGACCGCTTTTGAAAACAAATTAATAGGGATCTACGGTACGCCTTATCCCGATGATATAGGTCCGGGCAAGACCTATTCTCAGGGCTATACTGGACCTGATTTACTGCACTTTGCTTATGTTGAGACTCCGGAGTTGTTCTTTGATCCCACTCTTGAATCCAGAGAGTATGAATTATTTCTGGATCCAGAGTTTGCTGATGCAAATTCCTCTACACTGAACTTGGGAGAATCTGTTATGTTCACTATCAACGCCAAGGGTGATGTCGTGAAACCTGCAACGTGGACTGGCCGACGCGCCCATCCTGGACAAATGCAGAGTGTAATTTCTGATCTTCTGTCTGCGAGACAACGACTCAGGCAGGCGATGGACAACTATGAAAATCTCAAAGATGACATGAACGCTTTAATTGACCTCTATGATGCAGAGGTAACCGCACGAACAAAAGCAGTGTCACTAACGTCAGCAGCTCATGATAAAATCAAAGAAATAGAAAACTCAAAGTTGGCGCTTTCTATAGTTAAGCGCACGTCAGATATAGCAGCAGAAATTGCTATTGATGCTTCTGATGGTGCTGCGGAATTTTTTCCCACAACTCTGGGATTTTCAAATGACGCTACTTCTCCAGGTCGTGGAGCAGCCAAGTTAATAGGTGTTGGGATTAAAACGGCTTTACTGGCAGCTTCATCTGCAAGTGAAGCAGACTTGGAGAAAATTGATAGTAATATTGTCGATGCAGAACGACTATTGGAAGTACAACTGGAAGAAGCATTTTGGGATGCTCAGAGCAAACAACTTATTCAAGATTTACACGATGCGCTATCAGATTTTCGAGGACTACGAACAGCCGTGGATCAGGCATTGCGTGTTTACGATCAGGCGCAGCGTAATTTTCAAGAAATTAAAGCACGGGGGTTTGCCGTTCAGGCTGCACGTGAAACCTTTAACAAGCGTGCGGCTGCTATCGTTCAGGGCTATCGAACTCGTGACCTAGCTTTTCGCGTATTTCGTGATGAGTCGCTTGAGAAATACAGTGTGCTTTTCAATCTTGCAGCGCGTTACACTTTCCTTGCAGCACGCGCCTATGATTATGAAACGGGACTTTTACATACTTCAGGCAGTAGCGCAGCCGCTTCATTTTTTGACAGTATTGTTCAAAGTCGTGCACTTGGTGTAGTTGATAAAAGTGGAAATCCTCAGTTTACTGCCTCAAACACGGGCGACCCGGGGCTTTCTGGCGTGCTGGCGCAAATGGAGGGTGACTGGTCTGTGGCAAAGACACGCCTCGGATTCAATAATCCGGATCGTTATCGCACTAAATTTTCATTACGTGGAGAAAACTTCAGAATTATTCCGGCTGCTTCGGGTGATGGGGATTGGAGTGATAAACTTGCAGCCAGCCGTATGAGTGACGTGCTTGAGGATCCTGACGTGCGCCGCTACTGTATGCAAATTGCTGATCAGGACGGACTACCGGTGCCTGGGTTGGTCATTCCATTCCAAACGACAATTGCTCAGGGTTTCAACTTTTTTGGTGAGCCTCTGGCAGGTGGCGACCACGGATTCAGTCCTAGTACATTTGCCACAAAAATTCGATCATCCGGTATCGCATTTAAGGGTTATGTCGGCATGGATTCGCCGACATCGACTGGGGGTACCTTGAGTGAAATTGGTGCATCATCACCCGCTGATCCGGATCTCGGCTTCCTGGACCCAGATGCACTCAGTGCAACGCCGCATATTTATCTGATTCCGACAGGAGTTGATTCGATGCGCTCACCACCATTGGGAGATGTATCGACTGTGCGTAGCTGGAGTGTCGATGACCAGGCTATTCCATTACCATTCAATATTGGCAATACAGATTTTTCTACAAATACCGGATTTCTATCATCTGATTCACTCAGTGAGGAAGCCTTTGCTATTCGCAAACATCAAGCTTTTCGAGCAGTACCAAGCGGTACTGTTTTCAGTAGTGCACCGGGATTTACAAACAGCCGTCTCATTGGTCGATCGGTTTGGAACAGTCGCTGGAAAATTGTCATTCCGGGAAGTACCTTGAGGAGCAATCCGCAGGTTGGTTTGCAGATATTCATTGAATCGGTGAAGGATATCGAACTCTACCTCGAAACCTATTCATACTCAGGAAATTAAATGAAAATTCAAATCTTTATAGTCTTATTTATATTCACCGTAACAGCCTCGGCATTTCCGCCAGCACCTCATCATGAGGTATTTGGAATCGTACGTGATGCTAAAGGAACTCCATTGACTGTTACAGCTTCAATTACATTGAGCAGTAATTCTAAAGATATTGTCACAGGGCCAATAAGTTCTTCAATTGGGCCTGAAATAAACTATTCGCTTAAAATTCCTATGGATGCGGGTATAACCCAAACTCTCTATGTTCCAACAGCATTGCGTCCAACTATGCCCTATACGGTGCGCGTGAACATTGGTAATGATGTTTTTGTGCCGCTCGAAGTTATGGGTGGAAATAATACCATAGGCGAGCCGGGAGGCCGCACACGGTTGGATCTGACTCTGGGCGCCGACAGCGATGGCGATGGTCTACCCGATCAATGGGAAAAAGACTTGATTGATTTTAATCCAAATGACGCAATTAAAACTTTAGCCGATGTTAGTCCTGAAGGTGATATCGATGGCGATGGCGTTAGCAATTATGTGGAGTATGTCGCCGGCACCTATGCCTTTACGAAGAGTGAGACTTTCAGGTTGGATATAATAGAAACAGTAGGGATTTTTGCCCGTTTGCAATTTCTTGCGATCGAGGGACGTACTTATACATTAAAAGTATCAGACGATCTTGTCACTTATAAAGATGTGAGCTTTTCACTCAGTTCCGATGGCTCGAACCCATTTTTTGTGTACCTTGCTCCTAATGTGAATAATGAGGATATTTACGTAGTGTTACCTGAATCAATTGATGAAAGTGATAAAAGCCCCCAATTCTACCAACTGCATGTCAAATGAGTTAAGTTTACCTAGTGCAAAATCCGGGTTTACTTTGACTGATGATTTTTTGATTCCCACAGACACCGTCGCAAGATGAGGTAAAGAGCTACTTGTTAACAATGCAGTTAAAAAAACCATTTAAAAACCTGTTTCTGTGGCTGCTTGTTGTAATGCTAATTTCCACTGTTGGTATTTGGTATTACTGGCAACATTATCAACCTGAATTTGAAACTGAAGCTACAGTAGAAATTTCGAATGAACTTACCAGAGAGCAACTCGATTTGAGGGATGGTACCTTATTTATAAAAGACTCTGATGAGGTTTTTAGTGGCAATCTTGTTGAAAACTATCCGGGTGGTGAGCAGAAGGTGCTTATCGCCATTAAAGAGGGTCGGGCGCATGGTTTATCTCTGGGCTGGTATGAGGATGGGCAAAAGGAAGTCGAAGAACATTTTGTAAAAGGCATCTCTCATGGAGGGCGTATTCGATGGTATACCGATGGACAGATGAAGTCAAAGGCTCAAATAATTGAGGGAGAAATCTCCGGAACATTTACCAGTTGGCACGAAAATGGGAAAAAGGCAACAGAGATGCATTTTATCGATGGTAAGCCAGATGGAATAAATAAAGCCTGGTACCCAAACGGCAGAATTAAATCCATTGTCGAGATGGAAAAAGGTGAGTTGGTAAAAAGGGATTTATACCCTGATGAATAAGAGGTTGTTACAGGTCCTCTGTAGATGCACCAACTACTCAAGGATAGCGTACCGACACCAGAGAATGGTATTAAATTGCCATTTATGACAAATAAAGATCCCCGCCGCAAGCGGCGGGGAATACAACCCCAAGCGATTTAAAATTTTGCCGAGCAAGTTGGATGCAAGACGTTTCATTTATTTAGGAAATTATTTATGCCAGGTGCTGTAGTTGGCAAATTTTTCAACCAATGAGGATCATTTGGTGAATGGGTGAGGATTTGGGTTTATTGGGTTACTAATCAATTAGGTATTTTGTATGCCTGAAAGGCAGTTCTAATCCAGCCCAGGGTTTCTAGTCCTGGGATAAAAAGATTATAAGTTTACAAGCCCTGAAAGGGCGAAATAGTACCAACTTTACGATTAGCGTGTTGATTCTCTCGATATCTGATTAGGTTATTAATTTGTGATTCTCTAACTGAAAATGCACCTTTTTGCAATAATCTCCTCACAGCGAGAATTGTTACTAAGTTGTTATTTATCAAAAGTATTTGCTAATTTAATTTAACAATTTTTGTGTATCATTGTCGTTCTCTTTATCGACTATACGTTCTTCAACCATATTTCGCAGAACTTTCTGTAGGTTTTCATCGACAATAGAGTCTACCCAACTCATCGCAGATTCCGGATCGTCATTCATGGCGCGAACTACAATTTCTCTAGTTGTCGTATCAAAATCTGCATGAGGTTCAAATTGATTTAAATATTCAGCAGCCGGTAAATAACCGGAGTCTTTAATCCATCGTTCAACAATTGTATGTAAGCTTTCTTTGCGAATGTTTCCTTCGGGTAGATTAACTGCCCATGACATGGCATTGTTGGGATCTGATGCAGACCACATACGCGCGACGGTATCAGACAATTCACCAGTTGCCGGATCGTCAAAATTTTCAGAGACCCAATTGCCGGCTGCTTCAGGTTCATATCGAGCCCATTTTTGTACTGCATAAGCGAGTGATAAGGTTCGAGGCATTCCATCAGCTAATGCTAGTGACCAATTAATGGCTTCGCCCAATAAACCTCTCGTGACGAGTTCATCAACAACAGTTTTAAGAGCTTCAGATTTATGTGATTCATCGCTAACTTCTGAAGCTAGTTTAAATGCATCTTCAGGATTTTTTTGAGCAATTTCTTTTAATACAGAATTTAATCTGGAATTATTAAATAAACTATTAGTTGGATTTGATTTTGCCCACTTGTAAGCTTCTTCTGGTTCTGATCGAGCCCAACCTGAAATTGCTGCTTTTATATTAACCTCACGTTCCCAGTATGAAGTAGATTCGAGGGCATAGGATAATGCTGATAGGCCATCCTGCTCACCCCATCTATCCAATAAAGCTTTTATAATAGACTCACGTTGAGGCCCAATCGGTATTGAGTTTACATAGTCTATTGCCTGTCTAATATTTTTAAGCGAAATTGCTGAAAATAATAAAGATAAGTCATGGGGAATATCACGGGTATGACCTTCTGATAATGTTTTGCCGATAGCCTGTTTTATTCTTGAATCAAAATTAGATTTTTCGATTTGTGTAGTACGCTCATTTTGATCTTTTGGGGTTAATGCACTGATTAATATTTCTCGCTCAACTTCAACTATATTATTAGTCGAACTTGCAGTGGTCGAATCGATTTTTTTTTGGAGATTTATTGTATCACCAGAGGATGAATTTTTACCGATCTTAAAAGCACCCAACAATGTTATGCCCCAAATTATAATTATAATAATAACCCAATGAAATTTTATAGATTTAATTGATAAATCACCTTCATTGTCCATCTCGATAAATTAAGGGATAGACAAAATTTAACACAATGAAATTATTATTACTGTGGTCTCAAAAATAATTATCATATTTTTAGTTATACTCTCAATTTTAACTGGTTGTACTAGTTCGATACAAAAAGAGCTAAATTTTCATACCAGGTTAAAAAATGTGAATGATAATTTATCAATTTTACCGGAAATTGATGGGATAATAATTTTGATAACGAGTCCGGGCGGTATTGGAAGTGCAACTGTTTGGCTGCCCCATAACTATAAATCAAGAGATATTGTCGTTCGATTTCAGTATTCAGTCGATCGTCCATTTCAATATCTCGAAGGATTTACAGCTTATGTTGATAACAATGAAATTTCAATGGAGAATTGTCACAAGAAGCAAAATGAATTTATCGAAATAGTTCTTCCCAGAAAATACATTAATAAAAAAGGTAATAAGCTGGAACTAAATTGGGTTGACGTATACAGATAGTGAAAATTCTTATTGTATTTTAATGTAAATAATTAAATAAAACTATATATGAAAAAGATTATAACTGTATTCATCAGCCTAATGATAATAACCACATCTACCTTTGCGATGTACCAGTACCAACCTGATGGTCATGGCAGAAAAATGATGCACGGGGGTAAGGGAAAATTGGAGATGAAAATTATGCATATACTCCGTGGAGCATTAAAAAATAAGGAAGAACTCAATCTTTCTAATGATCAGGTCAGTAAACTCAAATCTATAAAAACTGATACTAAAAAAGAGTTAATAAAAAAACAATCTGAGATCGATATATTAAAAATTGATATCAAGAGTTTTTTGCATGAGGACAAAATAAATATAGAAGCGGTTAATAAATTAATTGATAGCAAGTATGATATTAAAAAATCTAAAGCAAAATATCTGGTAGTGAAATTAGCTGAGGTAAAATTAATTTTAAATAATGATCAGTTGAAAAAAATTTGCAAAATCAGCCATAGACCGCATAAAATGAAATCACATAATTGATGTTCTTTTTGCAGAATTCCACTGATCACCACATCGTATTACTGCGCTTATAGTTTCTATTGATTATTTGGAAATAAAACTTGTTTTTAATAACTATCTTCCTCAGTTACGAGGGACAATATTGTCCCTTTGTAGGTTTGAAATTTCGATGACTGAAATGTTCGAATTGCAATAGACGTCTGATTTCCAGGATTTTATAGAGATTGCTATAAATGCTAATAGTTCATTATTGCAAAAATTAAATGATGAATTAACACTTAATTTTTAAAAAAGTGTTGCGATTATAGGGTAGACTATTGAATTATTGGTATAAATTATAGTGCATAATCCATCTAATTATCCAATAACATACTAAAATATTTTCATGATTATACCTATTAATGACATTAAAACTATCTAGTTGCCCAAAATTTATTGCCCAAATAGGGCTGGTTTTTCTATCGATAAGTTTTTCTGGATGTGCCACAACTTCTGCTCCAATTGGTGATATGGGTTCTGTTTGGGGATACGTAACCCTAAAAGCTAGAGAAGGTGTTACTCTAAATCAGGCAAGTGGCAGTGGATATGAAGATAGGCGTTTAAAAGATGTTGAGTTTGTTGATTATAGTAAACCTGGATTTGTTGTGATATATCTTGAACATGTTTCACCTCCTGAAAATGATGCTGTAAGTGTAATTTTTAGGGAGACACGTTTTGGTTCTCGATTTGACTCTAAGTATGGTGTTGTCGGAATTGGCGGAAAAATAATCATAGAGAATGCAGACAAAGTAGGTCATACTTTTTCTTGTCCTCAAATTGGGTTTCTCAAGTATTTGGATTCAGGCAGCAAAGCAGAAATTAACCCAAAGAGGTCTGGTGAATTAAGATTTCATGTTATTGATAGTATTGATAAAGAAGCACTGATTTTCGTATCTCCCGGGCAATATGCTATTTCTTCTGATGTTGGACGTTGGGAGCTTAAGAATATTACTCCGGGACAACATAGACTTAATGCCTGGCATCCACGTTTCCCTCCAGTGTCCAGTTTTATTGAAATTAAAAAAAATTCGAAGCTGCGTAATGATATTGTAATTGGGGTTGATAGTTTGAGAATGGAGAATTCAAATGCTCTAATCAAATGAATATTATAAATAAAAAATGGATAATTGTATATTTAGTGTCATTAATTTGTCACTCTGGTTATGCGAATCTTGATGAAGTTTTACAGCGGATAGAAGCACTGGAAAAAAAGGTTAGATTGGTTGAGCGTGAAAATGCTAAATTGCGTGAGGAGTTGAAAAACTATAAAACGACTCAAAAACAAGTTTTAGTAAAAGCGGCGCAGGTTGATATAGAAAAGGATCAGCTAGTTCAAAATGAAGATATAAAACAGCGTTTATCAAAACTTGAGTCTGAACAACTCGGGTCTGCTGAAAAATTACCTGGTTGGTTACAAAACTTACGATTATCAGGCAATGCTGATTTCGCATACTACGCGGGTGATGACAATGCACTTTCGCCGGATTCACGACTTGCTGTTGAAAACGCCCGTTTATTTTTCGACTTTAACATTAATAACGATTCAAGTTTCTTTTTTGAATGGGATATTGTCAGAGAGACAGCGTTTAAAAATAATGTCGGTCAGATGTATTTACGCCTTGATAGATTATTTGAAAATGAATCACTCAATCTAAAAGTAGGACGTTTTCCAATTCCATTTGGCGAGGAATACTTGCGTTTTCACGAACAACGTTGGGAAAATCCACTCATTAGTTATTCAGCACCTGCACCGTATAACTGGGATGAGGGTATTGAACTTTTTGGCTCACTTGCTGATTATAAACTGGATTACATATTTGCTATTACAGATGGGGATAATGGGTTCAATAGCAACAGTAATGAGTCTCTTCAGATTGTCGGAAAAATTTCATATAAACCAACGAACCAGCTTTATACTTCCTTGAGTGGTCTTAGTTCAGGAACATTAGGCGCTAAGGGTGTCCCCGGGATCTCAGCTTTTGAATTTGGCGGCAGTCACTTGTATCAATTTGGATCAACAACAAATGTAGTCAATTTTCAAAATGGAGTTCCTGTTCCTGATGACCCAAGTGAAAAAATATCAGTGACAGCATGGGAGTTAGATGTAATATATCGTCCCATCGATCTTGGACATATTTGGTTAGCTTACGGTCAGTCGACTATAGAATCCAAAAGTTCATCATTTTACGATCGTGATTTACAGTATTGGATAGCAGAAGGGGTTTTGGAATTAGGCGCATTATCTAAACAACTTAATAAATATTATTTAGCCGCTCGATACAGTGCAATTGGAACTTTTGATTCCAACAAGGGATATGCGCTAGAAGCTATGAACAATGGAAAAGAGCTTGGCTATAATACCGAAAGCGTTAATTTATTTAGTCTGGGATTGGGTGCACGATTCAGGGAATATATAAATCTGAAGATCGAATATTCCTGGTATGATTTCAATGTTATTAATGGCGTAACTCAGGATATTAAAGATAAAGCCGGTAAGAAAAATCAGCTGGGGATTGGCTTAACCACAAAATTCTGATAAACTAACTAATATAGTAGTTATGAAGCGACCGTTTATTAGACTTTACTTCGATTTATTGATGATCCTGTTAGGTACTGTTTTCAGTTTGTCTACGCTTCATGCAGGTAATAAAAAAACAGGATCCATAGTGGGAACTGTTAAGAGTAATGTTAAAGGCGTGAAAATAAATAATGTGGCCCCAATAGTTATTTATCTTGATACAATTGATAAAAATTCAACGCATTTATTTTCGACAAATAGAGTAAAAATTAAAATTTATCATATCAATCAGAAGTTGGCTAAATTCATTCCCGATTTTTCAGTTATTAGTGTTGGTGATACTGTTGAATTCCCAAATCAAGATAAAATCAGTCATAATGTTTTTTCATACTCAAAACCCAATGATTTCGATCTTGGTATTTATCCGCATGGAACATCCAAATCCGTAACGTTTAATCACCCCGGTATCGTTCGTTTTTATTGTTCAATCCATAAATCAATGAACGGTGTTTTATTTGTCACGCCAACACCACTATATATTATTGCTGATAAGGACGGTAATTTCGAAATTAATTTTATTCCGGCTGGTGATTATGAATTGAAAACCTGGAATACGATGCTGCCTGAAATTACTAAAACAATAAAAATAAGTGCAGATAACGAAACTGTTGTTTCTCTTGTTTTCGAAGAGTCAAACATGAGTAAAAAATAATTATTTTCGAATCCATGATTCCTTTAAAATATAGAATATTAATATTAACCTATGGTCTCTTGACTATAGGGATGGGAACATTGCTATTTCTAACATCAAATTGGATTAATGATAGATCTGAAATCGAAATAAACGAACGATTAACGCAAAGCAAAGAGATTTTAAAAAGTATCCATTGGAATGCTGCTGATCAGCGTAAAATTGGCTTTGAGAGACTGGTATTTGAACCTCGTTTTCAAGCCTTGGCTGAGGTAAAAGATAATGAGACATTACAGTTTGCCGCAGCAGAAATTACCAGTGAACTAGATTGCGACGCTTTTGCTTTTCTTTCTATAAATGGGGAAATTTTAGCCTGGCATGGTATCGAAAGTAAACAACTTCAATCAGAGTTAATAACCATTGTTTCTCAGGTTCCGATATCTCACACTAAATTATACATTGTTAAAGATAAATTATATGAATTCGTTATTGTACCACTTAGATCGCAGAATGCTTTTAAAGGATATATCATCGGTGCCCGCGAAATTTCATTAACTATTCTCGAAGCGTATAGTTTAGCAGTTCATTCGACAATTGAGCTGCGAATTGATAACCGAACCCTTTTGAGCAGTCACAAAATAATAGGTACAAATTCTAAAAAATCCATTGTTTCTTTGACACCAAATATTGAATTGGTTGTTCACCTTAATCCTCAAGAAGTCACAGCACCCCTTAAAGATGCTTTACGCGTCATGATATTTTTCAGTCTTTCCTGTTTATTTGTAGGTGGAATATTTGCATTTTGCATCGCTGGATATTTGTCCAGACCAATCAAAGAACTGGCCGAAAAAACTTTAGAAGTAGGCGCTGGAAATTTGTCAGTGCGAATGAAAGAAAGCGGGGCTCCTGAATTAAAATTGTTGGGAAAAAACTTTAACTCGATGGTTTCCTCTATTCGAAAACAGAAAAAGACATTGAATGAGTATGCAGAAAATCTTGAAGAAAAAGTAAATGTAAGAACTGCAGAATTATCAGAATCAAACCAGTTATTGCAGATTGAAGTTAAGGATCGAGAACAAGCCGAAGCTGCGATACGAAATGTTGCAGGAGGAGTATCTGCGGCAACAGGGAAAGCATTTTTTAAATCTCTTGTTAATCATCTTGCTGAAACACTGGACGTTGCATACGCAATTATTGCAGAAGTTATAGAGGGGGAATATAATAAAGTCAGGTTTATAGCATTTTATGAAAGTGGAGAAATACTCGATGAGTTCGATCACGATTTGGCGGGAACTCCATATGAAAGTATTATGAATCGGCAATCTGTTTCTTTTTCAAATAACGTTCAAAATGCATTTCCCAACTATCAATTACTAAAGCTTAAAAGTATCAAATCCTTTGTCGGATCACTGCTCACCGATACCAATGGAAATCCACTCGGATTGATTGTTATTATGGATACTAAACCGTTATCCAATCTAAAACTGGCAGAATCGTTAGTGAGAATATTTGCCATCCGAACAGCAGCAGAAATCGAAAGAAAAAATGTGATGAAAGCTCTGGCAACAGAAAAACAACGTCTGGCAACTACGATTATGTCTGTTGGAGACGGTGTCATTACAACTGACGATAAAGGTAAAATTTTATTATTCAATAACGCAGCAGAAGTGTTAACAGGTTGGCGTGCTAAAGAGGCAATTAATAAATTTGTTGATGTAGCAATTTGGCTTAAAAAATCAGGAAAAAAATGGAGCTGTGCAGAATTTATACAAAATGTAATTAGCACCGATGAAAAACTTGAAATCGATAATGAGATTATAATTATTGATCGTAATGGTGTTGAAAAAGATGTCGATATTATAGCATCGCCAATTAAAAGTTCTGATTCCCAAAATAGTGGAGTTGTCTTAACCTTTCATGATACAACATCCAGAAAGCTACTCGAGTTAGAGCAATTTAAGTCAAGTAAACTAGAATCAATAGGAGTTTTAGCGGGTGGTATAGCGCATGATTTTAATAATATACTAACGGGAATTTTGGGTAATATATCTTTGGTTAAAATAAAGATGAAACAATCCGAATATACATTTAACAAACTTTCAGCTGCAGAAAATGCGTGTCGTCGAGCACAGGCACTGACCATGCAGTTACTCACATTCGCTAAAGGTGGATCCCCCGTCTTGGAATCTACAAAAATAGATACACTTATACATGAAAGTGCAAATTTAGTTCTCGCAGGGACTAATATCGTATGTGAATTCGAAATCTATGAAAATCTTTGGCAGGCAAATATTGATGCGGGTCAGATTAGCCAGGTATTTAATAATTTGATGATTAATGCCAAACAGGCAATGCCTGATGGCGGAATTTTAAACATTCGATGCCATAACGTTTCAGGTACTATCGCTAATGAACTCGACCCTAAATATTCTGATTTAGGTGATGTTGTTAAGATTGAAATTGAAGACCACGGATTAGGAATTTCCAATGAAAACATCACAAATATTTTCGATCCCTATTATACTACAAAAGAAAACGGCACAGGTCTCGGACTAACTACCTGTTACGCGATTATTAAAAATCACAAAGGCAAGATTAATGTGATTTCAGAAGAAAACAAAGGTACTTTAATTTACATATATCTACCGGCAATTGTTGATGAAGTAATGCCGTTAGAGCTTAATGCAGGAAGTATAAAAACGGGAACTGGTAGTGTGTTGATTATGGATGACGATGAAGCAATTCGTGATTTATCAGCTGAACTATTAACTGATCTTGGATATAAAGTTGATTTGGCAATTAATGGGGAGGAGGCTATTCATTTATATAAAGAATCAAAAAGTAACGGCATAACTTATAAAGCCGTAATTTTGGATCTTACCATACGAGGTGGTATGGGAGGTAAAGCAACCATAAAAGAATTGTTAACGATTGATCCTGATATAAATGCAATTGTAGTCAGCGGATATTCTAAAGATGAAATTATGTCCAATTACAGAGCATATGGGTTTAAAGAAATATTACAGAAACCATTTGATTGTAAGCAACTAAGTGAGGTTTTGGATAAAGTCATAGTCAATACAGTAGCTGAGACTGAACCTGCCTGATCTATACTGCAAAAGTGCAGATATTTTTAGTGAAGTTAATAACTGCACTATCAGCAGTATTGAGGCCGTAAGGCAAGATAATATCGATTGCCATAACTTGTTATCATCATTCACTATTCAACCGTGACTGTAGGCCTGAATATTGCACAATATACATGTGGCTAAAACGTGATGCAGGATTCGGAAAAAGTTCTCGACCTTAAGATATGATAAGATTCTAATCGAAAAATCATTAGCCCACATGGCTGATAAACGACAGTCCAATCGCAATTTCATAATCATTAATTCTACTAATGACCAAGGGCGGCAGCGTGTGAATGGTGAATGAGGAATGGTGAATGGAGAATTGAAAATACGGCTATCTGCTATTGGCCATCGGCTATTACCGCAGGTAAGATTTCTACTCTAATTGCCCACAGAATAATTTAACGTTGTCATCAAGAGGAATGTAATGACATCCCGATCCATTCACCATGGAAGATGTCACATTTCATTC
>JAJFLR010000096.1 GCA_021772565.1 Opitutales bacterium | reverse complement strand
ACAATAAACACCCTAACGGTTTTGTACAAGCATTAAATTAAAAAAAATTATATTTTTCTCTTGAATCGATTTTGCGTCTAATATGACATATTTAGCTACTAATTCGTAACTACCTTTACCTCTTCGAGGTAGGTAGTTACGAATTTTTTTTAAATAATTTATTTTTAAAACTTGACACAATTTGTTTATTTCTGATTAGGATGGTGCCACCAAATGCAATACTCAAAACTAATTTTATTATTAGTTGCGGGAATAATTTCTCTGCAACAAAGTGTTAACGCTTTAGAACTAGTTATTCAAATTGACACAAATGGAGGCGGTTCTCTGGTAAATGATACATTAACTGTAACTCAGACTGGACTTAATTCTGATGGTGTGACTTTTGATGCAATACTGACAGTAACTGGATCGAGTAATGTTAATCAGGCAAGTACCGGACTTGGAGTTACTGGAAATACAAGCCTATTGGTTGATACTGGTGAATATTTACAATTTAGCATAGCTGTTCAAAATGAATCTGGAGGTAATGTGGTATTTAATGGATTTCAAGATATTGATTTTAACAGTTTTGTGGATCCTGATACTGGCGTTCTGAGCTTAGATAATTCTATCGCCAGTAGCGGTGATAATTTTTTTTCAACTACATCAGGAGCGGGAAATGTTGATATTTCCGGAACGTCACCAATCTTGTTTTTTGCCATTGCTGATTCCGGTGCTGCAAACTCTTTTCGAATTGATGATGTTACGGCATCATTTACCGGTACTATTCCTGAAGCGTCATATTATGCAATGATAATTGGAATAACTAGTATAATTTTGACGATATTGTTTAGAAGAAAATAGTAAATTTATTAATTTCTCTGACATATAAATCAGAACTAGTTCTGCAATGTGGTATTAAAAGTGTCGTAATTTTTATTGCCTAAAATATTGGCTAAAAAGTTTTATTTTTTTTATAATATTAATTATTATAATTTATTTAGCTTACGAATTTAAGATAAGATATTTGTATGAATTACATCGTATTGTTATAAATTTGTAAATTAGCATTTTATCTCGAAATATGTTATTAAAAAAATGTATAATCTTCTCTGTCTAACCATTTAAATAGTCTAATTTGACTGTTTTTTTACGTGTATGAAAATACTTTAAAAATTTAAATTTTATTATATTCAAATTGAATAATAATAAAATTAAAATAGGTTTTTATTTATATTCATCGTGTTGATAATTATATTTCACTATATATTATCAATGATAACCTAGGATACTATGGGACAAAAATTAATATCTCTGTCTATAATTATCCCTCTGACATTTCGAGGGTTTTAATAAAATCAGATCCAATATATTATGTTATCAGCAAGATCAAAAAAAGTTATTAATGTAAATGAGAAATGGGATATTAAGTCTTTAGTAGGTCACAACTATTCAGTAGAAGTAGGATCAAGTTTGGTTGATATCGATAATATATTTAAATCTCATAACTATGATTATATGGCTGTTGTTGATAAGAACAACATTGTTGGGATTTGCTCACGAAATCAAATCAATAAATTGTATCGCGATGAATCAATACTACCCGACAATACAATAGAGTTTTGTATGGTGGAAAATTATTGTACTATTAATGAGGACACTCCTTTAGATGAGATTATTAGTAAGGTTTTTTCTAGAGATAATATTTATTATTATGATGATTTTGTAGTAACTCAGTCTAACGGAGATTTTATCGGTCTCATTCAGGTAGCTAACTTGATGAGATTACACATGGTAATAATTAAGGAGAATTCAGTAGGACTTAAAAGATTACAACAAGATATTTTAGATAAAAAGTCGGAGTTGAATCTCATGGGGCAACAATTGAAAATTATTAATCTTGAGTTAGAGCAAGCTCGATCCGAAGCATCTGAAGGCTCACGTTTGAAATCTGAGTTTTTGGCTAACGTTAGTCATGAAGTTCGCACTCCAATGAATGGAATTGTTGGAATGGTTAGTCTTTTACAAGAATCAAATTTGGATTATGATCAAAAACAATTTACGGATATCATACAATCAAGTGCAGATTCTTTGTTATCTACTGTTGATGAAATTTTAGACTTATCAAAACTTGAAGAAGGAAATTTAACAATCGAGAAAATTCCATTTAATTTAACGACAATTGTCGAGGAAAGTGTAAATTCTCTTTCTGAAAAAGCATATAGTAAAGGTATTGATCTCGATTGTTTTATTGATCCGTTAATTCCATTAGACTTGATTGGCGACGGTTCGCGTTACCGCCAGGTTATTGTTGATCTGGTAAGTAATGCGGTAAAATTTACTGCACATGGAGGAGTTGTTGTTAGAGTTAAACTTGAGAAGAAGGAAGATGGGAATTTATTTATTTTGACGGATGTTTCTGATTCTGGAATCGGCATCTCAAAAGAAGCAATGGATAAAATATTTTCCCCGTTTATGCAAGTTGATGGATCCCACACCAGAAAATATGAAGGGACAGGATTAGGATTAGCTATTTCAAACAAACTTATCGAATTAATGGGTGGAAAATTGGAATGCGAAAGTGAATTTGGCAAAACTGCAAGATTTTGGTTCACAATACCACTTCAATTGCCTGAAAATGAAGTTATTCATACTGATATCGAAAAAGTGTTATATGGATTAAGGGTATTAATAGTTTCTGAAAATGAAAATATCAGTGATTTTATTGAAAGGTATTTAATCACTCAAGGTGTTAATTCATTTTCAGTGTCTTCGGAAAGTGAAGCAGTAGAAGAAATAAGATCTAAGTTTGAAAAAAATATGCCTTATGACATTGCGTTAGTAGACTATAAAATGGCGAAAATGAATGGATTGGAAATGTCTCGTATGATGCAGTTAATACCTGAGAGTGAAAATATTAAGTATATATTAATGTCTACTATTGTTGATGAAATTTCCACTGATCAATTATGCAGAGAAAATATTTACTATAACATTAACAAGCCAATAAGAAAAAGTGAGTTGTTTGGATCTTTAACAGCTATAATACAAAATGAAATACAAGATGTAAATAAAAAGACAATTATTCCGAACAAAGGCAAAAGGGTTTCTACATCTCACGATCAAAACGCATTGAATGTCTTAGTAGTTGACGACATCTTATCTAATCAAGAAGTAGCACGAGGAATGTTAATAAAATTTGGCTGTAATGTCGTAGTTGCAAAAAATGGCTGTGATGCAATCGAAGAAATTAGATATCAAAAATATGATTGTATTTTAATGGATTGCCAAATGCCAGAAATGGATGGATTGGAAGCTACTGACTATATTAGAAATTGTTCAGATGATTCAATTGACTCGGAGATTTACATTATAGCAATGACAGCATATACAATGCAAGGTGATCGAGAAAGATGCTTTAATGCGGGAATGAATGATTATATTAGCAAGCCAATAAATGTAAATCATATCAAGGATGCATTATCTAAATGCAAAGAATATAATTCTCTACGCAGTGATGATTCTAGTAATTTGAGAAGTAATAATAAAATCAGATCAAGCTCCATGGATGAGACTCAGATTCTATTTGAAGAAACTATTAATTTGATTGATGAATTGAAAATTGAAATAGATGAATCTCGGTTTGAGAATGCCAAAAACCTGGCAAATGATATATATATAAATTCTTCAAAGTTTCATATTAAAAATTTACAAGATTTAGCCTATCAAATTGAACAAAATGCTATCGATGAATACTTTGATAATTGTGAGGCTCTAATGGAGCTATTTATTACATCATTGGAAGTTTCGAGAAAAGCCCATTCTGAAAAATTATCATTAAATAGCTAAGTGCATTCTAGATTTTTTATCACTAGTAATTGTTTTCTAGTTTTTTTTAGAAAAAGTGTTGACGGCATTGTTTCAAAACATCAAAGTGCGCGCTTCTTTTTATTTTTATGCATGTTCTTACGATGACCAAAGGCATTTCGATAAGTGCCCTTGTAGCTCAGTTGGTAGAGCGCGTCCTTGGTAAGGACGAGGTCGGCGGTTCAAATCCGCTCGAGGGCTCCATATAAATAATGAGAAATTAATTATTTTTTTATAATATTATAACACTAAAAATATAACACTTAAAATATTGATCAATGGCTAAGGAAGTATTCGAAAGGTCAAAACCTCATGTTAATGTAGGAACTATCGGTCACGTGGACCATGGTAAAACTACTCTTACAACTGCATTACTAAAAGTTCAGAGTGACAAAGGGATGGCAGAGTTTAAGTCATATGCTGATATTGCTAAAGGTGGAACAGTACGTGATGCCTCTAAAATAGTCACAATAGCTGTTGCTCACGTAGAGTATGAGTCAGATAATAGGCACTATGCACACGTTGACTGTCCAGGTCACGCGGATTTTGTTAAAAATATGATTACTGGAGCAGCCCAAATGGACGGGGCAATTTTAGTAGTTAGTGCAGCAGATGGTCCTATGCCTCAAACTAGAGAGCACATATTGCTAGCTAGACAGGTGGGAGTTCCAAATATAGTAGTTTTTCTTAATAAAGTAGATTTATTGGATGATGAAGAACTATTGGAATTGGTCGAGATGGAAGTGCGCGAGTTGCTTTCAAAATATGAATTTGATGGAGACAATATATCAGTTATTAGAGGTTCAGCACTTGCAGCAATTGAAGGGAAACCAGAAGGCCTAGAGTGCATAGCAAAATTACTTGAAGCTGTTGACAAAGATATACCAGAACCTGTTCGTGAAATTGATCAGCCATTTCTTATGTCTGTTGAAGATGTATTTTCAATAACTGGACGCGGTACAGTAGCAACTGGGAGAATTGAGCGTGGAATAGTTAAGGTGGGTGAAAATATAGAAATAGTTGGACTTACTGATACAATTACAGCAGTTGTTACAGGTGTCGAGATGTTTAGAAAAACATTAGATGAAGGTAGAGCAGGTGATAATGTAGGTGTACTTCTTCGTGGTGTTGAGAAGGATCAAATTGAACGTGGTCATGTATTAGCGAAACCTGGAACAATAACACCTCATATTAAAGCCAAAGCTGAAGTTTATGTTCTAACTAAAGACGAAGGTGGTAGACATACGCCATTTTTTAATGGTTATCGACCACAATTTTATTTTCGAACAACTGATGTAACCGGTGTAGTTGATCTACCTGAAGGGGTAGAAATGGTAATGCCGGGAGATAATCTAGGTGTTAGCCTATCACTCCAGAAGGCAATTGCTATGGAGAAAGGTCAAAGATTTGCTATAAGAGAAGGTGGACGAACAATTGGAGCAGGTAGAATAACTGATATAGTTGAGTAAATTTAAGAAATAATTTGTTAATGCCGAGGACTTGAATAATTAGTCCTCGGCTTCTTCATTTAAAAATCAAAGAGAGATATATAACCAAAAATAAAAAAATTGATTATATGCCTAGGGCAGTAGTTCAATTGGTAGAGCAGCGGTCTCCAAAACCGCAAGTTGGGGGTTCGAGCCCCTCCTGCCCTGCCAGATTTTAAAAATTAAAAAATTAATGGCAAATCCATTTAACAGAGTAAGACTCTTTTTTAACGAAACGCTAACCGAGCTGAAAAAAGCTACTTGGCCTACTCGTAAAGAGTTGCGTGAATCAACTGTTGTCGTATTAATTGCAATAATTATATTAGGAATATACATTACTTTAGCAGATTTTTCAGTATATAATTGGGTTACTTTATTAACTAAATGGGTTCGAGGTGGAGTTTGATACTTAAAAAATTAAAATAATGTCAGTACAAGAAGGAGAGTCGATAGAGAATGAAACTTCTGTAAAGAAGGATGGAAACTGGTATGCTGTACAGACACTTTCTAATAAAGAAAGTACAGTAAAAAAGCATATTGAGAGGTATTTGGCAGCTGAAGAAATGGATGACTTTATTTACGAAGTACTGATGCCAACAGAAACAGTTACAGAAATAAAAGGTGGTAAAAAAATTCAAAAAGTCCGCAAACTATATGTGAATTATCTTTTTATTCACATGAGGTTATTTGATGAAAATGGGGCAGTATTGGATCGACCTTGGTATTATGTAAATGGCATTGATGGAGTTATATCTATTGTGGGTGGAAAAAATCCTATTCCACTCAGAAAAGATGAAATTGATCGTATTTTGGAACAGGTTAAGGATTCAGTTGGTAAAGAAGTTCCAAAAATTAATTTTGTAGTTGGTGAAGATGTAAAAATTAATGATGGACCATTTCTTAACCTGAATGGACGGATTGATGAAATAGATATTGAAAAAGGAAAACTTAAAGTATCTGTATCAATATTTGGACGATTCACACCAGTTGAGTTAGAATTTTGGCAAGTTGAGCATATCACAGAATAGATAATAAAAAATGGCAAAAAAAGTAACAGGAATTATTAGACTTCAACTCCCGGCAGGTGCAGCCAATCCGGCACCACCAGTCGGCCCTGCACTCGGTGCACAAGGAGTAAATATCATGGCATTTTGTAAAGAATATAATGCCAGAACTAAAGATCAAGCAGGCTTAATATTGCCAGTAGTAATTGAAGTTTATCAGGATCGATCATTTTCATTTGTATTAAAGTCACCACCAGCTGCAGTGCTTCTAAAAAAAGCCGCTGGTATTGCAAAGGGTTCTGGTATACCAAATCGTGATAAAGTTGGTAAAGTTACACGTAAGCAGTTAGCTGAAATTGCTAAAACTAAAGTAAAGGATCTTAATTCTGGTAGCGAAGATGCTGCTATAGAAATTATAGCAGGGACGGCAAGATCAATGGGAATAGAAATAATATAGTTAAATATAAAATGGTTAAAATTAGTAAACGATATCGTACAGCTACTGAATCGGCGGAATTGAGTAAGCCGTATTCATTAGATGAGGCAATAATGCTCCTCAAAAAAATGTCTCCGGCAAAGTTTGATGAAACTGTCGAATTGTCTGTTCATCTAGGTGTTGATCCAAAAAAGAGTGATCAAATGGTTAGAGGCTCTGTAAACTTACCTCATGGCAGCGGAAAAAAAGTTACAATTATTGTATTTACAGAAACACCACAGGTTGCACTTGATGCGGGTGCAGATTTTGCTGGACTGGACGATTTAATTAAGAAAATTCAAGATGGTTGGCTTGGGTTTACAGTCGCCGTTAGTACTCCAACGGCAATGAAAGAAGTTCGTAAAATTGCTAGAATTTTAGGACCTAGAGGATTAATGCCTAACCCTAAATCAGGTACAGTTTCGGAAGATGTTGAAGAAGCTATTAATGCAATTAAATTAGGAGGTAGAATTGAGTACAAAATGGATAAAACTGCTAATTTAGGTATTGTAGTAGGAAAACGTTCATTTAATGAGCAACAGTTAAACGAAAATATAAAATCTGTGATTGAAGCAATTGGTCGGTCGCGTCCTACTGATATAAAAGGAAAATTTATCTTGAATATGGCATTAACTTCTACAATGAGTCCTGGGATTAAACTCGAATCTGATTTATTTGCAAAATTATAGGAATTTTATTATGAGGCCTGAAAAAAAATACTATGTTGACGAAATTGGGGGTTATTTGGATAATTCTGATTATTTATATGTGGCAGATTATCATGGCCTAACAGTTTTAGAAACTGCAACTTTACGTAAAAGTTTAGCCGAACATGATGCAGAGTTTCATGTGATAAAAAATAGAATGCTTGGAGCAGCTATTAAAGAAAGAAATTTGCCTGAACTCAATGAATATTTACTAGGACAAAACGCAGTTGTAACTGGAGGTAATAATCCTCCTGGAGTCGCAAAAGCTATAAATAAATTTTATAAAGCAAATGATAAAGTAAAGATAAAAGGAGGATTTTTAAACAAAATTGCAATTAACGAAGATGAAGTCAATACGTTGGCATCATTGCCAAGTGAAGAAGTTTTAAAAGCACAATTTCTCGGTGTTCTTATGGCACCCGCTCAGCGCATGGCTTCAATTTTGCAAGCTGTACCTCAAGGATTATTAAACGTTCTAACAGCAAAAGTTTAATTTTAGAGGATAATTTTGTTGAATTTAATAAATTATTAATTTTTTAGTTGAAAGTTTACATACTTAATAACATTACAAATTTACATTGACTTAAATAAAAAGATTAGGGGAACAGTTTCCCTTAAATGTTGCTTCTGAGAGAAGTTGCGCTAATCAACAAGGAGGTTAAAAATGGCAGATATAAATAAAGATCAAGTAGTGGAATGGCTTAGTAATCAAACTGTTCTCGAGATAGCTGGACTAGTTAAAGAGCTCGAGGATAAATGGGGTGTCAGTGCGGCAGCTCCTGTTGCAGTTGCAGTTGCCGGTGGTGGTGGAGAAGCTGCACCGCAAGCTGAAGAAAAGACTGAGTTTGACGTAGTTCTCAAAGCTTTTGGTAGCAACAAAATTGCTGTAATTAAAGAAGTTAGAGCAATTACCGGGTTAGGATTAAAGGAAGCAAAGGAACTTGTTGAAAGTGCACCTAAACCTGTCAAGGAAGGTGTTAGCAAAGAAGATTCTGAGGAGATTAAAAAGAAGCTTGAAGCTGTTGGAGCTGAAGTAGAAATTAAATAATTCACTGGTTTATCAAACCAATTAATTTTAAATTAACGATTCAATTGTAGAGCGGATATTTCAGATGTCCGTTCTATTTCTGTTTATATTTTTTCTAACGATATTTTAAAAACCAGATAATTGACTAACTATGATTAAAGAACGACAAAATTTTGGCAAACTTAGAGAGGTGATTCAACCTCCAAATTTAATCGAAAATCAGATAAATTCATTCAAAGAATTTATTCAGGAAAATTATCCAAGTGAAGGCAGAAAAGCATTGGGACTAGAGGCAGTTTTTAGGGAAATTTTTCCGATTGAAAGTTATGATGGACGTTGTCATTTAGAGTATGTTTCCTACAAATTAAGTGGTCCTAAATTTACTGAAATGGAATGCATTCGTGAGGGTGTTACTTATTCTATTTTGCTTTATGTAAAACTTCGTTTGAAGGAAGAAGATAATATTTTGGATGAGGAGATTTATTTAGGTGAAATTCCAATGATCACAGAACGGGGATCTTTTATCATAAATGGTGCAGAAAGAGTTGTGGTCAGTCAATTACATCGTTCTCCTGGTATTTGCTTTGAAGTCACACCGCATACAAGTGGAAAATTATTATTTAGCTTTAGAATAATACCGGATCGTGGCACATGGCTAGAGGTGCAGTTTGATCAAAATGATTTATTGTATGTCTATTTAGATAGACGTCGACGTCGTAGGAAGTTCCTCATTACTACTTTATTACGTGCCATGGGGTACAGCAGTGATTTTGATATTCTAAATCTGTTTTACGATATCATTGATCTAACAGTTAGCGATGCTCTTGAAATGGAAAACGTAAGTCGCTTGGTATTGGTGGAGGATATTGTCGATGCCGAACGTGGTGTTGTTATAGCAAGATCATTTGAGCCGCTAACAAAAACTATAGTTCGTGGATTTTTAAAAGCATCCATTACAACTGTTCGTGTTATTGATACACAAGAGGACGAAGGCGTTATAATTAGATGTTTGAAAAAAGACCCTGCTCGAAACGAGGAAGAGGCACTCAAAGATATTTATAAAAGACTTCGTCCTGGTGAGCCCCCAACAGTATCCAACGCAAAAGCATTACTAAAAAGATTATTTCAAGATACAAAACGGTATGATTTAGGAAGAGTTGGGCGTTATAAAATTAATCAAAAATTAAATTTAGAAACTGATCTGGATGTTAGAATTTTAAACGCAGAAGATATAGTTGAAGCAACAAATTATGTTATTCGATTAAAATCAGGTACTGGCGTTGTCGATGATATTGATCATCTTGGAAGTCGACGAGTTCGAACAGTTGGTGAATTATTGATGAATCAATGCCGTATTGGACTTGCTAGAACTGAAAGATTGGTGAAAGAGCGTATGACTCTTTACGATCAAAGTGTAGACACAATTAGCCCACAAAAATTAATTAATCCAAAAGCACTTAGTACTGTCATTCGGGACTTTTTTGCACGAAGTCAATTAAGCCAATTCATGGATCAAATTAATCCTTTAGCTGAGCTAACACATAAACGTCGACTTTCAGCACTAGGACCCGGTGGACTAAATCGTGAAAGAGCAGGATTTGAAGTGCGCGATGTACATCCTTCGCACTACGGTCGTATTTGTCCTATTGAAACACCTGAAGGTCCAAATATTGGTCTTATAAACTCATTGAGTACATATGCCAGAGTAAATGAATTTGGGTTTATTGAAACACCTTATCGTGTAGTAAAAGAGGGGAAGGTTACTGATGAAATATTATATCTGACAGCCGATCAGGAAGAGGGTCATATAATTGCTCAAGCAAACTCAGAATTAGATGTAGACAGTAATCTAGTTGGAAAAATTACAGTAAGAAAAGCCGATAACTTTTTAGAACTCGATGCAAACGATGTAGAATACATGGATGTTTCTCCCAAGCAATTAATATCAGTTGCTGCTGGATTAATTCCTTTTCTCGAGCACGATGACGCTAATCGTGCACTGATGGGTTCAAATATGCAACGTCAGGGGGTGCCACTTTTGCGAACTGAAGCTCCTTTTGTAGGTACTGGTATTGAACATCGAGTTGCTAAGGATTCAAAGACAATTGAGGTATCTGAATCTGATGGAATTGTTGCCAGTGTTGATGCCAAGATGATAGTAATCAGTCCAGATGGAACATTGCCAGCTAAATTTAATCGTAGTCGAACAACTGATACAAAAGCCTCAATTTATGTTTATGAATTAAGAAAATTCATGCGATCTAATGCAGGTACTTGTTTTAATCAGAACCCAATTGTATCCAAAGGGCAAAAAGTAAAAGTAGGTGAAGTCATAGCTGATGGTGCTGCTACTGAAAGTGGAGAACTAGCGCTTGGACGAAATGTTCTCGTAGCATTTATGCCTTGGAATGGGTATAATTTTGAAGACGCAATTTTACTGAGTGAAAAGTTAATTAAAGATGATATTTACACATCTATACATATTGAAGAATTTGACGTAACTGCTCGTGATACAAAATTAGGTGCAGAAGAAATTACCCGTGATATTCCAAATGTTGGAGAGGAAGCACTTAAAAATTTAAATCACGATGGTGTTATTAGAGTAGGTGCGGAAGTTAAACCCGGTGATATTTTAGTTGGAAAAATTACACCAAAAAGTGAAACCGAATTGGCACCGGAAGAAAAATTACTAAGAGCAATTTTCGGTGAAAAAGCAGCTGATGTAAAAGATACATCATTGATGGTACCATCAGGAGTTTATGGAATTGTCATGGATGTCAAAGTGTCGAGTAGAGTTGATGCAGACAAAGAACAGATGAGTCCGTCAGACAGACGTCGTCAGGTTAAAAAGATAAATGAGGAATATCGTTCACAAACCGATAAAATTCGAGAGAATCTAACCGAATCTTTGTCGAATATTCTGCTGGGTGAAAAAATCCCGTTAGATGTAAATAATTGTGAGACAGGCGAAGTAATAATACCTGCAAATCGCAAAATAACAAAAACGTTACTTAGGCGTTTAGCGGCCGTTTACAAAACTATCGAAATTGATCCATCTCCAATTAAAATTAAAATTATGGAGATAATTAAAACGTTTGAATCTAAATTTGATGAACTTGATGGTGATCGCGGCCGAAAGATAGAATCCATTGAATCTGGCGATGATATTGATCAAGGTGTAATTAAAAATGTAAAAGTTTATGTTGCAACCAAGCGCAAGATTCAAGTTGGTGATAAAATGGCTGGTCGCCATGGAAATAAAGGGGTTGTGGCTAGAATACTTCCAGAAGAAGATATGCCATTTTTACCGGATGGAACGCCTATTCAAATTGTTTTAAATCCACTTGGAGTTCCGAGTCGAATGAATGTAGGGCAAGTATTAGAAACCCATTTAGGATGGGCGTGCCAAGTTCTTGGTATCAAAGTAGCGACACCTGTATTTGATGGAATTTCTGAAGATAAGATTAAGGATTATCTCAAACAGGCAAAATTGCCTGTAGCGGGTAAAAGCATTCTTTTTGATGGTCGATCTGGAGAACAGTTTGATCAAAAAGTTGTTGTTGGTTATGTTTATATGATTAAACTTAATCACTTGGTAGCTGATAAGATTCACGCTAGAGCCGTAGGGCCTTATTCACTCATAACACAACAGCCGTTAGGGGGCAAGGCACAATACGGTGGACAACGTTTTGGTGAGATGGAGGTTTGGGCTTTAGAAGCATATGGTGCTGCCTACACTTTGCAGGAACTACTTACTGTTAAAAGTGATGATGTGAGTGGTCGTACCAAGATCTATGAATCATTAGTTAAGGGTGATAACAGTTTACAAGCTGGTACACCACAATCATTTAATGTTTTGATGAAAGAGATGCAAAGTCTTTGTCTTGATATAAGGTTGACTAGTGAAAATGAAGTAGAAGCATTTTCAAATTAATAATATTTAAATTTTTTCAATCGTTTAAAAAAGGAAAAAAATGAGTAGTACTGATATTCGCGAAGTAAAAGAGTTTCTTGGTTTTGATAAGGAACAATCATTTGATCAAGTATCCATTACGGTTGCTTCCCCTGATACAATACGTTCTTGGTCTAGAGGTGAAGTTAAAAATCCGGAGACGATTAATTACCGTACATTTAAACCTGAGCCTGGTGGTTTGTTTTGCCAACGAATTTTTGGACCCGTTAGAGACTATGAATGTGCCTGTGGTAAATATAAAAGAATTAAATTTAAAGGTGTTGTTTGTGACCGTTGTGGTGTAGAAGTAACTGTGTCTAGAGTTCGACGTGAACGTATGGGGCATATTGAACTAGCAGTTCCAGTTACACATATTTGGTTTTTAAAAAGTATGCCTAGCAGACTGGGGTTATTACTAGATATAACTGCGCGGAATTTGGAGCGTGTCATATATTATGAAAATTATATGGTTACAGATCCAGGTAAAACTCCGTTAGAAGAAAAACAGTTACTTACAGAACAGGAATATCAGACTGCAATTGAAGAGTATGGCTTTGATTCATTTGAAGCAAAAATGGGAGCAATTGCTTTACAGGAAAATTTAGCAAGACTAGACTTGGAATCTCTTGTAGATGAATTGCAGGAGCAGTTACATAATACGCGTTCCAAACAGATAAAAAAGAAGTTGTCCAAACGATTGAAAGTTATTCAAGGATTTATAAATTCTAATACATTGCCATCGTGGATGGTTCTAGAATCTTTACCAGTCATTCCACCGGATCTAAGACCATTAGTTCCTTTGGAAGGTGGACGATTTGCAACGAGTGATCTCAATGATCTTTATAGACGTGTCATTAATCGAAACAATCGACTTAAAAATTTACTTCAACTTAAAACACCTGCCGTTATCATACACAATGAAAAACGTATGTTACAAGAGGCGGTTGATGCATTATTTGATAACGGCCGACGTGGTCGTGCAGTTACTGGTGCCGGTAACAGACCATTGAAATCAATGAGTGATATGCTAAAAGGTAAGCAAGGTCGATTCCGTCAAAATTTGCTTGGCAAACGTGTAGACTATAGCGGTAGATCAGTTATAGTTATTGGGCCGGATTTAAAATTACATCAGTGCGGATTACCTAAAAAGATGGCATTGGTTTTATTTGAGCCTTTTATTATCAGAAGACTTAAAGAATTAGGTTTTGTTCACACTGTCAGAGGTGCTCGGAAAATGATTGAGAAGAGGTCACCTGAGGTTTGGGATATTTTAGAAGAAGTGACAAAAGGGCATCCAGTTTTACTTAATCGAGCTCCAACTTTGCATCGACTTTCAATTCAAGCCTTTGAACCTGTTTTAATTGAGGGTGATGCAATTCGAGTTCATCCTTTGGTTTGTACTGCTTATAATGCTGATTTTGATGGAGATCAAATGGCGGTTCACGTTCCGCTTTCTCTGGAAGCCATACTTGAAACAAAATTATTGATGATGAGTGTTCATAATATTTTTTCACCATCAAGTGGTAAGCCAATATTAACACCTTCACAAGATATTGTATTAGGTGCCTATTATTTAACATTAGAACCTAAGACAACCAGTAAACCAAATAATCACATACCGTTATTCGCTAACACAAATGAAGTAATATTAGCAAATGGTGATGGTGTTGTTAAAACTCATGATCATATACGATTTGTGAATCCTGATTTTGGAAAAGAAACTGTATATGGTAAACCAGATAAGAAAATTCTTCAAACAACAGTAGGCCGAGTTTTATTCAGTCTTATATGGCCGGATGAGTTAGGGTTTATTGATTTTCCAGTAGCTAAAGCAAAGCTTGGAGATCTCATATTACAATCTTATAAAATAACTGGTAAAGAAAAACTTGTTATTGTTTTGGATGAGCTCAAGAAACTTGGTTTTAACACAGCAACTAAAGCGGGTCTATCAATTGGTATGGAGGATATGATAATACCTGATGATAAGCCAAGTATAGTTGCTGCTGCGCGCAATAGAATCGAGGAAGTTGAGGCGCAGTATCGTAAGGGTATTATCACACAAGGCGAGAGGTATAATAAAATAATTGATATCTGGACAACTGCAACAGACGACATTGCTAAAAGTGTGTTTCATTGTCTTGATTCTAATCAAAATAGTGACGAAGTAAACCCAATCTTTTTGATGATGGATTCTGGTGCTCGTGGTAATAGACAGCAAGTCAGACAACTTTGTGGAACTCGTGGTCTAATGGCGAAACCATCTGGTGAAATTATTGAAAGACCAATATTATCATCGTTTAGAGAGGGACTAACTGTATTAGAGTATTTTATTTCTACACATGGTGCTCGAAAGGGACTGGCTGATACTGCTTTAAAGACTGCTGATGCCGGTTATTTAACAAGAAAACTTTGTGATGTTGCGATGGATATTATCATTACCTCTGATGATGATGGAAATCGTGATGGAATATGGAAGTTTGCTATTCACGAGGGTGACGATGAGATAGTTAGTCTTTATGATAGAATAGTAGGTAGGTGTTCAAGTGAAGATGTTTATAATCCAACAAATCCTGATGAAATACTTGTTGGAAATGGTGAATTGATTACCGAAGTCTTAGCAAGAAAGATTGAAGACCTTGGAGTTGAGAGGGTAAAAGTAATGTCTCCACTAACTCATATAAGAAGAGATAGTCTAACGGCTCGTGCTTATGGTCTTGATCCATCAACAAATAGAATAGTAGAATCAGGAACAGCTGTCGGTATCATAGCTGCACAGTCGATTGGTGAGCCAGGGACGCAATTAACAATGCGTACTTTTCACATTGGTGGTATTGCCAGCCAGATCTCAAAAAGTTCAGAGATTAAAGTAAGAAATCATGGTTTAGTAAAATATAAAGGCCTACGTTTAGTTAAAACTGGTGAGGGTATCAATGTGGTTGTCAACAAAACAGGTGCTATTATCATATTGGGTGATAACGAGAGGGAACTTGAAAATTACAAGATGCCTTCTGGTGCTATTTTGAATTTGGATGACGGTGCTGTTATAGAAAAAGATCAAATATTAGCGCAGTGGGATCCACATAATGTTCCAATTCTTTCTGAAAAAGGAGGTGTTATTAAATTTAAGGATATGATTCCTGGTGTAACTGTTAAACGAGAAGTTGACCCAACAACAGGTCGAATTGCAACAGTTGTAATTGAACATAAAGAAGATTTAAATCCGATAGTTGAGATTCACGAGACACCAAAGGGTTATGATACGAGTAAAACAAAATCTCAAATCAAAACTAAAACAATTGCTACATATTCAATTCCTACCGGAGCACAAGTTCAGGTCAGTGAAGGTGATATAATTCATCCAGGTGCACTACTTGCTAAAACTCCTCGTTCTGCCTCTAAAACACAAGACATTACAGGTGGTTTGCCACGTGTTGCTGAACTGTTTGAAGCACGTCGACCCAAAGAAGCAAATGAAATGGCTAAGTTGGACGGTATAGTTTCAATAGGAGGAACTATTAGAGGCAAAAAACGTTTAATCGTTACTAACGAAAATGATGGTAGTGAAGGTGAACATCTTATTCCTCACGGTAAACACATAATTGTGCAACCTGGAGATTTTGTTTATAAAGGTCAGCCATTAACTGAGGGTGCAGCAGATCCACATGAAATATTGGAAATACTCGGGCCAAATCCAGTGCAGGAATATCTTTTATCTGAAATTCAAAAAGTTTATCGCTTACAAGGTGTGACCATTAATGATAAACATATTGAGCTCATAATTAGTCAGATGTTATGTAAAGTTCGTATTACTGATCCAGGAGATACCGAATTTTTCTGGGGAGAGCAAATAGACAAAGAAAAATTTATGACAGAAAACGAACGTATTGTTGAAGCGGGTGGTAAACCTGCTGAAGGTGATCCAATTTTACTTGGAATTACTAAAGCTTCATTAGAAACCGAAAGTTTTATTTCTGCAGCATCATTTCAGGAAACAACTCGTGTTTTGACAGATGCATCCACTTTAGGTAAAGTAGATAAACTAACAGGCTTTAAAGAAAATGTTATTATGGGACATCTTATTCCTGCTGGTACTGGACTTCCTAAATATCGTCGATTACGCATCAAAACTTTGGGTGCTGAAATTGATGAAGAAACTATGGAGGTAGATGAAGTTGTGTGATTAATAAATAATAATAAAAAGAATTAATTTTTTGATTAAAAATTGTAACAGATTTAAAAAAATCTATTTCATTCTATTGTTAGTATAATTTTTAAAGCAATTAATGTGCTAATTTATCAAATTTTACTGATATAATTAAAAAAAAAAAATTCTTACTTGATTTGTTTCTAAGAAAATGTAGCTTCCACGCTTTTCCCCTCCTTATTAAAAATAATTTTATGCCAACAATTAATCAATTAGTGCGCAAACCGCGCCGTAAAGTAACGAGTAAGAGCAAGTCTCCAGCACTTGGATCTAGTCCTTTTCGTAGGGGAGTATGTGTACAGGTGATGACACGAACACCTAAAAAACCTAATTCTGCTATTCGTAAGGTTGCAAAAGTGCGTTTAACAAATGGATATGAAGTCATTTCTTATATTCCAGATGAAGGCCACAATTTACAGGAGCATAGTGTTGTATTAATTCGAGGTGGTCGTGTTAAAGATTTACCAGGTGTGCGTTATCATACTGTTAGAGGAACTTTAGATTGTATGGGTGTTGAGAAAAGACGACGCAGTCGCTCAAAATATGGAGTAAAAAGACCCAAAGAGAGCAAAAAATAATAAAAATAAGATTTTAAAAAATGTCACGCAGACGAAAAGCAGAAAAACGGCAACATTTGCCGGATACTAGATATAATAGCCAATTGGTTAGTCAATTGATCAATTCTCTCATGATTGGTGGGAAGAAGAGTGTTGCTCAAGGAGTCGTTTATGGGGCATTTGAGAGAGTAAGTGAAGAATTGGGTAAAGGTGATCCTATAGATCTCATTTTAGGAGCATTGGAAAATATCAGGCCTAAATTAGAAGTTAAAAGTCGAAGGGTAGGTGGTACTACATACCAAGTTCCTGTTGAACTACCTCATGAGAGGCAACAAAGTTTAGCTTTTCGGTGGTTACGTGATGCTGCTCGTAAACGTAGAGAACCAATGAAGGAAGCATTAGCACAAGAAATTATTGAAGCCTACAACAATAGAGGTACTGTAGTGAGGAAAAAAGAAGAAGCACATAAAATGGCTCAGTCAAATCGTGCTTTTGCTCATTTACGTTGGTAATTGAGAAACTCATTCAAATTATTTTCAAATTATAATTAAGATGGCTGCCGTGAAAGAAAAATCTGAAGTAAATTCTCCGAATAGAAAAATTCTATTAGAGCACACTAGAAATATAGGTATAGCTGCCCATATTGATGCAGGTAAAACCACGACTACTGAACGTATACTATTTTATTCTGGTGTAGTACATAAAATGGGGGAGGTTCATGAAGGAACTACTGTTACTGACTGGATGGAGCAAGAACGAGAACGTGGGATCACTATTACATCAGCTGCAATCTCTTGTAACTGGCAAACTAAAGATGGCCCATTTAAAGACATTAAACATCAGGTAAATATTATAGATACTCCTGGGCATGTTGATTTTACTGCAGAAGTCGAACGTTCACTAAGAGTATTAGATGGTGCAGTCGGCGTTTTTTGTGCAGTGGCTGGAGTTCAGCCTCAATCTGAAACAGTTTGGCGGCAGATGGACAAATATAATGTTCCTCGTATCGCATTTATCAATAAGATGGATAGAACTGGTGCAGACTTTTTTACCGCTGTTAAAGAAGTTAGGGAAAAACTTGGTGGAAATGCACACCCTATTTTTATTCCAATAGGAGCTGAAGATCAGTTTAAGGGGATAATAGATTTGGTTAAAATGAAGGCTTACATTTATGATGAGACTGATTTATCTGGTGTTAAGTATGATATTCAAAATATTCCAGCTGATTATCAAAGTCAGTCAGAAGAATATCGTGAATCATTAATAGAGGCATTGGCAGATTTTGATGATGTCTTAGCTGAAAGATATCTAGATGGTGAAGTTCTATCGGAAGATGAAATTAAATTGGGAATTAGAAAAGCCACACTTTCACTAAAGTTTTTAGGGGTTATTCCGGGATCAGCATTTAAGAACAAAGGAGTTCAAATGCTATTTGATGCAGTAATAGACTATCTTCCCTGTCCACTGGATTTACCACCAATGATAGGACAAAACTCTGATGAGGAAAAAATTGAATTAATAGCAGATGATAGAGGTAAAGCAGCAGCACTAGCTTTTAAACTTTGGTCAGATCCTTTTGTCGGGAAACTAGTTTTTATTCGAGTCTATGCTGGTGAAATGAAGAAAGGAGCTGTATTATATAATCCAAGAACAAGAAGAAACGAGCGAATCAGTAGATTAATGGTGATGAAAGCTGATACTCGAGAGGATATCGAAGCAGCTTATACAGGAGATATTTGTGCGATAATTGGCGCTAAAGATATATCAACTGGGGATACACTTTGTGATAAGGATCTTGATATTAGATTAGAACCACCAACATTTCCTGAACCTGTCATTAGTATGTCAATTGAACCTAATACAAAAGCAGATCAGGAAAAATTGTCACTGGCATTACAAAGATTATCAGAGGAAGACCCTACATTTCAAGTGACTACAAATCATGAAACCGGTCAAACCATTATTGCTGGAATGGGTGAATTGCATTTAGAAATTATTAGAGATAGACTTTTCCGTGAATTCAAAGTTGAGGCTGGTGCCGGCAAACCTCAAATCGCTTATCGTGAATCTATTACTAAAAAAGCAGAAGGTGAAGGAAAATTTATACGCCAATCAGGTGGCCGTGGACAATATGGTCATGCAGTTATAAAAATCGAACCTAATGAAAAAGGCAAGGGCACTGAAGTTATTAATAAAATTGTAGGTGGTGTAATTCCAAAAGAATACATAAAGCCAACAGAAGAGGGAATTAAAGAAGCAGCAAACAATGGTGTTGTTGCAGGTTATCCGGTTATAGATTGGATTGTAACATTGTATGATGGTAGTTATCATGATGTTGATTCATCTGAACTAGCATTTAAAATGGCTGGAATTTTTGCATTTAAAGAGGCCATGAAAAATGCCGGTCCTATTTTACTAGAACCGATAATGAAAGTTGAAGTAGCGACTCCTGAAGAATATCAAGGAGATATAATGGGTGATCTAAATCGAAGAAGAGGTCAAATTCAAGGTATGGAAACTAAAGGGAATTTGACAAATGTAATTTGCTTTGTTCCGCTTGAAGCAATGTTTGGTTATTCGACAGACGTTCGTTCATTGTCAAAAGGCCGAGCATCATATGCAATGGAGCCTTCTCATTTTGAGCAAGTTCCTTCAAATATTTTAAAGAAAATTGTAGAAACTTCGACAAAAGCACCTGCTAGAACATAATTAATATGAAATCTCCGAAAATAAGAATTAAATTAAGAGGCTACGACTTTAGAGTTGTTGATCAGAGCACCACTGACATTGTTGATACTGCAAAGCGTTCGGGTGCTAGGGTTTCTGGTCCGATTCCACTTCCCACGAGAATTGAAAAATATACGGTAAATCAGTCGCCCCATGTGGATAAAAAGTCAATGGAACAATTTGAAATCAGAACTCATAAAAGATTGATTGATATAGTTGATCCAACAGCACAGACAGTCGATGAGTTAAAGAAGCTTAATTTGCCTGCCGGAGTCGATATAATTATTAATGTTTGATTCTTTTATAAATTACTAGTTTTAAAAACCATGCTCTACACATTATTAGGAAAAAAAATTGGAATGACACAGGTGTTTGATGAAAATAATGCACTTGTTTCAGTTACAATTATTGAGGCTGGTCCATGTCGAGTGACTCAGGTAAAAACTGATGAAACAGACGGTTATAATGCTATTCAAATTGGAATCGGTGTAAAGAGATCGAAATTAGTAAATAAACCTCTAACGGGTCATTTTAATAAGGCAAAAGTCGATCCTGCTGTAACTTTAAAAGAAGTTAGAACTAACTCCAAACCGGAAGCTAAATTAGGTGATGTTATGACAGTAACTGGGTTTAAAGATACGCCAAAAGTTGATATTGTCGCTGTTACTAAAGGACGTGGTTTTCAGGGAGTAGTTAAAAGATACAATTTTAGTGGAGGTCCAGCATCCCATGGATCAATGTTCCATCGGCGCGGTGGTTCATTCGGTCAGTGTCAATGGCCCGGACATATTGAGAAAAACCGCAAGATGCCGGGACATATGGGTAACGTTAGTCGTACAGTGCAAAATCTAAAAATTGTAACTATAATTGAAGATAAAAATTTAATATTGGTTAAAGGAAGTATCCCAGGTCCTACTGGAAGTGAGTTGCTTGTAAGAAGTGCCAAAAAAGTTAAGAAGAAAGCAGCATGAAGTTAAAAGTATATATATCAGACGGTACTAAGTGTGAAGAAAAAGATTATGCTGTTCAAGAATTTGAAGGGGATAAAGGGATTTATGCTTTAAAACAAGTTCTCTTGGCTTATATGGCCAACCAAAGACAAGGCAATGCATCAACTAAAACACGTGCAGAAGTAAGTGGGACCGGCAAAAAGGCTTATCGACAAAAAGGGACAGGAAATGCCAGGGCCGGGAGTCGTCGTGTTTCACAGTGGCGTGGTGGTGGTATCGTCTTTGGTCCAAAACCGAGAGATTATAGCCAAAAAATTAATCGCAAAGTCAAACGGCTTGCTTACAGTCGTGCGTTGTTTGATCGCGCAGTTGCCGGAGATATTGATTTAATTCAGCAGTTTGAAATGGATTCTCCACAAACTAATATTTTTAATAAAATTATTAATCGCGTTGTTCCAAAAGGAAAAGTATTAATTATTGATGACAAATGGAATGATAATGTCCTTCTTTCTGCTAGAAATATTGAAAGATTTGATTTAAGCGAAGCAGCAAATGTGAGTGCATATGATTTATGTCGATACGATAAAATTGTTTGTAGTGAGAGCGGTATGAATAAAATACTATCCAGAATATCAGAAAATAATAATGATTAAATCAGATAAAATATTACAAGAATTGATATTGACTGAGAAGACAAACCAACTGTCTTCAAATAGTAATCAGTACGTTTTTAAAGTGAGTAAGGATAGTACTAGAAAAACTGTAGCTATGGCTGTAGAAAGTAATTTCGGTGTTAAGGTGGTTAGAGTGAATACTCTTAATGTAAAACCAAAAGCTAAAGTTCTCAGAAGTAAAAGAGTGCAAAAAGGCCATATACCAGGCTATAAAAAAGCATTTGTCAGATTAAAACAGGGTGAATCAATTGAACTCATATAAATTTAAAATATAATGCCATTAATTGAACATAAGCCAGTTACACCAACTTTCAGATATCTAGTTAGAAATAAACAGGAGTTATCAAAAAAACGTCCTGTAAAAAAACTAACTGAAATAAACTATAATACTGGGGGACGTAATTGTTATGGACGCATAACATCACGTCGGCGAGGGGGTGCACACAAACGTCTTTATAGGATTATTGATTTTTCAAGAAAAAAGTTTGATGTTCCTGCAACAGTTGAAGGTATCGAATATGATCCAAACCGTTCTGCGAATATTGCACTTCTAAAATATGAAGATGGTGAGAAAAGATATATAATTGCACCCAACAACGTTTCAATTGGTGATATTCTAATAAGCACATTAGATAAAGCAGAATTTAAACCCGGTAATAATATGCCACTTAAAGAAATACCTCCCGCATCAAAAATACATGGTATTGAACTTGAACCGGGAAAAGGCGCACAGATTGCTAGGTCTGCTGGTATTGCTGCTCAGTTAGTTGCAATCGAAGGTGAAAAAGCTACAATTAAAATGCCTAGTGGCGAAATTCGATATGTAAATGCCAGATGTCGGGCAACATATGGCGAAGTGGGAAACTCTAGTCATCAAAAACAAACGATAGGAAAAGCTGGTAGAAATAGATGGAAGGGCAAACGGCCTAGAGTTCGGGGTGTTGCGATGAATCCTGTTGACCATCCTATGGGCGGTGGTGAAGGGCGTACCTCTGGTGGAGGACATCCGGTTTCACCTTGGGGACAATTATCTAAAGGATTTCCAACTCGTTCGCGATCAAAACCATCTAATAAAATGATACTGGTACGAAGGAATGGCAGAAAGGTTAAACATTAATTTAATAATATTTTAATATGGGACGTTCATTAAAAAAAGGTTTTTTTGTTGATCCTGGACTTTGGAAAAAAGTTGAGGTAGCACAGAGTAGAGATGATAGGAAACCGATAAAAACTTGGTCACGTAGATCGACAATTACACCAGAATTTGTAAATCTTAATTTTGAAATTCATAATGGTAAAAATTTTATTCCACTTTATGTCACTGAAAATATGGTAGGACATAAATTGGGTGAGTTTTCTCCAACACGCTCATTTAGAACACATAATCCGCACACTCAGAAAAAGTAGAATATAAAATTGATGATCAGTAATATTAACAGTAAAAAATATTTTCAGACAATATTATTAATATTGGTTTGTGTGATGTGGAATGCTGTTAATGCTGCACAAACTATTAGAAGTAGGCCTGCATTTATTAATGAACCAATTTACACAAACGGATTGAGCCGTGTTGAGAAAATTGTAGAATTAAATGATAAAGATCTAGTTGTTTTAAAAAATGGATTTGATCAGGGATTCCGTATTGGTATGGTTTGCAAAATTTTTAATCAGAATAATTACGTTGGTGAAATAATATTAGTTGCAGTTGAGCTCGAAAGTTCAGTTGGATTAATTTTGGAATTATCAAATAATAAAATTATAAAAGATAATGATCTGGCTAAGATTAAAGTCAGCTTGTCAGTTTAATCAGGATAATTAAATGGAAGTAGAAGCTAGAACAAAGTATGTTAGGATTTCGCCAAAAAAAGCGAGAGAGGTTTCCCGTGAAATTCAAGGACTACCGGCTACTGAAGCTGAGGCTCTCCTGTCTTTTATACCAAGAAAGGCTGCCAGACTTTTAAGGAAGACTTTGAAATCTGCTATAGCAAATGCAGAAAATAATCACGATTTGTCTTCTGATGAACTAATTATTTCTAAAGCAATTGTTGAAGAGGGACCTACAATGAAACGTTGGAGGGCAGGTGCAAGAGGTTCGCCAAAACCAATTTGTAAACGTATGAGTCATTTTCACATTGTACTATCTGAAACTTAATTTAAAAAAAAGAATATGGGACAAAAAGTAAATCCGGTAAGCTTTAGGCTTTCAGTTAGAAAAAACTGGGAATCAAGGTGGTATGCAACAAAATCTAATTTTGGAAAATTCGTTAAAGAGGATTACCAAATTAGAAAACATATTACAGATAAGCTTCGTTATGCATCTATCCCCAAAATTTTTATTGAAAGGGCTGGTAGTAGAGTCAGGGTTAAAATTTTTACAGCTCGACCAGGTGTGGTAATAGGTAGAAGAGGACAAGAACTTGAAAAAGTTAAACAAGAATTGAGTAATATTATCAATTCGGAAGTCTTGTTAGATATACAAGATGTTAAAAAACCAGACATGGTGGCCAAGTTGGTTGCAGAAAATGTAGCTCTTCAATTAGAGAGACGTATTTCATTTCGTCGCGCAATGAAAAAGGCGATTCAAACTAGCATGACTATGAATGTTCAAGGTATAAAAATTCAAGTAGCTGGTCGATTGGGCGGTGCTGATATTGCCCGAACTGAAACAATGAGAGCAGGTCGAGTACCATTACACACATTAAGAGAATATATAGATTATGGATTTGTGGAGGCGCGAACAATTTATGGAATTATTGGTGTTAAATGTTGGCTCTGCCTTTTAAAAGAAGATATTCAAATAAATTATTAATTTTTTAAACTTATTTTTTAATATGTCATTATTGCCATCCAGAACCAAATATAGAAAGAGCCAAAGAGGACGCGTTAGAGGAAAAAGAGCAAAAGGCGGATCAACGTTAGCATTTGGTGATTTTGGAATTCAAACTCTAGAGAGACACTGGATTACAGCGGCTCAAATTGAAGCTGCACGTATTGCAATAAATAGACATATAAAACGTAAAGGGAAATTATTGATTCGTATTTTCCCTCATAAACCAGTTTCAAAAAAACCAGCTGAAACTAGACAAGGTAAGGGGAAAGGTCCTACTGAATTTTGGGTAGCCGTAGTTAAACCAGGAACAATTTTGTTTGAGCTATCTGGTGTTGGAGTCAATGCTGCCAGAGAGGCTATGCGTTTGGCTGATGGAAAATTACCTGTGCACTGTAGATTTATTTCACGTGATAATATTTAGTTGAGTTATTATGAAAAAAAAATCTTTAATTGAACTTTCTGTAAATGAGTTGGGCAAAAAACTACGTGAGACTCGTGCTGAATTATTAAACTTGCGCATGAATAAAAGCTCAACAAATGATAAACCTCATTTATTCAGAACACTAAGAAAAGACATTGCACGGTTGGAAACTATAATAAACATAAAGAATAAAGTGGAAATAACTAACTAACAAACTAAATTAATTTATACATAATTATTGATGATTGAGACAGATAGAAATCGTAGAAAAACTATAAGTGGTATTGTTACTAGTAGATCGGGTAGTAAGTCGATAAAAGTAACTTATTCTTATAAAATTCAACATCCTAGGTATCGTAAAGAAGTAAGTCGTAGAACTGTTGTTCACGTTCATGATGAAAAAAATGAATGTAATATTGGTGATAGAGTAGATATTATGGAAACTAGGCCTTTGAGTAAGCTCAAACGTTGGAGAGTTGTCAATGTCGTAGAAAAAGCACTAGAGATTTAAAAAATCGAAACTAAATTTAATAATTAAAATATGTTACAATTACTTAGCTCAGTAAAAGTTGCCGATAATACAGGAGCAAAAACGGCTAAAATGATTCGTCGTATCGGGCAGAGTAAAAAAACTGCATCGATTGGTGATATAATCGTTGTCAATATAAAGGAGAGTACTCCAGAAGCTGCTGTAAAAAAAGGCACAGTAGCCAGAGCAGTTGTAGTACGCACAAAAGCACCTATTCGTAGAAGTGATGGTAGCTATCTGCGATTTGATAGTAATGCAGTCGTAATTATAGATGCAGCTAATAATCCTAAAGGAACTCGTATTTTTGGACCGGTAGCTAGAGAATTAAGGCAGAAAAATTTTATGAAAATTATATCGCTGGCTCCTGAAGTATTATAACTATGAAAACTCATGTAAAAGCTGGAGATGTTGTTGTTGTTATTGCTGGTAATGCGATGGGTAAGCATGGTCGTATTATGCAAGTATTACCAAAAAATAACCGAGTCTTACTTGAAGCACTTGAAGATGATGCTGAAGGTAAACGTTCTATAAACACAATTAAGAAACATCAAAAAAAGTCTGAGGAATTGCCGGAAGGTGGAATTATAGAGAGGGAATCAGCGATTCACATATCCAATGTTATGAAGCTAGAACGTTGGGAATCTAGACAGAAGAAAAAGGGGAAAGCACAAAAATAAATTAGACTAAATAGATTTGATAAGAATTAACTTGAAATAATTCATTCAAATATCGAATATCCCCAACATTTTTCAATAAATCAGAATAATATTATACATCTTTATAAAGATAAATGACTACACTATTTTTAAAATCACATTATGTTAATAATGTTATACCTCAGATGGTAAAGAGTAGAGCTTATAAAAATAAGCATCAAGCTCCAGCTATTGAAAAAATGGTCATTAATACAGGTATAAGTGCCACTCTAGATAAAGGGGGATTAGAAGAAACGATCAAAGACATTACTAGAATATCAGGACAAAAACCAATTGTTACTAAGGCTAGGACTAGTATTTCTAATTTTAAAGTAAGAGAGGGAATGCCCTTAGGTGTTAAGGTTACTTTGAGAGGAAACAAAATGTATGATTTCCTTCACAAGTTTATCAGCATAGTTTTACCTGGAATCCGTGATTTTCGTGGTATTCAGCCAAAATTAGATGGTAATGGAAATTATACTTTGGGTATAAAGGATCACACAATATTTCCTGAAATAAACATGGACAGTAACAAGCGTATAATTGGAATGGATGTTACAATCGTTACTTCTGCTGCTACTGATGATTTAGGTCTCGAATTATTAACATTACTCGGTATGCCTTTTAGAAAGAAATAAAAATTTATAAATTTTATATAAGTATGGCAAAAAAATCTATGATTCAAAGGAATTTAAAACGCATTAAAATGGTGGAAAAGTATGCGAGTAAACGTGCTGATTTAAAGCAGATTATGACAAGTCCTGAAATTTCTGATGAGGAATTTTATATTGCACAAAGAAAATTAACTAAACTACCCAGAAACTCATCCGCAGTACGTTTGAGAAATAGATGCAGCATAACAGGTAGACCTAGAGCTTTTTTGAGAAAATTTGGTGTTTCGCGTATAACTTTTAGAGAACTTGCATCAAATGGCCAAATTCCTGGTGTTACTAAATCATCCTGGTAAATTAAATCATCATGTCAGATTCAATTAGTAATTTTATTACAATAATTCGTAATGCGAGTCGTGCAGGAAAGGAATTTTCTGTGGCTCGTTATTCCAAGTTACATCAGAGTATTGCGGAAATTTTAAAGAAAGAAGGTTATATCAGAGAGTTTAGTAACGATGTTGATAAAAATGGACACAAAAATATTGTTATTAAATTAAAATATGTAAATGAGACACCAGCGTTGACTGGTATTCAAAGATATAGTAAATCAGGATGTCGTAGTTATTTTGGATACAATGATATACCTCGTGTATTGGGTGGATTAGGTATTGGGATATTAACTACATCAAATGGCCTAATGATAGATCGTGAAGCCCGTAAGAAAAAAATTGGTGGTGAATTAATTTGCACTGTTTGGTAATTATAAAATTTATGAGTAGAATAGGAAAACTGCCAGTAATTATACCCGATAAAGTTAAAGTATCGGTTGAGAATAATATTGTTAAAGTTGATGGTCCTAAAGGATCACTCGAGAAAGTATTTAATTCATCAATTGATATTAAAGTAGAAAATGATTCGATTGTTGTATCGCCAGCGAATAGAAGTCGATTGGCAAAAGCTATGTATGGCACGGGTCGATCTATAATAAACAATATGGTAACAGGGGTTGTTGATGGATACAGTAAATCACTTATAATAAGTGGAGTTGGATTTAGAGCTGTTGTCAATGGAAGCATATTGGATTTAAACTTAGGTTATTCTCACCCTATTAAATATTCTATACCAGTAGGAATTACAGTTACTGTTACCGAAAATACTAAATTAAAAGTCGATGGTTTAGATAAACAACTAGTTGGGCAAGTTGCAGCAGAAATTAAAAAATATTACCCTGTTGAACCATACAAAGCCAAAGGTGTAAGGATAGTTGGTGATTATGTCAGACGTAAGGAAGGTAAGAAAGCAGGTTGATTTGCATAAAATTAATTTATTATGGATTTAAAAAAGAAAATTGATTTAAGACAAAAACGAGTTTGGAGAATTCGTAAAAAAGTGAGTGGGACTTCTGAATGTCCTAGACTCTGTTTGCATGTTAGCAACAAACATATTTATGTTCAGGCAATAGATGATTTTGAAGGCAAAACATTACTTACTACTTCCACATTAAGCAAAGATCTAAGAGAGCAGAAATTGACTGCAAATAAAGAAAGCGCGGATCGAATAGGTAAGATATTTGGCGAAAGTGCCAAAAAAATTGGCATTGAAAAAGTTGTCTTTGATCGAAATGGTAGACGTTATCATGGAGTTGTAAAATCATTTGCTGATGCATCAAGATCTGCGGGATTAAAATTTTAAATTATATTAATAATGAAAGCTAACGAAGAACAAGAAGCGCCAGAGTTTTTTGAAAAAGTGGTATTTATCAATCGATGTGCTAAAGTTGTCAAAGGTGGAAGGCGTTTTAGTTTTTCCGCGCTTGTTGTAGTAGGTGACCAGAAAGGAAATGTAGGTGTCGGTTTTGGAAAAGCTAAAGAAGTGCCAGAATCTATAAGAAAAGGAACTGAACGCGCTCATGGTAATATGACAAATATTTCACTTAAAGGGGATACAATACCACATGAAGTAAAAGGTAAGTATGATGGTGGTAAAGTATTACTTCGTCCTGCTAGTCAAGGAACGGGTGTAATCGCAGGTGGCGGAGTACGTGCAGTTTTGGAAGCATGTGGTATTAAAAATGTTCTGTCAAAAAGTATGGGATCGAATAATCACTTGGCTATCGTAGGTGCAACAATGGATGCTTTGAAACAATTACGAACAGAAGAATCAATTAAAAGTTTAAGAAATGCTTAATAAGCTTGAAAAACATTAAATAAAAATGCGTTTACATAATATAGTACCGAATAAAGGAGAAAGAAAAGCGCGGAAAAGAGTAGGGCGTGGTCGTGGATCAGGTCATGGTAAAACATCTGGCAGTGGTCATAACGGTCAGAAATCTAGATCGGGCGGTTCAATAAGAATTGGTTTTGAAGGTGGTCAAATGCCATTGTATCGTAAATTGCCTCGTCGCGGTTTTAATAATTATAATTTTAGGACTGAGTATTCAGTAGTAAACTTGAAATCGATCTCACAACTTGATAATTCTGCAGTAATTGATAGAGATGTTTTGGTGAAAAATGGTTTAGTTCGAGCAAATTCCAAACTAATTAAAATTTTAGCATTTGGTGATATTGATAAACCGTATAAAATAAAAGCTGATAAATTTTCTGAGTCTGCTAAGGAGAAAATTAATAAATTCGGTGGTGAAGCAATCGAGACTATGAAAATAGAATCAAACTCGACAAATAAAAATACCTCTGATGAGCAGAGTGATAAGTAAACACTAATCCTAGCTTTATTATAGCGGGTTGCAAAAATGATATCAGCGTTTACTAACTGTTTAAAAATTCCTGAGTTAAGGCAAAGAATATTCTTAACATTGTCGTTATTGTTTATTGCGCGTGTTGGGGCCAATATACCATTGCCTGGTCTTGATCCGACACCGCTGCAAAACTTTTTCAAAGATCAAAGTGCTTCAGGTGGTGGCAATATATTGGGTCTATACAACATGTTCACCGGTGGTGCCTTATTAAGGGGGGCTGTTTTTGCACTGGGAATCATGCCATATATCAGTTCATCGATTGTTTTTCAACTTATGACAGCTGTAGTTCCACAGTTGGCACGTCTCCAACAGGAAGGGGAAGTTGGAAGACAAAAAATTTCTCAGTACACTCGGTATGCAACTGTATTGATCTGTTTAATACAATCATCTCTGCTTATAAGAGCTTTAGAGAATCCGGAATTTTTATTTAGAGGTTTCAGCCAGCTTGAGTATGGACCGATTGTTCTAGTTCAGCACGGGTGGTTTTTCTTTACATCAGTTATCTTTTTAACAGCCGGAACAATTCTGTTAATGTGGCTGGGTGAACAAATTACTCAAAATGGTATAGGTAATGGTATATCACTTTTAATCACTGTTGGGATTATTGCTGATTTACCTGCAGCAGTTACATTGACTTATAAATTATTTTCCGCGCCAATTGGCTCTGATACAACTTCGCTTGGTCTACCGCACGGCATTCTTATGCTTCTTATGTTGTTTATTGTCACTGCTGGTATTATTGCTGTGACTCAGGCTCAACGAAAAATACCCGTACAATATGCAAAAAGAATTGTTGGTCGTAAAGTTTATGGCGGACAAAGTTCATTTTTACCACTACGTGTGAATTATTCAGGTGTAATGCCAATCATATTTGCAAGTGCTATTTTATTGTTCTTTCAACAGATTTCACAATGGTTAGGCGGTGCCTTGCAATTGCGCTATTTAGTGAATTTTAGTAACATTTTTAGTAGAGGAGAATGGTTTTATTACATGGTCTATGGAACCTTAATTCTTTGTTTTAGTTATTTTTGGGTTTCAGTTATGTTTAAACCAATCCAGGTAGCTGATGATCTGAAAAAGCATGGAGGATATATTCCTGCAGTTAAACCGGGGGAACCGACAGCAAAGTTCCTAGATTTTGTCATGACTCGATTAACTTTAGCCGGTGCAATATTTCTAACGCTTATAGCTGTGTTACCAGATTTATTATTGTTTACATATGGAGTACCTTATCAGGCAGCTCAATTCTTTGGTGGCACGGGTATGCTAATTTCAGTGGGTGTTTTACTTGATACAATGCGTCAAATCGAAACATTTTTATTACAGAGGCATTATGATGGTTTCTTGAAAAAAGGTCGAATAAAAGGTCGAAGTGTTGGTCGAACAAAGCATCAGTTAATTGAAGCACCTGAGGTTAGAAATATGAAAACACTGATTATTTCCTGTACTGCTATGTTGCTATTCGGTTTTGTTGCATGGATTTTGAATATTATCTATTTTTCTTAGTTTCTTGATCGAATTGCTCACTTGGAAAAAATAACAATAACAAAGATAGTTGAAATCTGTTTTTACAGGATTTTGTAATATGAAACTCAATAAAAAATCACATAACCTGGATAAAATTAAAAAAAAATCTAAATTAGTGAAAAATGATAATGAAATTAATGCTGTTCGTGAATCGTGTAAAATTGCAGCATTTGTATTGGATCAGCTAATTACTAAAGTTTCTGCCGGCGTAAATACTTACGATTTAGATCAAGAAGGAAGGCGTTTAATTGAAGAGTGTAAAGCAAGTAGTGCCTGTTATAATTATTTTGCACGGAACCATAGATTTCCAGCTTATACTTGTATATCAATAAATGATGAGGTAGTTCATGGTATTGGTCGTCTGGATCGTGTAATTAATTCAGGTGACATTGTAACTGTTGATGTTGTTGTACACTATAATGGATATATTGGTGATAATGCAAAGACTGTCGCAGTAGGGGAAATCAGTGAAGAGGTACAATTTCTACTGGAAACTACAGAAGAAGCACTATACAGAGGTATTGATAAAGCAAGGGCTGGAAATCGAGTAGGTGATATTTCAAATGCTATCCAAATATTTACTGAATCAAGAAATTTTTCTGTTGTTAAGGATTTTGTCGGCCATGGTGTTGGTCGGTCAATGCATGAAGATCCTCAAATTCCTAATTTTGGTAAAAGAAATACAGGTATTAAATTAGTTCCAGGTATGACATTGGCAATTGAACCTATGATTAATATGGGAAATGCAGAAATTGAAATTGCTAATGATGGATGGACTGCTATAACTAAAGATCATAAACCTTCTGCTCATTTCGAACATACTATACTAATAACAAAAGAAAATGCGGAAATCTTGACAACAGCAGAAAAATAATTTTCTTATGACTACTTTTTTATGTATTATTATGTTTATTAGCAATTTATTGGCTAATATTATGCTTATTATAACACGATCGGCTATGAATAATAGCTCGAAATAATTTATTTTCTAACTTTTTTATTGAAATTCTAACAATTTTATTATGCCACGTTTATTAGGAGTCGATATTCCAGGTAATAAAAAATTACTGTATTCTTTGAGATATATTTATGGTATTGGGGCACACCGTGCAGGTGAAATTATTCGTGCCACGGAACTGGATCCTGACGCCAGAGCTAGTACACTATCTGAAGCACAATTAACAAAAATCTCTGCAGTTATTAACGAAAATAACTTTATGATAGAGGGGGATTTGCGTAGGGATCTTTCAGCTAACTTGAAGCGTTTACAAGCTATTAATTGTAATCGCGGGTTGCGTCACAGGCGCGGTCTTCCTGTACGTGGCCAACGCACACAGTGCAATGCTCGCACTCGAAAAGGTAAAAGAAAAACAGTTGGCATACAACGTAAAGGTTAAAACATAAAAATTTTAAAATGAGCGAAGATATTAATAAAAATGAAGCTAACGTAGATTCAGAATCGAAAAAGGCCGTGAAAAAAACTGCGGAGAAGAAAGCTGATTCTAAAACTAAAATCTCTGATATTTCACCAGAAATTACCAAATCAGCAACTGAAAAAGAAAATATAAATAGTATAGATTCTGAATCAAATAAAGCTGTTAAAAAGAAAACAGTTGCCAAGAAAAAGGCAACTTCTGGAAAAGATGATCCTTCTGTGGAAAATACAGAAAAATCTCCAGCATCAACAGAATCTGGGACTAAGGATCAGGAACAACCTAAAAAAGAGGCTCCTACTGCTAAAGATCTTTTAAGCGATGAAATTGGTGCATTAAAAATAAGAAAAGCTAAGGGAAGTAAAAATATCACTTCTGGAATAGTTCACATCGTCGCTACATTTAATAACACTAAAGTTACTATTACAGACAGACAGGGAAATGTTATTTCATGGTCAAGTGCAGGTAAATGTAATTTTAGAGGATCGAGAAAATCAACTGCCTATGCAGCTCAAGTAGTAACTCAGGATGCAACACGAAGAGCGATGTCTCATGGAATTAAAGAAGTGGTAATCCGTATTAAAGGGCCTGGAATGGGACGTGATTCAGCAGTAAGAGCTCTACAGTCACTAGGATTGATGATTTCATCAATTGAAGATATTACACCAGTTCCTCATAATGGATGTAGACCACCCAAACGTAGAAGAGTATAGACTTTAAAATTTAAACAGAATTTATTATGGCACGTTATACAGGACCAATTACTAGAATTAATCGAAGATTTGGAATGGCGGTTTTCCCCGCTAATAAAGCGTTTGAAAGAAAACCTCATTTGCCTGGTATTCATGGCCCACGCTTACGGCGAAAATATAGCGAATACGCAATTGGTTTAAATGAGAAACAAAAATTAAGATATATGTATGGTCTGACAGAAAAACAGTTTAGACTTACTTTCGAGCGTGCAAAAAATATTAGGGGTGTAACAGGAGAAGTATTTTTGCAACTGCTTGAGATTAGACTTGATAGTGTGGTTTATTTGTCAGGCTTTGCTAAAACTAGACGACAAGCACGACAGATTGTAAATCACGGACATATAAAAGTAAATGGACACAAGGTTGATATTTCTAGTTACCAAGTTAGTCCAGGTGATGAAATTGAAGTAAAAGCAAGTACCTCATCCAGACAACTGGCAACTCGCGCCGTTGATGATACTCGTATGAGAATACCACCTGTGTGGATGACTCGATATGATGAAACATTACGAGCAGTAATAAATCGTTTGCCTGAACGCAGTGAAATTGAACCAGGTATTAACGAACAATTAATAGTAGAATTTTACAGCCGGTAATTTAATTTTACCAACAACATTAATAATTTTAATTCGAGTTAATTAGTATCATAAACTTATACAATTATATAGCATGCCAATAAGATTAGGACAATTCCAACTACCAAACCGTCTCGTTAAAGATGAAGAGACGATGACGGATACTTATACTAAATTCATTGCTGAACCGTTTGAAACTGGCTACGGTCATACAATTGGTAATTCACTGAGAAGAATTTTATTAAGTTCTATCGAAGGTGCTGCAATAACGTCTATAAAAATAGATAACGTTCAACATGAGTTTCAGTGCGTTGATGGTATAGTTGAAGATGTAACTGACATAGTTCTAAATTTAAAAAAGATACTCATAATTTCTCATAAGAGAGAAACATTAAAATTGTTGATTGATGTCAATAAATCTGGAACAGTTACAGCTGCCGATATTCAACCGGATGCTAATATTGAAATCGTTAATCCTGAACAAATAATTTGTACCTTAGACAAAGAACAACGTTTTTTAGCTGAGCTAGAAATAAAAGTTGGTAGAGGATTTTGCACAGGTGAAGACAATAAAACAGTAGATCAGCCAATTGGTGTGATTGCCATTGACTCACTTTTTAGTCCAGTTTTACTTGTTACATATAGCATTGAAAGTACCAGAGTCGGGCAGATGACTGATTATGATAAGCTTATTTTAGAAATTTGGACTGATGGACGAATTACACCTGATGAAGCTCTAAAACAAGCTGCCGCAATTTTCAAACATCATCTGGATGTCTTTGATTATATGGATAAAGATCATGTCGAGTTTGAAAGTGATCAAGCTGAGGTCAGTGAAGAGCAAAATAAACTACGTAAGTTGCTAAATATGAGTGTAAATGAAATAGAGCTCTCTGTACGTGCTGCCAATTGCCTTAACAATGCAAACATTACAACTGTTGGTGAGCTTGCTTTGAAATCTGAAAATGAAATGTTGAAATACCGTAATTTTGGTAAAAAATCATTGAACGAAATTAAAGATAAATTAGAGCAGCTTGGCTTGTCACTGGGTATGAATATTGATGAGCGACTAATTGATAATAGAGGCGAAGAGTAATCATCTAACTAATTAATTCATGCGTCATTTAAAACATAATCATTTATTAGGTGTTAAAAAACAACACCGTAGTGCTCTCTTAGCTAATATCGGATCAGCATTGATTATACATGGTCAAATAAGTACAACTTTGGCTAAGGCGAAAGCAGTAAGACCGTTTGTTGAAAAAATTATTACATTTGCCAAAAAATCAGAGGGTGCAAAACCGGAAGTTGCATTACATTACAGTCGATTGGCGATGGCTCGATTGAGAAATAAAAATGCTGTAAAGGTGTTATTTAATGATAAGGTATCTGAATTTACCAACAGGCAAGGAGGCTACACCCGTATTTATAAACTTGGAACACGTATTGGTGACGCTGCTGAAATGGCATTAATACAATTAATCTCTGCTGATGATGAAGGATATAGTTCTAATAAACGGAAAAAGAAAGTAAGTATAAAAGAACAAAACAAAAAAATATCCGTAAAAGAAGAGAAGACAGATAATGCAGAAGCAACTAACCCTGTTGAGGAAATTTCTGAAACTAAAGCAGCAGAATAAAGTTAGTAGGTAGTGTTTTTTATCTGAAATTATTCTGATACACTTATTTTGAGTAAAATATAATTGGATAAAATAATTAATGGCTTTATTTACTACCTAATTTGATATCATTAAATTTAGAATCTTTTTTACTATTAATTTTATTCTTGGGTATTAGTGTAATATTTAGTCTCTGGTTTTATTACGATGCTCGCGATCAACGATTCGTAGGAAGAATACGAAAAAAAATAATATTTCATTGTGTCAAATGTGGACATTTATATACAGGAGATAATACTGAAGAGTTTAAATCTTGTCAAAATTGTGAATTTGAAAATTCAAGACTAAAGTTTTAAAATGACTCGAACAATTGCAGTGCTCGATTTTGGTTCACAATATACACAGGTAATTGCACGTCGAATTAGAGAATGTAATGTTTACTCAAAAATATATCCATATTCGATTACTGCAAAACAGTTACTTAAAGAAAATGTTTGTGGAATTATATTATCGGGTGGTCCATCCAGTGTATTAAAATCAAAAGCTCCTCTACCTGATAAACAAATTTTTAAGCTAGGTATTCCAGTCCTTGGAATTTGTTACGGTTTACAATTGATTGCATATCTGTTAAATGGTAAGGTTGCATCAAGTGATCACCATGAATATGGACGAACTTGTTTATTGATTAATAAAAAAAGTAAGCTTCTCCATGGTATTAAAAATAAAATTAATGTTTGGAATTCACATGGTGATAAATTGATAAAATTGCCAAGAGGATTTGAGCCATTAGCATCTACAGAAAATTCTGATTTTGCAGTAATCCAAAACGAAAAAAAAGACTTTTACGGCTTACAATTTCATCCTGAAGTTTCACACACTGAGCAGGGTAGCGAAATTTATAAAAACTTTTTATTTAAAATTTGTAAGTGTGAAAAAAATTGGTCGATGTCTGCATATATTGAATCTACAGTACAAGGAATTCGAGAAATTGTAGGATCTAAACATGTAATTCTTGGATTGAGTGGAGGTGTTGATTCTTCTGTTGCTGCAGCATTAATACATAAAGCTATTGGCAATCAGTTAACCTGTATTTTTGTTGATAATGGTTTATTGCGTTTAAACGAAAGAGTGACAGTTGAACAATTATATAAAAAGAATTTTCAATTAAATTTAAAAGTCGTTAATGCTAGTGCAAAATTTCTAGTAAAATTAAAAGGAGTAAAAGACCCTGAACGTAAGAGAAAGATAATTGGTAAAGTTTTTATTGAGGTATTTGAGGATTCAATAAAATCAATTAAAGATGTTTCGTTTCTTGCTCAAGGTACTTTATATCCTGATGTAATTGAAAGTGTTCCTATTGATGGAAATCCATCTTCATTAATTAAGAGTCATCATAATGTCGGGGGCTTGCCTAAAAGAATGAGATTAAAATTACTAGAGCCGTTAAGAGAACTATTCAAGGATGAGGTGAGAGCGTTGGGTAGCGAACTAGGTTTGCCAAAAGAAGTGCTCTGGAGACAACCATTTCCCGGTCCTGGATTAAGTATTAGAGTTATTAGCGATGTGACTAGACACAAGTTAAATATATTACGTAAAGCTGACTCTATACTTTTGGATGAAATGAAAAAAAGTAAATTTTATTATAAAGTATGGCAATCATTTGCAGTCTTACTTCCGGTAAAGTCAGTTGGTGTCATGGGTGATAAACGAACATATGAAAATGTTGTTGCATTAAGAATTGTTGAAAGTTGTGACGCGATGACTGCGGATTGGGCCAATCTACCACAAGACCTTTTGAAGAGAATTTCTAATCGCATAATCAATGAGGTTAGAGGTGTGAATCGAGTTTGCCTGGATATAAGTTCCAAACCTCCTGGAACAATTGAATGGGAATAGCTATTTTTCTGGTAATCCCTAATCCGGCTAAGTCGGAATCTAAAGAATTAAAAATAGATGTTATGTTTTCTGTTATGGTTTCACATGTCACTGCGTTCGGAACTCGCCTCACTCGTTGAGGTGTCATCCTTCGGATTCGGTAGTGATCATGTCGTTCCGATAAATCGGGACTCGGTAGCGAGCCAATGGATGTGAGCGTGGCAATTTTATGTAGATACAAGAAAAGTCATGCATCACCGCCTTATATTATTCCTTGCAAAGACAAAAAATTACTAAAATTTCCTTGCTATATATATCAGGACTTTAGAATTGAGATACCTAAATATTAAACTTATTTTGGCACAATTAAATGATAACTGTGTCGTTGCTTAGGTATTATAATTTGTTTATAAATAACATCAATTTTTTTGAAAATTATTAGTATGAAATTTAAATCTTTGTTAATTATTACATATGCTCTCCTGACAATAAATATTTACGGAGAAAAAGCTACTGAGGATATCGTTTCTAAAGCTAGAGAATATCTTGGTGGAGATGAAGTTCTTTTAAATATTAAGACAATTTACTATGAAGGAGAATTTGAAAATGTTTTATCGGGTGATGGTGGAACTATGAAAATTTGGTTGGAAAAACCATTGAAATACCGAATGGTTTCAGAGACACAGAATATTAAGCAAATAATTGTTGTTAATGACTATGATGGTTGGAGTCAGACATTTGATAAAAAAACAAAAACTAAAAGCTTAGCGTTTGTTTTTTCCGGTAAAGATTTAAAACGAACACGTGCAACAGTTTGGGAAAATTTAAATTTTTTTACTAATTTGGATATGTTGAGAGGAACTGTGATCTATCAGGGAGAAGTAAAAATAGAAAATCAAGATGCAGTTTTAATAAAATTTGATTATGGGGATGATATATATTTTAAACGCTATTTCAATAAACAAACGGGAAGATTAATGCAAACTGCTAGCGATCTCGGAATCATGTTAAAGGAAATTGGTGAACAAAAAATTAACGGTATTTTATTTCCTACCTCTATATTTACCTATAAAGACGATAAAGTTATTAACAGCATGACTTTTAAAGATATTCGAATTAACGAACAATTTGATGAAGAGTTATTTACTGAGCCAAAATAGAACATGTTGATATTAAATTATTGTGATACTGATTATAATGAGAAGTTATCTCAATTTTGTAAGTTAGAAATTTACGATTCTAATATCTCAATAAGGGTTTCTGAAATACTTAATGAAGTAAGGGCAAACGGTGATGATGCTTTATTGGCTTTTTCAAAAAAATTCGATCACGTAAATATTTCAAAGGAGTGTATAAAAATACCTCAGAGACAATTGGATAAGTCTGCTGAATCAATTTCTGTAATTAACAAAGAGTTAATCGAAAAAGCAAAATCATCTATTGATGACTATCATAAAGAATGCCTGCCTCAGTCATGGAAAAAAGAAAATAATCAAGGTGCAACTGTCGGGGAAAAATATTATCCTATAAATCGCGTTGGAATATATATCCCTGGTGGTTCAGTTCCATTAATTTCTACAGTAATCATGACTATCCCTCTCGCTCAGCTAGCCGGTGTAAATGAAATTGCAGTTTGTACGCCACCTCAAAAAAATGGATCTGTTAGTAGTGAAATATTAGCCGCAATACAAATGTGTGGTGTTAATGAAGTATATCAAGTAGGTGGAGCTCAGGCTATAGCTGCTCTTGCGTTTGGCACTGAATCAATAAAACCGGTGGACAAAATATTTGGACCCGGTAATGCGTTTGTAGTAGAAGCTAAGCGACAGGTTTTTGGTGAAGTCGGAATTGATTTACTTCCTGGCCCAAGTGAAATTATGGTAATTGCCGATGAGTCTGCCAGAGCAGATTTCATTGCTGCAGATCTCCTGGCTCAAGCTGAGCATGGGAGTGGAAAGGAAAAAATATATTTAGTTTGCTCTGATAATAAATTGATTGATGGTGTAAATATAGAGCTTAATCAACAGGTGAAAAATTTAACACACAGAGAGACAATTAATTCAGTGATTGAAAGTGGGTATTTAGTTATTAAAACAGATACTATCGATGAATCAATCATCGTGGCAAATTCCATAGCACCTGAACATTTAGGTCTGCATGTAAAAGAAGCATTTTACGAAACTTATGTTGAAAATATTACAACTGCGGGCGCAATTATGCTTGGAGCTTATTCGCCTGTAGTCTTGGGTGATTTTACAGCAGGTCCCAGTCATACACTGCCAACCGGATGTAGTGGGAGATTTTCAAGTGGATTAAGAATTACAGATTTTTTTCGACGTTCAAGTATTGTTCAATATGACCGTGAGAGTATAAAAAACGCTAAGCCAATAGTCGATATGTTTAGTGAATTGGAAAAATTAGATGCTCATGGAAACTCACTTAATATTAGATTAGATAGTAACTAACTGCTTTTCCTAGAAGTTGTATAACTTATGCCAAAATTTATTGGGAATATTTTCTGGTCGGCATTTTAGGTCTATACCATTATCTCTCATTATTGGGATAAGAAAATTGTAATTGGATAGCTGACGAATAATTGTTCCAATTTGTTTCCTGCGATATTTAAAAATATCTCTAATCATTTCCTTTGATGTTAAACTAAATACTACAGGATGAGTTTTTAAATTTAATTCTATTACAACAGAATCTATTTTTGGTTCAGGGTAAAAACATCTTCGAGAAACTCGATGGGCAATTTTAATTTCATAAGATGCCTGTGAAAAAATTGATATTGGGCAAAAGCTTTTACAACCTACTTTCGATATAATCCTGTCTGCGGCTTCTTTTTGAACCATTAATACCAACTTAATCGGTAGTCTATTATTTAAAACTGCATCCAGCCATGGAGTAGTTATTGAATAGGGCAAGTTGGCCACAATTTTAAATAATTCATTTTTTTTTGGGACAAGGCTTGCTAAAGGTGATTTTACTGCATCACCATGAATGATATGGAAAGTATTTTGGTATTGTTTTAGCAGTGTATTTTGTAAGTTAACTACCAAATCATTTTCAATTTCTATTGCAAAAACAGTAGCTTGTGATGTGAGCAGTCCTGTTGTGAGAGTGCCTAGGCCAGAACCTATTTCTACAATATTTTCATTAGGTTTTATCTCTGCTAATTTGATTGATTTTCGAACAATATTACCGTCTACCAAAAAATTTTGACCAAATTTTTTGCTAGGTTTTAAGTTTAATTTATTTAATAGTGCTTTAGTTTGCGTTAGTGTCAGCATGGATTAATTCATGTTCACTTTAAATAATATTTTGAATATCCATAATTAATTTAGCTGGATCATCTGCTTCCATTAATGCCTGGCCGACAAGTACAGCTTGAGCACCAGAATCAAATACTCGTTTTGCATCTTCAAAATTCTTGATACCACTTTCGCTAATTTTTATTATGTCTTCAGGAATTTTTGGTAATAAATTTTCGGAGACTGATAGATCGATTGAAAAATCTTTTAAATTTCTATTATTAACACCAATAATTTTTGCATCCGCTTCAACTGCTTTTTCTAGCTCAAATTCATCGTGTATTTCAAAAAGAGCTTCCATGCCCGCCATATTCGCTGATTGGTAAAGTCGATTTATTTCTTCATCATTTAATGCACTGACAATTATTAAAATTAAAGATGCACCGGATTCTGCAGTCTCCAAAATTTGTATTGGATCAATAAAAAAATCTTTTCTTAATATGGGTATCGAATCCTCCCTGGAATTAATAAAATCTGTCACTTCCCATAAATCTTTTATGTTACCTCCAAAATATTTATTATCAGTGAGAACTGAAATTGCATCTGTATTTGCATTATAATATTTTCTAGCCTGATCAATGGCATTTTCCAAATTAGAAATAGTACCAGCTGAAGGTGATTGCCTTTTTATTTCAGCGATTAGGCTTAAATTATTTTTAGCTCGAATATTTTCACTGAATTTTGATTTAGTAGAATTTAAGTCCCCAAATCGCAATAATTCATTCTCATTTATCGGACGTGATCGTTCTGCAATTTCTTTTCTTTTCCAATTAATTATTTCCGATAATTTGTTCATTATAATTTTGTTAATATGAAGGGGATAAGATTACTTGATTTTAATTTACAAATGATTTTTTTAAATTAAAAAATTTTAATTATGAAGGCGATTCAAGAATTAAAGGAAACAGTTTCTCGACTGCGTTCACTAGGAGGCTGTCCTTGGGACATTGAACAATCTCATCAAACTATTGCTGATTGTCTCATTGAAGAATGCAGCGAGTTGCTGGAGTCAATTGACGATCTGAATTTTGATTTAATGTTGGAGGAGCTGGGAGATGTATTATTACAGGTGGTTATGCACGCACAAATGGCTGAAGAATCAGGTCATTTTAATCTTGAAAAAGTTGCAAATGAAATAAATGATAAACTAGTTCGTCGACATCCTCATGTTTTTGGAAACAAGAAATTAAGCAGCACTGATGAAGTACTACTACAGTGGAATGAAATTAAAGCGGGAGAAAAAAATCAATCCCTTGATGACACAGCATGGAAATCCCTGCCTCCTCGACTTCCTGCTTTACTATATGCCCGAGAGGTTTTTAAGCAAATTCAGAAAAATATTGATTATCCAACGTCAAATCTAAATATGGAAAATATTGAAAAAACTAGCGACCGATTAGATGAAGATAGAGCAGGGGAGCTTTTATTTGAAATTACAGCCGCATGTAGATTATCGAAAATTGATCCAGAATCCGCCTTGAGGAAGTACACTAATAGATTAATGAAAAAAATTTAGAATGAATTCTAATAACGAAAGTCATATACGGTATTTTGAATTGGAGACTCCTGCCGGTAGACAATCAGTATCCTATGAGTTTATTCAATCAAGACGGCGTCGTAACTTGGAAGTCTGCTTAATTGATTCTAAATATCTAGTTTTAAAAGCGCCTTTATGGGAAACAGAAAAAAATATTGTAAAATTTTTAAAAAGCCAAAAGTGGATCATGGAAAGATCATGTGAAATTAAAAATTTGAGAAGTCTTTATGAGTATTTAATGGACGAACCTTTTTTATCAGCATATGGAAAAAAAGTAAAAATAGAAATGATATTTCATAACGGTGAGCCTCGTTTTGAATATAGACCTCAATACGATGAAGTGAAATTTAAAATTAATCCATATATTGGATCAGAAATTCAATTACTTGAATTATTAAAGAGATTTGCAAAAATGTCAGTTTTTGAAAGAACATTTAGACTAATTGGTAAATTGAAATTAGATGTTAAAAGAATATCTATCAATGATCAATTTAACAAATGGGGATCATGTAATAATAAACGTAATATTACATTTAACTGGAGATTAATTCTTTTGAAGCCAGAATTATTGGATCATATAATTTATCATGAGCTCGCTCATTTAACCCATTTCGATCATTCAGAAGCATTTCACGAATTACTAAACTCTTTCAATGCTATGTCGTATGAGCATGAGTACGAGATTGATCAAGTATCGTCAGAAATATTAAAGCTGGGACATATGCGATTTTGAAAATATGTCAGATGATTATCTTAAAGTTCTCTTTAACAAAAATATAAAATTTAAAGCCTCAAAAATTTCAGATATAGATGGAATTTTATTGGAAGAAGAGAAAGTAATTGTCGAGAAAGCAGTATCTAAAAGAATATGTGAATTTACTGCTGGGAGAGTTTCTGCGAGACAACTATTAAATGATTTTGGGTATTTTGATTTCCCAATATTATCCGGAAAAGATCGTTCACCCATTTGGCCAAGAGAAATAGCGGGAAGTATCTCACACACCGCAGACTTTTGTTTAGTTGCACTGGGAAGAAAGCATGAAATTTATTCAATCGGTATAGATGTTGAACAACGCTATCGATTAAAGAAAAGTTTATGGAGAATATTATTTAATGAAAATGAAAAAAATCAGCTGAATCAATATCATGAAAATGAAAGGCAAGATTTTGCTACATTAATATTTAGTGCTAAAGAGAGTTTTTTTAAGTATCAATATCCAATCACAAAGTCTTGGGTTGGTTTTCAAGATGTGGAAGTAGAACTGGACAAGAAAAATTTAAATTTTACTCTCACTGTACTTCATGAAAATTTGACACAAATAAAATATGGCTCCTTTTTAAAAGGACGTTATTTGTTTGAAGGCGATAAGATAATTACCACAATTTTTGGTGAATTGTCATGATGATAACTTTATGTTATTACTATGATTTTGAATTTAGTTTTTTCAAGTTATTAGAGATAACTTCCCTTAATTCCTCCATCGTAAATGGTTTGGCAATAACGCCGTTAAATCCATATTTGCTAAAGTTTGACATAACCGGATTATTGGAATATCCACTGGATACGATTACATTAGCTCGTGAGTCTAGTTTTAATATTTCTCCAACGGCTTCTTCTCCCCCCATGTTGCCTGGAATCGTTAAATCTAAAATTACCAGATTATATGGTTTGCCGATATTTAAAGCCGCTTTGTAAAGTTCAACTGCATCTTCTCCATTTAGCGCTGTATCTACATCAAACCCAATCAGGCTAAGCATCTCACCTGTTGTATCTAAAATTGCAGGTTCATCATCCATAAGTAAAACTTTGCCATTAAAATCAGTTGGTTTTCTTTTACTTTTTTTATGAATTAATTCTTCAGAATCAGATACTGGTAGAAATACATTAAATGTAGACCCGACTTTTAGTCTTGATTCTACTGTTAAAAATCCCTCGTGTTTTCGAATTATAGAAAAGGAGGTTGCTAATCCTAACCCATGTCCATTTTTTTTTGTGGAATAAAAAGGATCAAATATTCTTTCTAAATTATCTTTAAGAATTCCAACTCCATGATCTTTAATGCTAATTTTAATATATAATTCACTTTCAATTAATGGCGTATCCAATTTTGTAGCAGTATAATTTTCTGCCTTAACAAAAATAGTTCCACCTTTTGGCATCGCTTGATCAGCATTGATGACTAAATTTTGTATGACTTGACTGATTTGTCCTTTATCTACTTCAATTGAGCCTATTAAATCATTACATATAAAATTATAGTTTGAATTAGAACCATGCAGTGCAAATTCAACAGTTTCTTGTATCAGCTGCTCTATCGAAATTTTATTTTTTAATGGTTCTCCACCTTTCGACAGTGTCAATAGCTGTTGAGTTAGGCCACGAGCTCTTTTACTTGCATTTTCAGCTATAATTAGCCGTTGGAAATCATTACTTTCTTCACTAATAATTAATTCATTTTGAATTTTTTCCAACTCCATGGAATCTCGATGGCGCTCGATTTCCTGCATTACTTGCCTTGATAAATTTACCAATAATTTTCGTTCCATTTCTGTAATATCTCTAGGTTTGTTACCAAAGACACAGATAGTTCCTATTTTTTCATTGTCAGCTGTGATTAATGGCATACCTGCATAAAATCGAATACCACTTTGAATAAATGAGTTAGATGGATTGGTTGAATCTTTTAAAGCGTCCTGTAAATGATAAACGCCATCATGTTCGACTGCAGATAGACACAATCCGGGTTCTTTAGGCAATTCTTTTAGTTCAAATCCTTGACTCGATAAAATTAAAACTTTGTCTTTATCTATTATCGAAATACATGAAAAATCAGCATTAAATATTGATTGGGCAATTTTAGTTATATGACCAAAGGAGGGGTTAGGGTTTTTGTGAGCTTCATGTAAATAATAATTTCGCAATACTGCAAAGTGATTTAATGGAATTTTTTCTTTCATAGGTAAATTTTAAAAACCGAGATTTTAATTTAGATACACTCTAAATAAATTAATTTCGAATAAATATAATACTATCTATTAATGATTTTAATGTTAAGCAAAATATTTAGATTGTTAGCATAAATCATTAGTGAACTCACTCATGATCCCATCAAATGTTCCGTTGGTAAAAAAACAGACTATGTTCTTTTTATTTCTACTTTCACTTAGGTTTAATCTTAAATTATCTAAAAGCTCTTTATTGGAAGAGAAATTTTTAGTAGTTATATTTTGAGACCCAAGCTGTTCAGTGATATGTTTAACATCCAAAAGATTATTTTTATTTGAAAATTTAGATCCTTTTATTGCACCAAGATATACAAAATTACTTAGAGACAATGATTTTAATAAATCTTTCTGAAGCACGTTTGTCCGAGACGTATTACTCCTCGGTTCAATAGCGGTATGTATAATTGAATCTGGGTAACGAGTTCTTAATGAATTCAATGTTTGTTCTATGGCTGTCGGATGATGACCAAAATCTTCAAAGACAATTAACGAATCGGAAGAATACAGTAACTCCAGTCGCTTTTTTACACCGCTAAAATAACTTAAACTGCTAAGATCAATTTTAGTAGGAGAATCTTCTGATACTGCCAATCCTGTAGCTAAAGCAGCCATCGATGCATTTCTGGCATTAAATATTCCGGGCAATTTCCAATTCACTGCAGTCCAAAAATTTGCTTTCCAGTATAGTTTGAATTTTGATTCATTGGAACTTTCTTCGAATTCTTTTATTACTAAATCATTATTTTCTCCTGTCCCAACTTTTATTATTTGAGTCCATGGTGTAGGAAGTAATTCAGCAAGATTTTCATCATCACCGTTGACTAAAACATAACCATCAGAAGGGACAATGTTGAGTAGGTGTTTAAAACTCCTTTGCACATCAATTAAATCACGATAAATATCTACATGATCAAAATCCAAATTATTTATTACTAGAATATTTGGTTTGTAGTGGATGAATTTAGCTCTCTTATCAAAAAAAGCGCAGTCATACTCATCACCTTCGATAACAAACGGGCATTTTTTGTCACCTAAATTTGCGCCATCTTGAAAATCATTTGGAACACCGCCAATTAAATAACCACTATCAAATCGGTTATGTTTAAGGAGAAATGCTGTCAGAGTTGTCGTTGTCGTTTTACCATGTGTACCTGAAATCACAATATTTTTTCGGTTGCTTAATATTTGACTTCCAATCAATTCAGGCATTGATATAAATGGAGTTGCTCTCTTTTTGAGCGTCCATTCTACTTCTGGGTTTCCACGCGATACTACATTGCCAATTACAATTAAATCAACGGGTTCATTTTCTAAATGAGCTTCATTATATCCGTTTAAGATTTTAATGCCTGAAGAGCTCAATAGATCTGACATGGGTGGGTAAACTGAATTGTCTGAACCCAGAACTTGATGCCCACACTTACGCATTAATAATGCTGCATTACCCATTGCGGAACCACATATTCCGATAAAATAAATTCGCATAACAATTTTAAATACTAGAAGCTGATTAAATTAAAATGCCAAAAATTAAACTGGTGGTGGGAGCAGGATTCGAACCTGCGAAGGGCGAACCCGGCTGATTTACAGTCAGCATCCTTTGGCCGCTTGGTTATCCCACCAGAATAAAAATGCTATAACTTAACTTATCCGCTCACTTTGCCAAGTTTTTTTATGAGAAATTATAGAGAAGTAAAAATGATGATGTTTTCTCCATACTATACACAACTTGAAGTGTCGCAGTTGCCACTTTGTCATCGAGAGGAATGTAATGACGTGGTGATCCATGACTTCAATTTGATTAACTGAAATTCAGGATCGAGATAGGACTTTATAAACTTTACTTATAATAATTCAAATAAACAACTTTCACGCCCAGTGGTTAAGAACACTAACTCATCAATCTTAACTTCCAGTCCAGAATAATTATTATCGACTATTTTATTTGATCAATTTTCCTGTTTCTCTATCAAAGTTATATTATGAAAAAATTAAATATCTGCATTATTCTTTTCTATTCATTATTAGTTACCATCTCTGGTAATTTATCTCTGATTGCTGAAGAGGATTATTCCGATGTTCAAATAAAAACTATCAAGCTGACAGACAGTATTTATATGCTGATGGGGAAGGGCGGTAATATTGGAGTTTGTGTTGGCGATGACGGAGTATTTCTTATCGATGATCAATTTGCACCACTCACTGATAAGATTATTAGCTCTGTTAAGAAAATTAGTGATAAGGACATTCGTTTTGTCATCAATACACATTGGCACTTTGACCATGTCGGTGGCAATGAAAATTTGGGAAACAACGGTGCTGTCATAATTGCGCATGAAAATGTAAGGACTCGTATGAGCACTGATCAATTTGTGAAATTTTTTAATAAAAAAGTTCCAGCCTCACCAAAAATTGCACTACCAGTTATTACTTTTAAAGAACAAATAAAATTTTATTTAAACGGTGACGAGATAGAAACTTTACATGTCAGCAATGCCCATACCGACGGAGATGCTATAATTTATTTTAAAAATTCAAACGTCATTCATACTGGTGATACCTATTTCTCAGGAATGTATCCATTCATCGATGTCACTTCTAATGGATCAATTAACGGAGTAATATTAGCTGCCAATAAAATACTTTCGCTGGCTGATGATAAGACAAAAATTATTCCGGGACACGGACCGTTATCAAATAAAGCAAAATTTCAAAAATATACTGAAATGTTGACCAGTATTAGAGATGAAGTCAGTAAACAAGTTAAGGATGGCAAGACTTTAGAACAAATACAAAAATCCAAACCGACGAAAAATTTTGATGCAGATTTTGGTAACGGTTTCATAAATCCGGATGCCTTTGTGCAGATATTGTATTCAGATTTATCCAGATAAAAAATTTATTTTTTTAACTGATTTGGTAATGTTACATATCCAGTGCATCCTCAAACTGCAATATCAGCAAACAATTTAGAAGACGTTATTTGATTGGTTGATTATATTGCGTTTGACTCTTTTTTTCTTTCTGGTGCCAGTAATTATTGTTAGGAAATCTCCTGCCTTAGTTTAATAACACCGTCTTCCATTTCGTAGACTGTATCAAACACATCAAGTGAACGCTGATCATGTGTAACAACGATGACAGCTGTTCCACGTTTATGGGAAATATCTCGAAACAACTCCATAACCTGACGGCCAAGATGGCTATCCAATGCAGCAGTCGGTTCATCCGCAAGTATAACGTCTGGTTCATTAGATAGTGCGCGACAGATCGATACGCGTTGTTGCTGCCCTCCAGAGAGCATCGAAGGAAAATTGTCGGCCCGATCCCCAATTGCCAATTCGTTCATTATTTCCAATGCACGTTTACTTGAATCTTGTGGGCTATAGCCATTAATTTCCAGAGCAATCTGCACATTCTCTCTCGCAGATAGAAAAGGTATTAGGTTTGACTTCTGAAATACGAATCCCAGATATTTTTTCCTGAAGTATTTAAGATTCACCATCGGTTGTGATCCATTTAACACTAATTGGCCGCCGATTTTTATTTGTCCTGATGTTGGAGGATTGATTAGACCAACTGCTGTAAGGAATGTAGATTTACCTGAACCGCTGGGTCCTAGTAAAGCTACTATTTCACCATAAGCGACATCCATTGTTGCATCTTTCATCGCAACGATTTCGGTATTGTCCTTCCCATAGATTTTTTTTAAACTATCAGCTTGAATTGCAAGTTTATCTGCCATAACTCACTTAGTTTAATGCTTCATTAGGGGTTACCTGCATGGCTTTCCAAACGCCGAGTAGGCTTGATATAACGGAGATAATAAGGACAATAATTGCAAGTTGAAAAAGATCGTCATTCGATAATATTACCCTTCGGGGAAAGTTGGGAAATATTTTTTTTCCTAAAATGTAGGCTATACAATAACCTGACACACCTAAAATTAGAGCCTCTTGTAGAATGAGTTTTAATACAACCCAGTTAGATGCTCCTATAAGCTTTAGCAAAGCAATGCTGTGAAGCTTCTCTAAAGTCAGTGTATAAAGAATCAGCGCCATAATAATAGCGGAGATAATTGTCAGAAGTATGCGAAAAAGACCAATTTGTTTTCGAACTTTTTCAACCGTTCCCTTTAGCAATAATTGTCTTTCGCCATTGCTTGTAAATATGGATACATCTTTCCAGCCCTCAATAATATTTTCAACCTGTTTTAGATTTGCTCCAGGCTTAAGTTTAAGAATGACGGAGCTTATCTCTGGCCTGGCAAGTCCCGGTAATTGAGAAGATTTTTGAGATGCTAGTTCGATTAAATTTGGTTGTTTTAAGCCGAGGTCATTTTTTTTAACCCGATTACTTCGGGAAACCCTATCAAGTCGAACCGCTTCTCCAGTCTTGTCTAACTGTATATCCAGGGCATCCTGAATTGTGAAAAAACCAATTCCATCGCCGCCTGAACTAATCATACTTGAAGTAATTCCTACTACAGTATAAGTGTTCTTTCCCAACTTGATTTTCTCTCCGAGATTCAACCCCAATGACGTGTCTGCAATCATTTCATAATGGTTTTGATTTAATATTCTTCCAGATTCCAAAACTACCCATTCGCCTTTATCTATAGGCCAATCAAGACCGACTATAGTCATACGAAGTTGTTTGCCTATATTGTTTTGACGCTGAATTGTGTGTTGTACAAAACTTCGGGCAGTTGCCACTCCGGGAATAACCATAGCTCTGTAAACAAGATTTTGCGGGATGCGTGAAAGTTCAGCAAAAGGCCCTCGCGTGTTGTGCTGAACAATCCATATATCGGCCCCTATATTATCAATAAGCAAAGTGGCATCATCTGATATCCCTCTGTATATCCCACCCATTCCCATCACAATCATCAGAAGCATTCCAATTCCGATAGCGGTCAAAACAAAACGCCCCAGATTATGTCGAATATCTTTAATCGCGAGATTCACTTCACCGTTATCCTCTTTTGGTCTGTTAAATTGATTTTTGGATTTATTGGATTCAGGACAACATCTTGTTCCTGCAATCCCTCTATAATTTCAATGAGACTCCCGCTATGCAGACCAATTTTGATTTGCTGCCATAAGGCAACACCTTCATTATCAATAAAAACGCCGGCTAGATTATTTCTCCATTTTATAAATTTTTCAGGAACGATAAGGACATTTTCTTTTTTCTCTGTTTCAATATAAACTTCGGCTCTTTGGCCTATGGCCCAATTCGAATGCAGTCCTATAATATTTACATCAACAATAAACTCTCGCGATTCTCCATCAACTTCAACGGCTATTCTAGCAACTACACCCGGGTACGTTTGTTTCGGTTCATTACGAAAGATAATTCTGGCAAGTTGTCCTACTTTTATTTTTGCCAGTTTAGTCTCATCAACCCAAGCTCTAACCCAGAGATCCTTAGTCGAAATAAGTGATAAAATTTCGCTTCCGGGAATCACAATATTTCCCGGGTCTCGTTCCCTCCTGATAATTATACCATCAAAAGGGGCGCGAATTTGGCTGTCGTCAAGTTGTGCCTTTCGTAATTCTAATATTTTTTTTGCTTCAATGACTTTGTTTTTTGCTTCGATGATGGCCGCCTCCGAATAGCTAAACTTTGCTCTTGCTGTTCCCAGTTCTTCAGCAGCTTTATCAAATTTCTCCTTACTGATAGCATTCGGCATGAGTTTTTTATACCGGGTATAAGTTATCACGGCATTACTTAATACCTCCTCGGCATATTTCAACTCTCTTTGGATTTTACTAACCCCTGATTCAACAGTTTCAATATTTGCTATTGCTACATCCATTTGTAACTTGAGTTGATCATTGTCAAGTGTCACCACTAATTGATCGGCGCTGACTTCATCACCCTGGTCAACCAGAACTTCATTTATACGACCTGAAATCTTTGAGCTTATAATCATCTTTATTTTTGCATCCAAAGTTCCAGTCCCCATTACTTCATCAATAATCTCTTCACGTTCTACTTGATACTTTTCTACTGAGACGGGTGCAAATTTAAACCAATATATAGCGGCCGTAATTATTGCTATGAGGAGAAATAGTTTTACACCGTTAATCAGATAACCTCTGATTAACCCAAAATTTTTAATCATCGATCAGTTTCCTTTCAGGTTGTATATACCGCGTTAGAATATTATCAATTTTCCCCGGTAACATTAGAATATATAATATAGAGCAGTACCAACCAAAAAATACGACGCAAAGATAAATTTAAATATTTGTTGAATCAGATATTTCATAATCTAAGCTTTACTGTGTGCAAAACTGAAGTCTATTGGCTTATTGCAATTCGCAATTTATATCGGCCAATCTTGCAATATACGTTCTGTCTCCTCAGCATGGCCGCTCTCATCTCGAATCATATCTTCAAGTTGAACGGCTAATCCTTTGTCTCCGAATTGTTCTGCTTCTTGAGCACGTTGAGTGTAGTCTGCTGTAGCCTGTTTTTCAGCTTTCAATACTGCTTCAAGCATCTCTTTATTAGTACTGGCAGGGGATACTGAGCGTGCCTGCGTTGTTGGCTCTCCTCCCAAAAAAACAATTTTATTGGCTAAATACTGTGCATGAAGTTGTTCATCTGCAACCTCTGCTAGAAAAAACTGAGACAACTGAGGTCGATAAGGTCCAGTAACCTTGGCAGCATAAGTTATATATTGAATTATTGCAGTAAGCTCTCCTGAGAGATCTGCATTTAGATGGTTAATTAACACTTTTTTATCCATTGTTTAGTATTCCTTTATAGTTAGTAAATCGTCTTTATATTATAAGATTTTCTATCGTTATAGCTAATAAGAAAAAATCACAAGGGAAATTTAATTTTCATTTACGGTATACATCAGATGTCTGATCCGTTATTTATTTTGAAAATTCAAACGTCATTCATTCAGGTGATACCTATTTCTCAGGAATGTATCCTTTCATCGATGTCACTTCAAATGGATCTATTAATGGAGTGATAATAGCTGCTGAAAAAATACTTTCACTAGCAGATGATAAGACAAAATTATTCCGGGACACGGACCGTTATCTATACCGGTTCTGGAAAATAATTTCACAAAGTGATTTGAAAAAGTTATGAAGGCTCAAGTTACATAGATTACTTCGTCCAGCCGTCGTAGCAATAGGCTACTACGGCGGAGTAGGCTCGCGTTGCTCCTCGCAATGACAACGGTGTTTTCATTTGTCATTGCGAATTCGACTTTAGTCGAATGTGGCAATCCAGCTGACTTTTTGTAAAATTAATTCCTGGAATCAGTATAGTAGAGCAAAATTTCAAATGTATACTGAAATGCTGAAAACGATTCGCGACAATATCATTAAGCAAGTTAAAGAGGGCAAAACTTTAGAACAAATTCAAAAATCCAAGCCAACGAAAGATTTTGATGCAGATTTTGGTAACGGTTTTATTAACCCCGATGCCTTTGTTCAGATATTGTATTCTGATTTATCGATGAAACAAAAATAGAATAATAATGTTTAGCTAAGAAATAATGTCCTGCTACAAACGTGAATTGATGTAGCTATAATCATTGTTGCAGGTTATATTCTACGCTGTTTTTTGTAGATACAAATGTTGCTGAAATTCTATAAACAGCGATTTGATTTTTGCTGCATCACCCAATATTTCTTTGGCATCTTCCAATGATTGATATTTATTGGTCAGTAAGATGGGTAATTTTTCCTGGGATAGTTCCTCAACACCTGTTTCAATATATTTACTCAATACGAATTCTATGAATTCTTTTTGCTTGTCGTTAAGCAGAGCAAAAATTGTTGCTTTGCTTCTTGTTACTCGTTCTTCTCTTGTTATTGGTTTTACGTCGCTGTTAAACACATATTCCAATACATCGAATAAATCGCTTTTCTCTGCCTCAATTAGTTTTTGCAAAGTCTTTAATTCCTCTTTTCCAAAACCTGCTTCGTCTAATTTTTCGAGCAAAGTCTTACGTGTTATGGGGCTGCTCCATAAAGTTCTTAATTCATCCTCATCTTTAAAGAAATTAGGAAGTTCGCCAAATAGATTACCTAAAAATTCTTCTGCAGATATTGGTTTACCGTCAGCACTCCAGAAGGATGTCGCAATCATGTGTTGTATTTCTCTCTCTTTGCCATCTCGCAGTTTAACCTTAATCATTTGTTTACGATCACAAACACAGGGACTCTGAAAGCACTTAGGGCAAACTGGCGGTGGATTGACTGAACACTCACAAGGAATTTTACCGCACTTTTGACACGGTCTTGGTTCAGGGGAGGGTGTTCCAATACACTCGCATACTATTTTGCCACAAACCTCACACGGCAGGGCTTCACCATCCCAGGCATCATCTTGAAAATGATGATACGCATCCACAAAATCGTAAATAGTGAAAAACTCTTTACCTTCAAATAATCGCGTACCACGTCCAATAATCTGTTTGAATTCTATCATTGAATTTATTGGTCGCATTAAAACAATGTTGCGAATATTTCGGGCATTAACACCTGTTGATAGTTTTTGGGATGTGGTCAATACCGTTGGAATTGTTTTCTCATTATCTTGAAATTCCCGTAAAAATTGTTCGCCTATTTCGCCATCGTTTGCAGTTACACGAACACAATAGTTCGGGTCGTTATTTTTTTTGTACTGATTTACTAAATCTCGAACTGCGGCAGCGTGCATTTGCGTGGCACAGAAAATAATAGTTTTTTCGTGTTGATTAGCCTCATCCATATAAATCTGAACTCGCTTTGCCTCTCGCTCTTTTATTTTAATTTTTTTATTAAAGTCCTGTTCTTCGTATATTTTCCCTTCTTCAATCTCGCCTTCAAAAACATCGTCATCACTGGTGTATAAATAATCGTCTAGTGTTGTTTTAATTCGCTTTACCTTGAATGGCGTAAGGAATCCATCGTTTATACCTTCTTTGAGCGAATAGATAAAAACAGGTTCACCAAAATATTTATAGGTATCAACATTGTCGTTACGTTTGGGTGTCGCAGTAAGACCCAATTGAACGGCTGGTGAAAAATATTCTAAAATACCTCTCCAGTTTCCCTCATCATTCGCTCCGCCACGGTGGCACTCGTCAATTATAATAAAATCAAAATAGTCTTTTGGGTACTGTCCGAAGTTTAATTGAGAATTGACGGTGGATAATTGAGAATTGACAATGGATAATGGATAATTAGCTCGTTGTTCTGCAACCATTAAAGGTTCAGCTTCAATCTTATCAATTCTCAATTTCCCATTCTCAATTTTCAATTTTCCATTTTCAATTGTCCCCTCTCCATTATCAATTGATTCTGACATAAAGGATTGAAAAATGGTAAAAAAGATACTGCCGTTAGTTGGCACTTTTCCTTTCTTCTTAATCTCTTTTGGTTTTATACGAACCAAAGCATCTTCGGGAAATGCTGAAAATGCGTTAAATGCCTGGTCAGCCAAAAAATTGCGATCGGCAAGGAACAATATTCGTGGCCTTCTTGAAAATGGAGAATTGAAAGTTGAAAATTGAAAATTATAGTTCTCGTCATTTTCAACTTTCAATTTTCCATTTTCAATTACCGAAAGGTTCCAGCGGCTTTGAAAAAGTTTCCAGGCTATTTGAAAAGCAATTGCCGTTTTTCCTGTTCCTGTGGCGAGGGTTAATAAAATTCTGTCTTTATTTTGTGCCACTGCTTCGAGTGTATTTTTTATGGCAATTTCCTGATAGTAACGTAATTGCCAGGTTCCGCTTTTATCTTCAAAAGGAATGTCTGCAAATTTATCTCGCCAGTCATTAATATGCACCTGCCCTGAGCCTGTCGCAGGGTAGGTTTTATCCCAAAGTTCTTGCGGCGAAAGAAAATTGGTAACCAAACCCTCTGTCCCGGTTTTCATACAGATTTGGTAAATCTCTTTTCCGTTTGAAGAGTATGTGGTTTCTAAATTAAGTTTTTCAGCATAACGTTTTGCCTGCACCACCCCTTCGCCAACTTCAAGCTCATTGCTTTTAGCTTCAACTACGGCTAGTTTAACGCCTTTGTAAACCAGAATATAATCGGCAATCAGTGGTTTTTTTCTGCCACCACCGACTTGTAATCGTCCCTCTGTAATTTTACAAACATGGCGCTCACGCAGAATTTTAGAACCGTCAACCACCCCCCAACCACATTGTTTGAGCTTTGGGTCTATTAGTTCTGCTCTGGTTTCTGCTTCATTCATACGCTTTGCTTTAATTGAAAATTGAAAATTGAAAATTGAAAGTTATTTGTCATTTTAATTGTTTACTGATTTTCAATTTTCAACTTTCAATTAACCTTGATCTGGTTTCGACTTCGTTCATTAGGCGCGTTGCTTTAATTGAAAATTGAAAGTTGAAAATGGATAATGGAAAGTTCTTTGTCATTTTAATGTTTAATTTCCAATTATTTACTCATTTTCAACTTTCAACTTTCAATTTTCAATTTTCAATTTTTCCCTTTGATGACTTAACGATACTGGCTAATAGTTTTATGAGTTCAACACTTTCGGGATGAATGGAATTAAAACTATTTTCATCAATATATTTACTGTCTTTTAGTAGCATCAACCAATATTCTGTTTCGTTAGCTTCTTTTAGTGCAATATTCATTTTGTTGATAAAATCGGCTTTTGATTGGGCATGTTCAGCTTCTTTTACCAATGCACCTATACTGGTTCCACTTCTTAAAACCTGCTTGGAAAGTACATGCTCTTTTTGTTCTGAAATTAGATATTTATACAATTTAGTTATTCGTAATGCAAAAGCATACGATTTATTCATTATTATATTCTCTTTCATAATTGAAAATTGAAAGTTGAAAATTGAAAGTTATTTGTCATTTTAATGTTTGATTTTCATTTATTTACTCATTTTCAACTTTCAATTTTCATTTTTCAATTAACCAGTGATTCGGCTTTTTTGGAGGGGATGGATTGGATTAGGCGGAAAGCATTCTTGGTATTGACGCAATCGGTGTTGTATTTTTTACCGTCTTTTGATGGCAATTTCAGTTGTAGCCAAATTGGGGACAACTGAAGTTTTGTAAATTCCCTGTCTTTTACTTTCCCCCAATATTGCCTTGGCGTAGGGCTGTCGGTAAGCACTTCAATAATATCCACAACGGAATAAAACCACGCTTCTTCGTGCCATATTCTGCGAATGTTTTTGCTTTGGAATATAACGAGTTTGTTTGCCTTATTGCTTTGCTTGTTTTTCACATCCTCCTCCTATTGAATTAATATTTATTGATATTTGCGTTTGTTTCTGCACATCCATAATTACTTTTCCAGCTTTAAGAGTATTACTATTCACTTCAATGCCAATTCTCCGTTAAACGCTTTTTGTAATACACTCTTTTTCAGTTCTTCCAAATCTTCTAGTTTTTGCTGATAGATTGCTTCTAGTTTTTTGGTTTTGGCTGAAAGTAGGTCGAGTTTTTGGACTATGGTTTGTTGTTTCACTTTAGATTTTGGGAATGAGAAAAGATAATTTTCAATCCATTCCATTGATACTCTTTTATGACCAACAGCACCAGTCATTTTTTTACATCCTTCATCTCTGAATTGTTTTCTGGATAAAAAGAAATACAAAAAATCAGGAACTATACTATCATTAGTTCTAAATACAACATATTCGCTTGACCCAAAGCCAATACCATTTTTCAGTTTTCGAGCGACTCCAATTTTACCATTTTCAAAACAAGGAGTTATCTTTGCTAATAGCACATCATTATTAGCAAAATATGTGTAGCTGCCAGCTACATCTTTAAATTGTTTTTCTTTAACTCCAATGATTTCTTTATTTAATACTTTCAAATCTTTCATTGGTAAGAAAGTAACTAGATCAGACTTTTTTAACTTGTTCCTTGCTTCTTTCTTTGGTGGTTTTATCTCACAAACTACACATAACGGCTTTTCTTCCCATTCACCATTTTTAATTTTTAATTTTCCATTATCAAAAATGCTTTGTATTTTTGATTGAAAAAGTTCTTTGGCGTTTTTCAGGTTTTGTTCGGCATTGGCTTTTGCTTTGGCTATGGCGGCAAAGGCTTTGTCTAAAATGGCTACTATACGTTTTTGCTCGGAGAGTGGGGGAAGAGGGATGTTGAAATTTCTTAGGTACCCTAAGCCAACAAATTTTTGTGTTGCTCCTTTTGCATCTTTAGTCATTTTATCAATAACAATTTCCGAATCAAGATAGTATTTCAAAAAATAACTGTCTTGGGTTTCTGGAACTTTAAAAAGAGCCACATTTTTTATTGCAAAATCTGGTTCAACTTTTATCACAATTGGATTCCCAATGGTGCCTATCATTGCGAATAAAACATCACCTACATCAACCTTACTTCTCTTATTGATTTTCATATAATCTTCCTCAGTGATATAATTTATTTTGTCATAATTTAAAATGTCATTCTTTAAATTTTTAGACGTAATTAATGCATGCCCATTATTAATGTATTTAGGTGAGTCGTGTGTTCCGTCTCGTACATCATAAACTTCCCCTAACTTTTTCACTTCCCATCCAACAGGCAGTGTCTTTTCTTTTTCATAAAACAGTTTACCTACTCTATTAATATGCTCAATCAATTTTTCGTTATCGATATACTCAAAAATTGAGATATCGAATGTATACGGTAGATAGAGTTCATCCAATTCATCCATGAGAGGATAAACACTATTTTTAAGATTTAGCTCATTACCAAAAAGCGTGATATCTATATCTGATCCATTACGGTAATTTCCTTTGGCTCGTGAGCCATATAAAAGCACCTTTTCTATTTGAGGTAGTTTTGTAAAAACGCCTCTTATATTTCGTAAAGTATCAGGGTCCAATCCAAACATCGGTCAAGAAATTCTTTTTTCTTTTTGTGATTGTAAATTGTCTGCTAACTCCTGTAACGCATCATAATAACTATTGACGACATCATGATAGATTTTGTCGGCCGTCTCTTCATTGTAGGTATGACTGGTGAGTTGACGACTTTTTACGGCTTGTAATAAAGTATCATTAGAAACCAGACCTCTATTAAATGCCATTCTAAAAGCATCTCGACTGCCTTGTATTTCAGCATCTCCTATTGATTGATAAAAATCCTTGATCGTGTTCCAGGCTAGTTCATAGGTGTATTTAAATGCTTGAATTAAACCTCTTTTTTCAATATCAGAAAGTTCTCTTGCTGTTGCCAATTCTATGTCACTGAGTAAACTTTTTAGCGCTTTCTTATAGTTGTCTAATCGTTGTACCCATCTAATATCTTGTTGCTCACTCACAATAACTCATTAATTGTCGCTAAAATATCTGCACTTTCTTTATCTAACTTCGCCATTTCTTTCAAGATATCTTTCGGCTTACGAAGCTGTGCTTCTTCAGGCGTATTCGGATTTTTAGCAGAAAGATCAAAGGTAACTGAGTCTATCGAAGCTATATTTACTGTCCATGAATTTTCACTCTCAGCTTTTGTTTTTTGCAACGCCACAAATTCAGCCAAATCTTTTTCGGTGAGCGGGTTAGTTTTTCCCAAATTCCTGTCCAGGTTAAGTTGATAAAACCATACATTTTTAGTTGAAACACCTTTGTTGAAAAACAGCACAACCGTTTTAACTCCGGCGCCGGTAAACGTTCCTCCCGGTAAATCCAAAACCGTATGTAAGTTACAGCTACTTAGTAATTCTTTGCGCAAAGCGATAGAGGCATTGTCGGTATTACTTAAAAAAGTATTTTTAATAACTACGCCTGCTTTTCCACCAGCTTTTAATATTTTAATAAAATGCTGTAAAAATAGAGAAGCGGTTTCGCCTGTTTTTATGGGAAAATTTTGTTGTACTTCGGCACGTTCTTTTCCACCAAAAGGAGGATTTGCCAAAATTATATCGTAACGGTCTTTTTCCTGTATGTCTGCAAGGTTTTCAGCAAGTGTATTGGTATGGATGATATTTGGGGCTTCAACGCCGTGCAGTATCATATTCATAATGCCAATAATATAAGCTAACGATTTTTTTTCTTTACCGTAGAAAGTGTTTTTCTGCAACTTTTCAGAATCGGCAGTAGATAATCCTTTGCCTTGTCCAGAGCTTGTCGAAGGATTCTTTAAATACTCAAAAGCTTCACACAAGAAACCTGCTGAACCAGCTGCACCGTCATAAATTTTGTTGCCAATTTTAGGAGCCACCACTTTTACAATGGTTTTAATTAACGGTCGAGGTGTGTAATATTCGCCACCATTACGCCCGGCATTGCCCATATTCTTAATTTTCGCTTCGTACAGATGGCTCATCTCGTGTTTTTCCTTGTGAGTTCTGAAACGAAGTTCATCAATATTGTTTACCACTTCACGCAGGTTATAACCGCTTTGAATTCTGTTTTTCAGTTCAGTGAATATCTCACCAATTTTGTATTCGATGGTATTTGCATGTTCCGCATCGGTTTTGAATTTTTTCAAATAGGGGAAAAGTTTACCGTTTACAAAGTCGACAAGGTCATCACCGGTTAAAGCGTTGTGATCAATTTTTCCATTTTCTAATTTAGGAGCTGCCCACGTTGTCCATTGAAATTTGGGAGCAATAATATTGGTGTAGGTTTTCCCGATCAGTTCAGCTTCTGTGGCTTTGTCTTTTTCTAAGTCGTCTAAATATTTCAGAAACAGTACCCACGAGGTCTGTTCTACGTAATCTAATTCACTACTACACCCGGCGTCTTTCCAGAGAGTATCATCAATATTTTTAAAAGTCTGTTCAAACATTTATGTTTTATCCTTTTATTTTTGAGAGTAGGAAAATTGTAGAGATTTACAGCTAGATTTGAAAAGCAGGATATTTATTTGTCAAATCTATAAACGATTCAAAATAAACTGATTACTAATTCATTGAAGGAAAATACATAGGTTTTTCATGATTTTTAGTTAGGTATTTGCATCACTCACGCAAAAATCCTATGTCTCTTCGACTGTAACAGATACAAAAAAACAGACAACCGATAATTCCCGTTATTATACCAATCGGCAGTTCCTGGCCTGAAGCTAAATTTTTTGCTGCCAGGTATTAGATTATATTGATGGCGATCAGGAATTGGATAATTATATTGGAATGAGAGTAAGGGATAACAGTTCCGCATTCAAGTATTACCGATATCCCCATCATGAAATTCCAGATGCCTTTGTACAGATACTATATTCAGATTTATCGAGGAAATTATAATAAATTCAGGCACTTAATTCTTCCACGTTGTCATCTTCATATCGTTTAATTAATACCCCTAATACTTCCATCAATGATGCTAGTGGATGTGACTCATCTTCACCAACTTCATCTATTAATGTATCAAGTAACGATACTAATTCCTTATATTCATCTTCGGTATGAGCTACATACAATGTGTCGGAAAATATAGGCCACACACTTTTTGTTTTTTCTATTTGTGTTAATGTCATTTTTTACTCCTATTTCCACTTGTTTTGATCATACTCATTGTGAGTCAATATAGCTCGAATATAAACTTTTCCTCTGTTATAATGAATAGCTGCAATAAGTCGATATTTGTTTCCACCTATGTTAAATACGGTTTTATTTCCAACCTGATCTACACTACCTATTAATTTTTTTAATTGTATGAAATTACTGAAACTATTGTTTTTAAGTAATTTGTACCAATGTGTCAATCCATTGCAAGCATCAGGATGTTTCTCAATAAACTCGTTTAATCGCTTTCGGGTTATTATGTGCACAGAGGAAAACTCTTTCGATAAAGCACTACATGTCAATAGCCCACAAGTTAGTTATTACTGCTTTTTCAATTAGGGAAAGTGATTTCAATAAACAGTTGATGTTTTAATTTTGACCTATGTTGTCTTCTGCGTGTTGATATTTACGAATTAAAATATTACCAGGAACTAACTCACAAAATTTTGGTAATTCATTAATTCAATTTCCCTGCGATTTGTTACATTTATCTATTTCCGTGTCGTAAGTTTTAAGCAATGATTTTCGCATTCTTCTTATTTTGTTTAAAAAACTCTATCTGGATCTACGGTGATTTTACTATCTGTTTTTTTGTATATTTACTTACTATTTCTGACTCACTAAAATTGATGCGTGATTAATGATTTTAGTGAGGTATTTTAACTCACTAAAATATCCGATGCCTTTTCGACTGCAACAAATACAAAAAGAACAGACAGCCGATAATTCCCGTTATTATACCTATCGGCAGTTCCTGGCCTGTTGCTAAATTCTTTGCTGCCAGGTCTGACCAGATGAGGAGTATTGCTCCTCCGAGGATTGATGTTGGAATTAAGGATTTATAGTTTGATCCAGTTAGCAAACGCATAATGTGCGGAACAATAAGTCCGACAAATGGAATCATACCACAGACCGTTACTGATGATGCAGCCAACAGGGAAGCTAAGATAAATAATATAATTTTCAGCCGTTTGACATTAAATCCCAAATGGAAAGCAGCTTCTTCACCGGTTGATAATACATTGAGTGACCGATGATAGAGAAACGAGATTAACAAGCCAATCATTGAGCAGGGGAGAATGACCCAAACGTAATTCCAGCCTCTATAAGCAAAGCTACCCATTATCCAAATTAAAACATTTCTTATCGACCACGGTTCACCATTTAGTATCATCAATGATGTGATCGATTGCAGCAATCCACTCATGGCGATTCCGGTTAGGAGCAGTGATGCTATTGTATTGCTACTGGATTTTTCTGCAATCGTATATACGATAAATGATGTCAAACAGGCACCTAAAAAGGCAAATATTGCAATACCATTGAGTCCAAGAAATTGACTACTGAATCCGACAGATATGGCTAATACAGCGCCAAATGCCGCACCTGAAGAAATGCCAATAACATATGGTTCGGCTAATGGGTTACCAAATAAGGCCTGTAGCAAGGCTCCGGCAACTGCAAGATTTGCGCCAACCAAAATTACCAATATCAAACGGGGTAGTCTAAGCAGCCGTATCGTTTCTAATAAATTACTATCTGATTCGGTGAGTTCACTTTGAAAAATCAGTTTGGAAATTACAGTAATAGAATTTTGCTCTGAGTTACTTTCTACTTGTCCGGAATTTAGATAGAAGAGTGCAGAACATAATAGTATTAATATTAGGATGGATAAGTTAAATAACGATCGATTTATATATTTTTGCCTCATTATTTAAATAAAATTATAGAAAAATTTGTAGGGCCTCCACTTGGAGGCTGTTGAAAAACAGCAAAAGATATTGTACACTTTTGTCATTGCGAGCCATCAGCATGATGGCGCGGCAATCTATCAGCATTCCACGATCTGGATTGCCGCGGCGCTTCGCTTCTCGCAATGACAATTGCGTAGTCTTACTGTTTTTCAACAGCCTCCTTGTCGGAGTGCCAATAGTTTCAGAGTCGCTAATATGGCATCGAGCTAGCTCGAGTCCTACAGTAATAGATTCCTGATACAGAAACTTATTTATTTTCCCATTCATTATTTAAAAATTACAGTCGGACAATTTTGTTCCGGGTCTTGAATGATTTTTGATTCAGTGCTAAATGCTATCTCAATTATTTCTTCGTTGAGAACTACGTTAGTCGGTCCTTGGGCTAAAATTTTACCGTTGGAGATTACAATTAAACGATGACAAAATTTTAGAGCCAGATTGATATCGTGCAGAATGCATAGAATACCCGGTTTTTTCTCAATGCAGAGCTTTTCAAGTATTTTAAAAATTTTCAATTGATGAAAAATATCCAGGTGCAATGTCGGTTCATCCAATAGAAGAATTTGCGTGTTCTGTGCGAGTGAACGAGCGAGATAGACTCTTTGTTGCTCACCACCGCTCAGTTCAGATATTGGACTGTCAACATGAGACTCTAAGTCTGTTTGTTTAATGACATCATCAATAATAGCATAGTCATTTGGGTTATATTTATCCCAGATATTTAAGTGGGGATAACGACCCATCTCAATTACTTCTCTAACAGTGAATGAAAAATTGGATGAGTTAATCTGAGAGACATAAGAAACATCGCTGGCGACTTTTTTTCTCGATAAGGATTTTAGATCTTTTCCATTGATATAAACATTGCCTGAATTCAACGGTAGTAATCCGGTAATGGCTTTGAAAAGAGTACTCTTACCGCAACCATTAGGGCCAATAATTCCAACGATCTCACTAGCTTTAAGATTGAAGTTAAAATCTTCGATTACAGTTTTATCTCCGTAGCCGGCCGATAGATTTTTTACAGTATATAAATCATCTAAACAGTCCTGATCATAACCCTTATCCTGATCATAATCCACTTTCCCAATATTGTATGTCTCACTCATAATTCAAAAACAACTTTAGTTAAATTTGTAGGGCCTCTGCGACTCGACTGAGCTCGCCATGGTCTTGTCGGAGTGCCGATATGTGCTGAGTTCTCCTTACACGGCATCGAACAAGTTCGAGCCCTACAAGAATGATCATAATCAATTACGGTATCGGTGCAGCCTTCGTATTCGATCTCTCCCATATATTTTTGTTCATCCATAAAAATTAAAATTTAATTCATATCACTACTATGCAAAAAATCATTCATTATTTGCGCAGCTTCAATCAATCGTGGCCCGGGAACAGTTAACATTGAATCGCCAATAATTTTTATCCGATCATTTTTAACTGCATCAATCTTTTTCCAGCGTTTATCATTCTTCCATGTAGATATTACATTAGCGCTAGCACTAATATTTTGAGATTCAGTAGAAGTGACAAAAATGACATCAGGATTCCAATTTAAAATACTTTCAAATGAGATTTGTGGCCATGGAGAATTGATTGACTGAGCAACGTTTACACCACCGGCTAAATCAATTATTTCGTTGATATAGGATCCCTTGCCACAGCTAAACAATCCATTAGTGCCAAATAAGACGAGTGTTTTGATTTTATCTATATCAGTATTATCAGAAAATTTTTCATTCAATGATTTCCTTCTATTTTTTAAGTCACTTAACAGATCTTTCCCGTAATCACTATAGCCAATTATTTTTGAGATAACATCAATGTCATTAAAAATTTGATTGAGACTAGAATGATTAAAAACGACGATTGGAATTTTTAATAATTCTATTTGTTTGACAGCATCTAATGGAGTTAATGTGGAGCTGAGAACAAGATCAGGTTTGAGCGATATCAATTTTTCAATTTCAGGATTACTTATACCACCTACTTTAGCTTTTAGTTTAGCATCTTCTGGATAGTTACAATACTCTGTGTTAGCTATTAAATTTTTTTCTCCTGACATTGCGTAAATTATTTCTGTTATACTTGGAGCAAATGAAATGACTCGTTTAGGTCTAACTGGAATATGGATTGTTAACCCACGAACGTCCTTAACGCTTAAAGGATAGGTGCTAGAATCAATCGATGCTAAATTTTCATTTTTCTTAATATCGTCTGATTTTTGAATGGAATATAGAACAAGACCGATGACAATTATTATAAATAGAGCTAGGAAGTAAAAATTTTTCATGATCTAATTCACTTCCCGGATTACGATAAACAGTTTCTCACTTTGATTGATTGGAACTAATTTATCAGTTACATCTCGTTTGCCAGTTATCTGGAAAAGTGGATTCCAATTATTTAAATTTTCAGAAGCTAGCAAATCATATTTTTTCCATGAATTACTTTTCCAGCTAACATAGATATTGTTATCAATTCGCTCGAAATTTATCAGCTGCAGATTATTTTCATTTTCGCCAATATTGATGACGCCGACAGCATCGAGATCAAAACCAGCAGATGCAGCAGTAGGATAGGGATCGTATATTGGATCACCCTGGCTATCACTAGTTAATCCATCCCCAATAATATCAATAATTCGAACAAATCTGATATTATGTTTATTGAGATTTACGTTATCTGCCAAGTCATCCAAATCAAAAGGTGTTCCATAGCCAATTCGATATTTTCCGGCTAGACCGTTTAAATTACTCGGTTCAATTAATCCAAATGGGCCAACAGATCTTTCAGTCAAAGAGTCGTTGGGAAATCTAAAAAAGTTTATTCCATCTGATGAAACTTCTACAAAAGCCAGTTCGATAAAAAAATCTGAAAATCCATTTTCAAAAACTGCAAAATCCGGTCCAGGTTCGTTGCCGATACCATCGTTGAAAGTTAAAACTATTGAACCACCGCTACCCAGTGAAACAATACTACCAGTATCACCACCTGGCAGTTCCGCTTGGCCTAGAGCTTTTTCCGGAGTTCTAAATATTGAAACAACATTGTCGCCATAATTTACCTGCTCAATATTTGTTGCCCAACTTACAATTTTAGAATCACTAGAGATAATTGCGTTTGATCCATCAACGCCAGCTTTGGGCTCATACAGACCGGCAATTAATATGTTATAAACAAAAATTAAGGATAGTTGTATAATGCCTAACTGTTTTAAGATGTCCATTGTTCTTTGTTGTTAAAAATTTACTGTTACTCCTAATCTTCCGGTTCGTTCCGGTTCGGGGTAAATACTATCGACAACTTTGACGGTGGAATATTCTTCTGCAAAAATATTATCGATACTGGCAAAGAGAGATAAGTTTTTCATTGGGCTGTATCGAACGAGTAGATTGACCAATTCATAAGATTCTAATTTACCTAAAGTATTATTATAGTCATTACCTTGAAATTGTTCGCTTGTAAAAATATATTCCAAACGGAGTAACCATTTTTCCCATGGTATAATTTCCAGTTGAGTATTTAATTTATGATTGGGAACAAGGAACCGATCATTACCTTTAAACGGGCCATCAATAAATATTGATTGAACCCCGCTATAGTTAATATGATAGCTCCAAAAATTTGTTTGGTAGCTGGTTGAAAATTCTACGCCCAACTGCCTGGTCTCAGGAAGATTTATATTTAGGTTTTGTTGCCCGTTAATCGTCACACCACTGATAAAATCAATTTCTCCCTCTAGATAAGTAGCATAGAGATTAATATTTATATTAATTTTTGAATCGTTGGATTTGAATTCAGTACCGAACTCCAGACTGTAACCCGTTTCTGGATCCAATGATTGATTAAATGGCACAGCTAAAAACCCACCTTGATATGAAGCGAGTTCGTCGGCTGCCGCATAGCGATAGAGACGATCAAGGCGCGACCAGATACGCACATTTTTCGATACGTTGTAAACTAAACCTAAATTCATCGCTATACCATCATCTGATTTATTCTCGTTAAAATTCTCTACTAATATTCCACTGCCAGGGGTAGCTGGTTGCGTATTTTCAAAATTTCGAGTTTCAATTTTTGATTTTTCCAAACGTAGACCACCTGATATTTTCCAGTCTTCTTGCATTGAGTGGCTCACGTGAATATAACTTCCAATAGAATTTCTTTCAATTGCCGCTACACCCAATAAATCTTCAAAATTATATCTATCCAAATCCAGAGTATCCAAATTCTCATCAATGCCGAAAATTATTTTTGATCGCTCATTTTGAAAAATATATTTCGGTGAAAAAATTATATTATCCATTATATTTTGTGAATGATCATTGCCGATGTTCCACAAAAAATTTCTTCGACTGAATGCTGAAACTACTTCAAATCTGTTCTGTTCATTTATTTGGAAATCGAGAAGTAGATTAATATTTTTTTTGATATCAGTATTATCTTCAATTGCCGTTAGGCCGGTATTCAGGGAAGATTTGCGGTCGAGTGCTTGACCAGGAATTATTGGCAGTGCTCCTGGTAGCTCATAAAAATTATCAAGATATGAAGTGCCAACTCGTAAATTTAGTTGATCTGATAAACTGTAGCTAAAATTTATTGTTGCCGATTTTGATTTATAGCCAGTGCGATCTCGGTACCCTTCAATTTTATTATTATTGTAACTAAAGTCATAGCGTAATTTTTTTTGCACGCCGGAATAATTTAGTTTTAAATTATTTAAGCCATAACTGCCAAGGATTGAGGAGATTGAGCCTTTATTTGAATCTGGAATACGAGTAGAAATTTTTATCACACCACCAACTGCATGGTTACCATACAAAACAGATTGTGTCCCATGCAGCACTTCGATCTTTTCGATATTTGAAACTGGAATTTGCAACCAGTCAAAATTTCCAATATCAAGCCTATTCAGCTTTTGGCCATCGACAATTACCAGCGTTCTCAATCCACTGTTTGATCCGAAACCTCGCATACCAATTTCAGACAGTGATGCATTGCCAGATAAAGATCTGAAATGAATGCCTGCTTCTTTTTCCAATACTTCAACAACTGTTAATGCGCCCATTTTTTCAATGTCGTTACTATTTATGATTGTAATGTTTGATGGAATATTTTCCGGAATATCGTCATAGCGATAGGCAGTGACTGTGTAAGGGGGGAGTGATAAAATTGTGTCATTAGCCAGACAAATAAGTAATGTTTGAAAGTTGAGATAATAAAATATTATACAGCGTTGCATGAATTATTCTTTAACGTAAATCGGTAACGCAGTCGTTATCAGTATCGAAAAAAATCGAAGGCGATGGCGATACCGATCTCGATAGTGAAGGTGAAACCAATATTAGTCTGACAGAAATCATTTTGACTCAAAAATTTCTGCGTTTGATAAAACTCCAAACTAAGGCAACTATCCCAAAAATTTTGCTGACTGCTGCAGCCTCAGGCACCAATACCAAATTATCCAAAGCAAAGTATGTTGGAGTATTGATTCCAAATGAGCCATTGTCAGTTGAGGTTAACAAGAATTCTAATTTTGAAACATTGCTACCTAGCGGTGTTAAATCAACAGAAAGCCATTCAGCTAATATAAAATCTTCTGAATTATTAGAAGAACGAAAATCAGCGAGATAGGCATCTACACTACCTGAAATATTGTTGCTATTATCTTTACCAAAAATAGTCAGTTTTAAAAAATCAGCATCATCACTACTGACACCACCGAATTTTTTAGCAAATGCATCTCCGTTAGTCATAGAGAGCCCGGTATAGGTACTATTGGTAATTTGTATCGATTGTGGCGAACTAAAACCGTTGGGCAAATCAATAGTCGAATCTCCCTGACTAAAATTAAATGCTACAGCAAAGTTGTTACCGCTGACAGTATTGCCATTAAGTTCACTTCCGCCACCGGCAAAAGAATCGTACTGCGCAGAAAAATAAGATTGAGTTGATAGTTCACTGGAAGTGGCGTCATTACGAGTTCGATTAGAATAAGAAAAGCCGCTCCAGGATGAGAAGCCTCCACCAAAATCTGTAAAAGTATTATTGAAAGAAACACCATTGCTGGAAAAGCCACCGGCATTATCAGAGCCATTGTAAAATGATTCCGAAGGCAAACTCAGGTCATCAAAATTTAAAACCAAGTCAGCAATTACGTTATGCAGATTGATACATGTAAGTGAAATTAAACTTAATAGAAGAGTGTGAAATATTTTTTTCATAAGATAAAATTTAATTATGAAAGGAGAGTTAGATTTTTCAGAATATTAAATCAAGCTTATTTTGGCAATTAATTGTCATTAGATTGTAAGTAAATGAAACATAACAAGATAAATTGTTTTAAAAACATATATAGAACACAAGTTTTTGACTGAATAGTAAACGACTATCGAGTAAAGCGACACCTCAACAAATGAAATGAGTTCCGAACGTAGTGACATGTGAAACCATAACAATGAGACACTGACTTTCACTAATAAAAATATTAAAGAATTATAATTGATAAAATAAAATTCAGATAATACGTTATGTAGAAAAAAATTTCTGTGTTCAATCTGTGGCCAATAATATATCTCAATGATAACAGTATTTTTGTAATTAAGAATCTGTCCGTCCTGTCTAAAACAATTACAAAAGAATATTGAAATATCTCCAGATTTTTTATGTCAAATATTGAATCCTGAAAATTTTAAAATCATGAGAAAATATAAAATTGCTGTCTTTGCTGAATTAGAAAATCTTAGACCGACGCATGTCATTGTTGAAAATGTCGACCTGGTCATAGTTAAATATAAGGACGCTGAAGTATCAGTTCTCTATGGTAGGTGTCACCACCGTGGGGCTTTGATGGCAGATGGTTTTATTCTGAACAGGATGAGGAATACCTCGAAGCTTGCTTCGGAGATTGTTTATTTATCCAAAGCCAAATTTCTGTTGATTTCTTGTTGTACCTATTCCCTCTCCTTGCAAATTTGTCAGGTCAACAACTGCACCAAATTCAATAAATATATTATAGAAATTGTCATAATCACCACCCCAGTAAATCATTGCACATGCCATGGGTGCTCCCTTGCCTGCACCAGAACCATTTTCAAGGAATTTCAACCTTGTGTCATAAAGAAAACAAACAGCTTTTGCCTGTCCAAAAATACTATTCTTCCAATGTGCTGTATTTGGTGCAACTGGCACTAATGCTAATATTTCAGAATTGTATTTTTGGTGTGATAAAAAACATTTGTTCAACCAATTTTTTATTGTCGTTCCTCTTGACCTATCCGCACCATAAGGTGGATTCATATAAATTGTAGGGTAATTCCAATCTTCTCTAAGTCCATCATACTCAGGAAGAATAAACTCTGTTTCGGCATGTACGATAGAATATTCGTTTGAACATGGGTCTAATGAAATAGTTCCACCAAAAAAGCGTTTAATGGCAGTTATATACTTTTGGGGTGTTCCCCAGCTTTGACTTTGTGAATTTACAGTTCTGCCCGCACTCATCGAATTTTCCCCCAATCTTTAGAACGCAATTCTGTAAGTTCATTTTTTAATTCTACAATTGTTTTCCCCTCTGGTGAAATAATATTAAACCAACCTTCAACTTCATTCAATTTATTAGAAAAGTATTTAATCAATACAGCGTCTGCATCAAAATCCATTCGTACTTTTGTAAAAATATTCCGCTTCTTATTAGCAGTATAACTACTTTTAAATGCTTTTTGTACTTTTCTATATTTCTCTGCTGGGTTGAGTAACAATTCATCTATAAATTGTGCAAGTCCGTTATCAGTTAAAAATAATAGCCAATCATATGATTGAGCTAAAACTTTTAATTCTTTATTGTGATCTTCAGCGGTAAACCAATTGCCATGATTACTAACCACGCCCACAGTTAAGATGAATTTTTGAAGTAATTTAATGTTGTCAGAATAAATAATTTCATTCATCAATTCAATGTAGGGTTTGATATATGGTTCATTATTTGACTTGTAGATTATTCCTAATTTTTCACCAGTATTACTCCTGATTTTCTGCAATGATGATGCTGATCTTGCAACATAAGCCCCTTGTTTTGCTTTTTCGATTGTCTGTGGTCCTTTTTTAGTGCCTTCCTCAACGCCAACCCTTTTGCATTCAAATATTGCGTATGATTTTTGCATTTGCTCAAAAACCAACAATTCATAATTATGTTGTCTCGCAGCCTTAAAGCTTGTCAGTAAATAAGAGTCGTTAGACTCTCCAATGGTGCATGCATTGCGAAGAATATTATGAGTGTCGAGAAGGTTGTTATTCTTCTTTTCAAACTTGGGAACAGCAACTCTCCCCCCTAATGCGTTTAGAATTTTAGTCGCTGTAATTGAGCTTCCATCATTGGGAACTGTAACCTCATATTCATTTATAATCGGGTGTAAGGAATATTCAACATTATGTGAAATCTCTTCATTTCCGTATTCTGGTAGTCCTCTCTCAACGGAAATTGAGTTGTTGAATCCCCAAGTTTTTAGAAGATAGTAGGTGATAATTTCAATCAACGTTCCAAGTGCTCTTCCAGCGGCTTTCTTCTTGTCTTTCGTATAATGAAAAACTTGTTCGCCCAGAGCATTCTGTAATTTATCTATTGATTCGTATGCCATTTTTTAGATCTCCTAATTTTCTTACACATATTTCATAGTCAGTATTATTAAATTTTCATAATATTTTAATTAAAGAAGGATTTTATATCATACTCAAATATATTTAAATATCTGTTTTTATGTATTGATATGAAAATCAATAAATTAATGCTTTACAATTGCTTTGAGAACAGCATTTTCATTAATCCTTTAAAACAATGAATAAGACACGAAAATCTATTGCCAAGCGATTTAAAGTGACCGGAACCGGAAAAGTCATGCGACGTAAGCCGGGAAAACGTCACTTGTTGCGCAAATTATCAGTCAAACAGAGGAGATCAGCTAATCAGGATCAATCCACATCCAAAGGATTTACCAGAATGGTGAGAAAAGCTTGTCCCAATAAATTTTAGATTTATTAACCATAATTGCTCGGGTGAATTTAAATGAGGCGACCTGACAATTAACCAAGAAAGGAAATAACATGCCAAGATCAACTAATTCAGCTGCATCTAAAAAACGCAGAAAAGCAGTTTTATCAAAAACGAAAGGGTTTTTTGGTAATAAAAGTCGTTTATATCGTTATGCCAAAGAAGCACAAGATCGTGCCGGGCAATTTGCTTATAGAGATAGACGTAAAAAGAAAACTGAATGGCGACAACTTTGGATTGTGCGCATCAATGCTGCATGCAGAATACATGAAATAAGTTATAGTCGCTTTATGAATGGCTTGAAAAAGGCAAGTATCGAACTTGATCGAAAAGCGATCTCGGAAATGGCGATTCACGATGAGGAAGCATTTAAAGTGCTTATAGAAAAAGCAAAAGCGGCATTGTAACTTCAGATTTTTTTAGCTAAGAGTTTGAGTCTGATTTGCGGAACAAATTTTTTCTAAATTTATGAGTGGTTTTTACTTATTCAATTAATACCCGTTTAATATGTAAAATGGAAGATGATCTAAATTCAATAATTGCTGATGCAAGTGCCGGAGTAGTTAGTCTTTCAAGCCGAGCAGATTTTGATCAATTTAAATCAAAGATAGTTGGGCCAAATGGTTCACTTACAAAGCTGAAAAAGAATATTGGTAAAATGCCCAAGGAAGAGCGACCTGTCCTGGGGAAGTTAATTAATACCAAAGGTAAAGAGATTGAGGCGATACTAAGTTTAGCTTTAGAGAAAATTGAAGATTTGGAGCGATTTAAAGAAATTGGTTCTGCTGTAGATCCAACGTTGCCAGTTCCAGATGGAAGTGGTGGGTCGTATCATTTGCTCACGCAGGTAAGAGAAGAAATTTGTTCAATATTACATAAAGTTGGATTTGTTGTTGCAGAAGGACCAGAAGCTGAAACTGAATACTATTGCTTTGACGCACTTAATACACCACCTGATCATCCGGCTAGAGATTTACATGACACTTATTATTTGACCGAAAATGTTCGATTTGGAAATGTTTCGAAACATGATGATGAACGGTATTTACTTCGCACTCATACCTCGTCAGTTCAAATTAGAACAATGTTAAAAACGCCGCCTCCTTTGAGAATTATTTCTCCGGGTCGGTGTTTTCGTAGAGATACAGCTGATGCGACACACAGTGCCAGTTTTCACCAGATCGAAGGACTGTACGTTGACAAAAACGTAACCGTTAAAGATTTAAAAGCGATGCTCGATTATTTTTTGCGCTCGTTGTTAGGAGAAAATGCCAAGACCAGATTTCGTCCGCATTTTTTTCCGTATACCGAACCAAGTTTTGAAGTAGACTTTAATGCATCACATTTAGCGAAGCTGGGCAAGGAGTGGATTGAAATTGCCGGATGTGGTATGGTCGATCCAGAAGTATTTAAATCAGTCGGCTATGATCCGGAAGAGTGGACAGGATTTGCATTTGGAATGGGTATTGAGCGCATTGCCATGATTCTTTATGGAATCGATGACATTCGTTATTTTTATCAAAATGATTTACGCTTTTTGAAACAATTTGGGTAGACAGAAGACAGAAGACAGAAGACAGAAGACAGAAGACAGAAGACAGAAGACAGAAGACAGAAGACAGAAGACAGAAGACAGAAGACAGAAGACAGAAGACAGAAGACAGAAGACAGAAGACAGAAGACAGAAGA
>JAJFLR010000095.1 GCA_021772565.1 Opitutales bacterium | reverse complement strand
AAGGGTCAGATTGCTGATAGTATAACTAACTGTTTAAAGAATTAAACTTATTTATGAATTAGAATCGTAATTATTTATAAATATACGCTTATCTATCTTAACAGAAACCTTGACTTGGCGTACAGATTCTAAAATATCTTCTTACTCAACTTCAAACTCACCAACAGGAACTTGGAATGCTGTGCGAAATTATACCTACAACCCACGGGGACAATTGATTAAGGAAACTTATATGAAATCCGACAGCGAATCTATTACTGTAGATTACGGTTTTGATAAAAATAAACTCGGCGTTCGCACCAGTTACAAAACTGATGATGCAACACCGGAAATTTGGAAAATTCCCAATGGCCAACTCGATCCTCTCGCCCGTATGCAACAAGAAGTTCTCGATGATAAAACTATAGATGCCAATGGAAAGAAAAAAGGGGTCAAACGGAAAGCGCCGATCAAAGCCGATGAAGAATAGAGAATGAAAGAGTCTTACAATAAAGGAATGGCGAGCCATGTTGTCTCCGAGTCATGCCTCGACGATCCGCGAGGACGTGGGGAAGCGTTGACAGGAGGAAGCGCAGGCGGGCTATTGAGCTCCGAAATCACCATATCTCGGGTGCCGATCCTGTCGTTTGAGGGAGAAGGCAACACATGCAACTGCGATAAATCGCTAGTGGAAGCATGACCCGGCGGAGTCGTAGAACCTGGCATGTGTGGACATTCTACATACGGAAATCGGGAGACCTCGGTGAAGAGACTGCACAGGGAAGAAGCAACCGAAGCAGAAGCGTTAGGGAAGGGTAAGCCCCAAAATCCTGACGTTGGACAAACCGAGGAGTCGGACGTTGTCATAGTAGCAAAGAAGTTGATGAACAAAGGGAAGACGAACCCGGCGGAGTCAACGCAGCGAAGGACAACGACCAAGAGGAACCCGGAAAAGAAAGCCGTGAACCGGATACAAAGCCGGAAAATCACGACGAATGGACTAGACCGGGTGCGTCAAAGAGCCGAAGCGGGACGCAAGAATCGCTTCAACAACCTGTTGAACCATCTGAATGAAGAGCAACTACGAGAGAGCTTTTACCAGCTTAAACGAAATGTGGCGAGTGGATTGGATGGAACGACATGGAAACAGTATGAACGAAAACTGGAAGTGCGATTACCGCAATTGAAGAAAGGCTCAAGGTGATAAGAAGACGCAGCCAAAAGGCAAGAAGCCGATGGACATGGGAAAGGTTCTATCGTTTACAAAGACGTTGGATACCTCGGCCCAGACTGGTCCACCCATATCCAAGCGTTCGTTTTGACGCCAAATACTCGAGGTAGGAGCCGTATGAGGTAATACCTCACGTACGGATCTGTGCGGGGGGCTTCCGGCGACGGAAGTTCCTACCGCGACCAAAATATAAATATTAATCCTCATAAATACGGTTACTAACACGATTTGAGTGTCCCATATTGGTATAAACCGAAGTCTTCGGTTCATAACTGCCTTGGATTGTGTTTTTCACATTGAGTTTCCCCTTATTGTAATATTCGTCTCGAAACTGAGGCGAGACGCGGATTTCAAACTTTATCATGTATTCATTCATCTTGAAAAAAATACAATAGTTCCTAGAAGATTAAACCAGCATGAAAATCTATTCAGAAAATATCAATAGATTCTTAAATCACTATTTAAAGGAATTAATCAACATCTTGAAAGTTGAAGTTAAGCTTCAAACAAAGAGAACGCGGTTTTTATTTAATGGTTATTTCTATCCAGTTAATTTAGTTCTGTTCGAGCATGCATCAACCATCGGTTACTTTGATTCCAGATACTATCAAATTGGTTTGAATAAAATTTTATTTTTAAAATCACAAAAAGAAGTTATTAAAAATATTTTACGGCATGAATTTGCCCACTATCTTTGTTATTTGAAATTTGGTGATTCTATACAGACTCATGGTATTGAGTATCGTGATCTATGCAAATCTCTCGATTGGCAAAAAGATGTCTTTGCTGCGAAAGTTGATCTTGAAGTTGAAAACAGTAAGGTTGATGCAGATCTTTTTAACCAAAAGATTATAGAGAAAATAAAAAAATTGATGTCGCTTGCCGACAGCTCAAATCAGCATGAGTCTGAGCAAGCTACTGTAAAAGCAAATCAGTTAATGCTAAAATATAATCTTGAAAGAATTGATGATGAGTCAAACGTTGCTTACGTAGAAGAAATTTTTAAGGTAAAAAAAATAAATGCAAAACTGCGGTGCATTAGTGAAATCCTACATGAATTCTACGTTTTCCCAATTTTTAATTATGGCAAAGGAGAAGTTACATTGGAGGTTACAGGTCTGAAAGAAAATATTGAAATTGCTGTCTATGTTGCAAATTTTCTGGATACTGAATTTGAAAGATTGTGGCGCCATACCAAAAAAGCAAATCCACATCTCAAAGGAATTTCTAAAAAAAATTCATTCATGAGAGGCATCTCCATCGGTTATAAAGAAAAAATCAAATCATTTAAATCTTCTTCTGATCAGAGAGGACTGATCAAAATTGAGAATAATTTAAACTCATTAGTAAAACTTGCATTCAAACGTTTTTCCAAAGGTAGCATTTCAATATCTAACGAGTGTGGTGAATCAAAAAAGCTAGGAAAAATTGCCGGGAACAACCTGACGATTCATCCAGCAGTAAAATCTAATTTTAAACCGTTATTTTTAAACTAGATGATCCTGTATACTGAAACAATGTATAGCGATTACCATAAATATTTTCGTAATTAAATGAAAATGTATTGTCCGAAAGTTCTATGCAGTAATTGAGTAATGTAATTCAGATAGATTGCCGCGCCCTGTATTCACAGGGTTCGCAATGACAACCATTTTGTCATCACGAGGAATGAAATGACGCGGTGATCCATGATTATTTTTTTAATGAAAAGATTTATGGTAATTGCTATAAATTACATTATGATAATGTTGTACAAAATTCTGATTTATTTTAATTTTTCAATATCCTCTATCAAATTATCGAGATCTCTTTCAATGATCCCCCAAACAATTTCATCCTCAACATGATCATAGGCATGATCTAAAATATTACGAAAAGACTTTATACCTCGATGATCTCTAATCGATGTCAAAACACTTTCGTCGATTTTGCCAATTCGAGTCAGTGCCACACCAATTATTTCAAAACATCTTTCGACAGCAAATCGGGTCTTTTTATCTTCTTTGTATGTATCAAATGTATGATCCGAAATAAACTCTTTGATAGAACTACATTCAGTCAAAATATCATCTAATAGTTCTAATATTTCATCGCTCATATAAGATAACTCGATCGCTTTCAATTCTCTCTCTTAAACTTTTCTTTTTTATAGATTTATATGTCATCAGATCTATTCGTGAGTTCAGATTATCCTCGAGGGCATGCAGAAGTCCAAAAAA
>JAJFLR010000094.1 GCA_021772565.1 Opitutales bacterium | reverse complement strand
CTCTGTTCTTTGATTACCTAACATTAGAAAAAATCCTAATAAGGATTTTACCGTGCGTTTTCTGGCAATATAGAGTAAGCGACGCCGGCCTTCATCAATCTGATAAACTAACGTAACGTATTTGTGTCCTATTCCCCATTGCCATTCATCTACTCCTATGGCTGTAATATCATCTAAATTCCGGTTCTTCAGACCATATTTAACTACCATTTTCACCGAGTTAAACACATTGTCCCATGAAGTTTGGAAAGCCTCAGCGGTCTCTTTCCAACTCAGTCGTTTCGCCCATTGAGCTAAAAAACATTGATAGGCTTGAGTCAGTCGATTTTTGCCTTGTGCCCAAGGCACACTTTCAACTCTTATCCCGCAGGTTGAGCAATTAACCCGCCGCATCAAATATAAAAAGTAAACTTGAAAGCCCCAGATTGGAATGAACTGAAACCGCCGAGTCGACTTTGTGCAGTCATAACATCTTCGTGCTTTATTGCAGCCTGAGCAAATCGGCTTACTGTTTTTGCGAGGAACAATTTTAACGACAATAGCCTCCTTGCCCTTTATCAATGTCCTTGAGGCTTTCTCATAAACAAAACACTTGAGTGGATGACAACAATTTAATAAGGTTTTAATTAACACTGGAACTTTCTTTGAGTTTAGATTTAATTCACCTAACATCTTGGGAATATCTCCAGTGTTTTTCCATACCCAAGAGCAATTAATTAATGCTTTTTTGAAAAAGCAACAACACTACCTTATTCATACAGGCAAGAAAATTTCAGGAAAAATATCGTATAAAGTGCCCTGCTTGCAGGGTTGAGCAAAGCGAGTTTATGCCGTTATTTTTATTGACATTTTCTTGCCTGTATGGGACGTCTATTTTCTTAATTTACCCACTGATTCTTCTGTAGACCCATAAATTTCCATAGCCCGAAGGGTTAATCTATACTAGCCCAGAGTACCGCTCTGGGAATAATTATTTGTTTTCATCACAAGCCCTAACGGGGTGAAGTAATTTTTCAAGTGTGTCACAATCCCGCACAAAAAATTTTCTTCACATCATCTTTAGCACCAACGATACTATATCGCCCTTTCAGGGCTCGTTTATTTATATCTATTTTTCCCCAGGGCTATAAACCCCTGGGCTGGGTTAGAGCTGCCTTACAGGCATATGTAGCATCTGCCAAAAACGATTTGTGTTTCTGTTTCGCTGAATAATTTTTCGTTTTTATAATTAATTTTGATTTTGGCCTCGGAGAATCCCTGTTTAACAACGGGATCATCCCTGCCCTTCAAATCATTTTAATTTTGTAAAATCTGCATGCGGATAATCATTTGGTCTGTTGAACTCGAATCAATCTCCACCTCCACTTCTTCCATGTCTACACCAAGTGACGTTACTTTATTGGAGTTAGCTGGTGAGTAGGGAATCCAATCTCCTGACCCAATTTCTAACGTTTCAAATCTATATTGAATGCCACTTCTATTTGGATGTCTTTGATAAACCAGTTTTAATTTATTTACATCACCGGTTTTTAAAACATTGAGAATCTTATTTCGATCGACTTTGAAGGGCTCCAATCCCAAAGCGAATTCAAGTAAGTTTGGGATACCGTCTCTATCTGGATCTTTATTGAAACCAATTGTTTCGGTGTTGGTTATATTTGGAAATCTATTTTGGATCCACGTTACAAAATCATTTAGATTACCCGGAACATCGACTATAAACTCTGCAGTTACCGTTCGATCCATGTCCATTAATACAGTAGTAGAAGAACTATTAATATCATTAATCCCCGCACCGATCCATTTACTAAATTTAAAGCCTGTCGCTGGTGATGCAGTTATCAAAGCTTGTGTGCCATTATTAAAACTTCCTACACCAGTTGTAGAACCACCAGTTAATGGATTGGCCGTGACAAATAAATTCCAAACGTTACCGATGTTAGGGACGACATCAGGTGTAGGAGGATTTTCATCAACTAGACCCGAAGTCGTAATATTCAGCGAATAATCGATACTTGTACCTAGTGAATTTCTATCTCTTGTAACACCAACATAATAAATATCTTTCGGTAGTTCTATAGCATCACCAATATTTAAAAACAAAAGTCTAACTTTATCTCCGAACTCATCTGAAGCATTACCTCCCTTTATATTTACTTGGCTATCAAAAATAATCAACCCCATGCGTATACTACTCGAAGTATAAGTAAGTGTTGCACTAAATAGTAGGTCTTCTTCAAAATTAACAGCAAATATGTCATACATATCTTGTGTACTATTAGTGAAATTTATTGGCCCTACTTTGTTATCAGTTGTTTTAATATTTCCGTTAATAAAAGTTGAAGGTTGGTAGGAAATAGTTTGGCTACTGCCAACTTGGTCATTGGGTTCAATTTCAGCAATTGTAATTGAAGGATCTGTAGGAGTATCACCGGTGCCACGAAATGTTAAATTTACCAATCCGGGTTCACTTGTATCGGTATTACCACCACATGAACTCTCAAAATATACTGGTTCACCATAATTGGTATTAAAAGTAGCTGATGATACTTCAGTTGTTGTGCTATAGTCTAATTGAATTCTGCCACCGATACCCCCAACAAAGCATGAACTTATATTGGTAATTTTCGCATCACCTCCATTGGCATTTATAGTTCCACTTATTGTCAATGAACCACGAGAATAAACTGACAAGAACCCGGCATCACCAGAGTCACCACCACATTGAACTGTACCAAAACCAAAAGGGTTAGGACAGGTAAAACTAGTTCCGTTGCCCCCATTTAAATTAATCACACCTGATATATTGGCAGAACCGGCAAATATTGTTAAATTACCACCCGATTCTCCATTATTTGAGCCAAATGGTGAAAAACCGCTACTTCCCGATAAACTAATCTCACCTTTAATATCGATTCCGTTAGCTACATTAATTGTTAATGAAGGTGCTTTGCTAGTTATTGTAGCGGATGTAGCAGTTTCAGCCAAAATTTTTCCGGTTGTGCCTAAGGTAAATGTCCCTGAGTTTATTTGTGGATTACTGCCTCTTTTAATTATTATTGTTCCATCAACTTGTATTGCATAGTTTGATCCTATATTCAGGTCTTCACTGATGGTTAATGTTTCCCCCTGGTTAACGTTGAATGAACCTGCCAGCACAAGGTTCTCCAATTTCTTTGTTGTACTATTTCCTTTATTGTCAGTAACAATAACTGTAATAGAATTCGGAGATACCGGATCGGATATTGTAGCCGTTAGACGACCGTTAATAATTTCATTAGAGGAAAAAGTCTGATCAGTGCCAAGACCTGTTATCTTAATCTCCTTTACACCGGTTCCATTATTGTCATTGACATCTATTTGAATTTGTAACGGTTGACTGTACCTAACTTGGGTTGTTGCAACTGGAAATATAATAGCAACAACTGGAAGCATGCTATCAGTTTTGCCATCGATCGATTCAGTAAAAGTGTTATAAGTAAATGGCGCAAAAATTTCTGACGATCCAGCAGTCAGATTTATAGCACCATTTGTAACAACAGACCCACCCTTCATTGTTACTTTTCCAGTTGTATTAATAACAATTGTTCCAGTTGCTCCATCAGATCCAGTACTACGACTACCAAACCCGCCATTACCCGATTCATTTTCCAATTGTACATCACTGAGATCTATATTATTGGCATTGAGCTCAATACTTCCACCAGCTCCACCTACACAGCCAGTACTACCTGATATCCCAGCAATTTTGAAACTAGAACCTGATCCCCCATCAACAGATATGATACTTGATATCGTAATAGACCCAGCATCAATTTTAACTTTACCGCCAGCCTTGCCTCCGCATCGATTACATGTTGAGGAACTCAGTTGCGATCTGCCAGATTTACCATCAAGTCTGATATTTCCATCTATAATAACATTGCCGGTTGCATTAATAAAAAAATTGGGGGCATCAAAATAATCACAAAGACCTTGAGAAAAAGAAACACTCCCCTTGTCAGTTATTGTCACGTCTGTTGCATTTATTGTCGTATTGTCAAATTCATCGAGCTTTAACTCACCATCAATTACTAACTGATTAAAAGTGAGTGTTGGACTGAGGGCTTTTAAATCATCAAGGCTGCCACCTGAAAATATTGTCTGAGCCGACATGTTAAGATTGCACAATAGTGGCAGTAATAATACTAAAATAAAATTGAATAATTTAGAATAATGAGTGGTGAGAGTAATATTCATTGATATAGATGTTGAGATTAGGTATATTAGCCTTTTATTCAATTATGATTAACTTATCTTATAATAGTAATTATAAAATACATCACAATGTTAAAATTATGTTTTTGAAATTTATTTCACATAAGCACAGTTATTTAAACTATTAACCTGATATAAATTGAGTAAATCACATTATATTCTCTCATGGATACTACTCATCTGTAGTATAGGGTATGCGACTGTCACGACGACAAATGACAGTGGAACCGGATCACTTAGGCAGGCAATTATTGATGCCAATGCAAATCCCGGCCCGGACTTTATAATATTACCTGCCGGCAATTACAAACTGACCATCGAAGGTAGAAATGAAAATATGGCTCAAACAGGAGATTTAGACATTACTGACGACCTGACAATCATAGGGTCTGGTCATATCAATACAATCATTGATGGCAATGGGATTGATCGCGTTTTTGATGTATTAAACAGCAGTCTAAATATTCAGGATATCACTGTAACCGGTGGCCAATTTATTTTGGATGAAAGCAATATCGATAATCAGTTAAAAATTGATAATGATGATCTGGGCTTACTAAACACCAGTGGGATTATTGATGCGGGAGGAGGCGGCATACAGGTCACATCTGGACAACTTGATATTAACCAATCAATCATTAAATCGAATTCCGTTACTTCCAATATTGAAAACACAAATTACACACTGATGTTAGGTGGTGGTGGAATATCCATCTTTGCATCAATAACTAAAATCAAGAACAGCACCCTCTCAGATAATTCCGTTAGTTCAAATAATGGTAATTCAACATTTCATAATTTAGGGGGTGGCATAAAAATAATTGATAGCAATGTTGAAATAGAAAACAGTACATTGTTTCAAAATACGATTTCAAATGGGAAGTTCAATACAGGTGCTGGAATATCGAATATCGATAGAGGAATCTTTGGTGGAATTGTTAATAATCCGGCTCAAGGGATTGAAAAAAAACTAACTATTACTGATAGTTCAATCAATGGTAATAGTATAACCGGAAATGAGCAAATCCTCAATCGAGGTGGCGGTATTAGTAACAGCGGTAGTTCTCTAATTATCGATACCTGCAATATTACAGGAAACAGTATTACGGGAACCGGCGTAAATACTGATACGATAAATGAAGGGGGTGGCATTGCTAACTATAGCGATCTGGTCAGCAGTCCAATTGAAATAACTAACTGCAATATATTTAGTAACACTTTAAACGGTGAATCATCAATCAATAGAGGGGGTGGCATGAGTAACATTACTCACAACAAACTAACCACCGGTGATATTACTTCAGAAATTAAAATAAAAAGATCGGCCATCTTTAGTAATTTACTAACAGATGAAAGTGCTACTGAAAATAGTGGAGGGGCAATATTTAATTTTGCCACTGAACCAGTTTCTTCCGGAATATCTGTTGTTACTGATGAAGATTCAATATCATTTATTCGCATTGAAAATACAACCGTATCAGATAATAGAGCAACTAATTCGGGTGGTGGTTTTTATAATTTAACAGAGGGAAAATCAAGTGCTGCAGCTATCGATCTAAATAGTTGTACTGTCGCCAATAACCAGTCAACAAATGGCGGTGGAATCTTTAACCCAACATCTGTTGAAACTTCCGGAACTGTTATTCTTATAAACAATTCAATTATTGCCGACAATATTGCCAGCAATCAGGGTGACGATATCCATGGAGCTATCAACAGTAACGGGTTTAACATAATTGGCAACGATGAAAATTTAACGGGATTTAGTGTTAATGATAAACTTAATATTAATCCGTTAATCGGGCCGCTGGAAACTACTAACGATGATTTTACACTATGGCATCCACTTTTAAAAAGTAGTCCGGCTATAGATAGTGGAAATAATTTTAACGCAGTAACAACAGATCAAAGAGACAAGATAAGGCCGATCGATGCAGACAATGATGGATTTGCAGTAGTTGATATTGGTGCTTATGAAAACTATCCACCAGCAACAATTAACGGGTTTGTTTATCAGGATTTAAATAATAATGGATTAAAAGATTTTTCAGATCCTGGTATTGCTGAAATTTCACTTTATCTCGATTTAAATAATAATGATAGAAAAGATATTACTGATATTAAAACTACAACCGATCAAAATGGTCATTATGAATTTTCAAATCTAGATGCACCCAATGTTTATACAATTAGATTGGAACCTAAATACGGAATTATAATAAATGATACTGAAAATAATTTTAAGCAACAAGTATCAATTGAACCAAACAATATTGCCGATAATCAAAATTTTGCATTAGACAAAGCCTCTGATCAGAATATTAATTTGGATGGCCTGGAAGATAAAGATTATTTTGGCTTTGATATCGATATCAGTAAAGATTACGCGGTAGCCACACTTTTCAATCTTGAAAAAACCACGAACTTTATTCCTTTCGAAGGTAAAACATTTTTGTACCAATTAGATCCCAATAACTCAAATCGATGGAGACAGATAAAAGAATTTGTATCCACAAGCCATAATAAAGATGCCTTCTCGCAATCCACAGCAATTGACAATGACACTCTGATTATCGGTGCACAACTAGATGGTTCATTATTTGAAGGATCTGTTACTGTATTTGAAAAAAATAACGGTGGTAATAATAATTGGGGGTTGAGTAAAGTAATTGAAAATCCTGAGGGATCACCGGGTGATAATTTTGGCAGCGAAGTCGATATCAGTAATAATACATTAGCGATTGCCGCCTTTGCTGATGAATTTATGACCGGATCAGTTTTTGTTTATGAAAGAGATTCCACTAATTCGAATAATTGGCTACTGGCATCAAAGTTAAAATCTACAAGTAATCTTCAGTTTCAAAATTTCGCCGTATCTCTGTCAATTGATGGCGATATTATTGTTGTCGGATCTTCAAATGAAAATGGCCGACTCGGTGCAGCCTATGTTTATGAAAGAAACAAAACAAATGCACTTGAGTGGATTTTTACGCAAAGATTGGCTGCTGATATTCCACTAGGATCGAGACAATTTGGCAATACAGTTGCAGTGAGTAATAACACAATTATTGTCGGTGTGGTAAATGATGCGGGTTCCTTAATCGATCGTGTAGTGGCTTATGTTTATGAAAAAGATCCGACTACGAATATCTGGCAAAAAACAGAAAAATTATCAATTGGTAATGATGTCGATTTTTCACTCGGATCAGCTTCATCTGTAGCAATTGATAATGACACTATTGCAATCGGCCTTCCATTAGTAAGACAATTCAATGATCTTTTCGGAGCCGTTTATGTTTATAATCGAAATAACGACGACTCTGGGAATTGGAGTTTAGCAGAAATTTTATCGCCTGATAAAAATAATTATTTGGCATTGGGTGGAGATGTGGAAATTGATAATGGCAATTTAATTACCAGTGAAGGAATTGCAGATAAATTAAATCATATATATTTCTTTAATGAGATAAATAATTCCAAATCAGGAAAACTTCGACTCAGTAGCAATTCATATGATGTTAATGAAAACAATGAAAGCCTTACAGTAACTGTTGAGAGAATTAGCGGTTCTACCGGACAGTTGAAAGCCAAACTAAATACTCAACAAGATACAGCGTTAGACAATATTGACTTCACACCACTATCCAATATGGAGTTAATTTGGAACGACGGTGACAGATTGCCTAAATCAGTTACGTTACCTATCACTAACGACACAATTGTAAATGGTAAGCGAACATTTAGCATTTTATTGGAAGACACTGACACAAACTCAACTTCAATCATCACTCATCCTAAATCGGCATTAATAACAATCTATGATGATGATAATCCGACTACCCCACTTGTCTATTTTGAATCCGCTACATTAAGAGTTAGAGAAGAAGTAAGTGAACTCACTATATTTGTCATTCTATCTGCAGCAAGCACTGAGATTGTCACCGTAGACTATACAGTCTCAGGTGGTACAGCAAATCTAGATTCTGATTTTTTATTAACTGAAGGAAAAGTAACATTTCAACCAGGCAAAACAATTGGTTCATTCAATATTAAACTTTTAGATGATAAAATAAATGAAGTTACAGAAACTGTAATATTATCACTTAAAAATCCAACGCAGTCGATTTTGGCAGCTGATGCTGAAATGGAATTACAAATATTAAGTGATGAAAGTATTGGAGGTTTTGTAAAATTTAATAGTTCAGATTATTTTACCGATGAAGGGAATGATACTATAACGGTTTTCATTGATAGAATAAACGGAAATAACGGCCCAATTGATTTGGAGTATACTACAGTTGATGCCACAGCAAATGCCGGGGAAGATTATCAACTACAAAGTGGTATAATAAAATTTGAGAATGGTGATGATAATCAAAAAAATATTTCTATTAAACTGCTGGAAGATTCTATCGGCGAAGGCACAGAGTCCTTTGGCATCAAAATGAACTTTTCCGGTAGCAATGATTCTGGAACGTTGGTTTCTCCTTCAATTGCAACAATTTTTATTGCAGACAATGAAGAAAATCTTGAATCTGAAACGGATTCTTTTACAGATATCGTACCACCGGATCCACAGCCGACAACTGGCACATTAATAGTTAATCTGCAACCACCTGCGGCAGAGGGTGCACAATGGAGATTTATTGGAGAAAATATCTGGCGTAATCGTAAAAGTGAAAGAACTATTCTTCCCGAGGGAAATTTGGGAATTGAATTCAAACCAATTCCTAACTGGATAAAACCATCACCCACTCTGGCTGTAATCAAATCCGGTGAAGTTACTATTCTGGATGGCAATGAAGTAAGTTATACGCAAGGAAGTGCTCCACTAACAGCCTGGCTAACTGTAGAAATTTTGCCACAACTGGCTAAAGATGACGGTGCTCAATGGCGTATTTCAGGTGAAGAATTTTGGAGAAGTAGTTCGACGGCTTCAGGTTTGGCTGATGGAGAATATACAGTTGAGTTTAAAACAATTGATGGTTGGCAAACACCCTTTAACAGGAATGTAACTCTGACAGCACATAATGGAACAGAAATTAAATCTGTTTATGTTTTGCAAACGAATAACTCAGGTTCAATATCTGAAACGTTAAAGCATGCCCAAACTGCATTGGAGTCACCGTACTACTTTAATGGTCAAATCCAATCTGAAATTGGGGAAGGCAGTGGTTTTGTGGTTAGACAACGTGTTGTCTTGACTGCTGCCCACGTAATATTTGATGCGACAAATCTTACAACAGCTGCAAATGTCAGATGGTTGTTTCAAAGACAGCGTGGTGCTTTTGAGCCAATACCGCTATACCCCCGAGGAGCAGAAATCATGAATGGGTATTCCAATCAACGAGAATCAGATGAAATTAATAACGTATTAACTCCTGGGACATCCACACTTGAAACACTCAACCTTGATGCAGCTGCGCTCTACTTCATTGAACCGGCAGGGCGTAACGGTTACGGAGGTTACCTACGCTCAGATACAACAACAACAATTCCGATAAAATCAAACAGCAGAAAAATTCTTATCGGCTACCCAACCGACCCACAATTTATATCTGAGAATAATCGTGGAAAAATGCACGGAACCAATCCGAATAATAATATAAACTTTAGACGACTTGGTGGGAGTATTGATAGAAATGGACAAAATAACCTGGTTTATAAAACTGATGATATTATGGCCTATTCAGGTAACAGTGGAGGGCCACTCTATGTAGAAACAGAAATAAATTCTGAACTAAAATTTATTCCGACAGGAATCCTTCTCGCACGAAATCAACAAGTTTTAGTTAGAGCAATTGATAGACAAATAATTAAAAAAATTATTGATGCTGAGATTCGAGCCAATTCCTTAAATGAAACAATTTTAAACAGTGGAGTTATTATTACCGGGAATCAATTTGGCTTTGATAATTTTAATTTAAGCGGTGTTCGATTTGAAACTTCCAATATTACTGTTCCTGAAGGCAGTGAAGCTATTAGAATTGCTGTTAGATTATTTAATCCGATTGAATCAGATACAGAAATCCAGTTTAATACTACAGCTATTTCTGCCACAGCAGGTAGCGATTACATTGAAAAAATTGGAACTGTTAAATTTAGTGACAACTCTTCAATTCAATTTATTGAAATCCCAATTATTAATGATGATGTTTCTGATGATGGTGAACAATTTAGAGTTACCTTAAAAATTCCTGATAATAATTCACAAAACATCGTTTTAATGACACCCTCTGAATTAACTATTACAATTGATGAATCAAGTGATGTTGAAGTCTGGAAATCTGAAAACTTCAGCTCGCTGGAATTACTGGACTCAAGTATTAGTGGCGACCTGGCAGATAATGATTTGGATGGCATAGTAACCTTAATTGAATACGCCATAAATTCATTACCTGATAGACCCAGTATTAAAATTCCATTAACTGTGTCGGTCGTGCAAGATAAAATAAATAACAAAACATATATACATGTTTCCTATATTCGTCGACGTGGTGGTGTAATTAGTAGTAACGGTATTTATAGAGCTAATGGAGTTGAGTATAAATTGGAAATGTCCGAAAATTTAGAAAATTGGTTACTTGCAATGGATCAACTTGAAGCTGTTGGATTACCTGAACCGTTATTGGATGGGTTGACAGAAAAAGCCAGCTTCCGAATTTTACAGAATGACCAACAAAAAAATTTATTTATGAGACTAAGTATTAACAGACTTTAATAAAAATTTGAGGGTTGGATTTTAGAGACAAATTTCCACTAACGCAACTATGCCAAGCCCTACTATTCAGCTAGAATATCTCTATATTATCATGGATAAAGATAAAATTGCCGTATTTATCACAAAAAATGGAAAAAAATTCTTGTGATAAAATTATATACATGCAAAATTTATTTTAATGACAACCTGAACAAATCTAACTCACGCTAACCAAATATTAATCATTTCACGATATGGCTCAAATACGAAGATCTATTAGCTTAGAATCTAATCTTAAATTGCTAGTTTGTCTGTTAATTTTTTCTCTGCTTAGTTTACAAACGCTTAATGCACAATATTCAGTTTTACCCACATCTTTTAGTTTTACACATAATGAAGGAGAGAGCAGTAGCAAAACACTCACTATTGCAAAATCAGGGTTTTTTGCAATATCATACAGTATCACCGAACAAAAATCTTCCAGTTGGTTAAGTGTCAGTTCAAGTTCAGGATCAATACCATTTTCACCCTCCTTTGGCAGCAGAAATATTTCAGTAAGAGTAAACACAAATGGGTTATCTCCGGGTAATTATAACGATATATTGATTGTTCGAGATCTACTATCTGGTGTATTTGTCAGCCGTCCGGTATCCTTAACTGTCACTGCCCCACCAAGCCCCAAAATAAATTTAGCAGTGAAATCGACTGATATTTCTTTGTATGAAGGGTTACTGGAAATTATTACATATAAAATTGAGAACATTGGAACAGCACCACTAAATATCACAAGAGAAACTGACACTGATTGGTTAATAATTAATAGTTCGCAGAATGTTTCGATTCCAACAGGGCAAACATTAACTGGTTCATTAATTATTAGCACAGTCAATCTCGCAACAGGACCTCATACCGGCAAAATTAATTTCAGTTCGAATGATCCTGATAACCCGAATGTTTCCTTTACCGTAAATCTGGAAATATTAGGGCAGAGAACTGATATTATAATACCACCAGTGACTACAACTGAGGATGCGCCACGTAATTCACTTAGATGGGCAATTTACCTGGCCAATAATAAACCGGGCCATGACACAATCATTCTACCGCCGGGAAATTATAATCTTAGTGTAGCAGGTGCTTCTGAAAATTTTACACGTTCCGGTGATCTTGATATTAGAGATGATTTAACAATTATCGGTACTAGTCCGAATACTACGATTATCGACGCTAAAGAAATTGACCGCGTCTTTCACGTTCATCCGGGATTTGAATTTAACCTCAGTGGCGTGACTGTAACCGGCGGAAAATTGAGTGTCAATAAGTATGATCCGGGTGATGCGCGAGCTGCATTATCGGGTGGCGGAATCTATTCTCATTTTGGAATTCTGGAACTCAATAATTGTATTGTTACAGGCAACAGTGTGGTTGCAAATATCAATGCAAATGAAAAATATCACGCCGTAGGTGGGGGAGGAATATTCGGTAATCTTGGTAAAATCACTCTCAATAATTGTACAGTCTCCGCAAATACAGTTACCGGCAATGACAATATTTACAACTCCGGTGGCGGTATATATTATATCGAGCCTAATTTGACAATTTCCGACAGTGAGATCATTGATAATCAGGTAGTCGGCTCAACTGATTCATATAATAATGGGGGTGGTATATCTTTATGGAATGCAGCACCTGAAACTTATTACTATAATGAAAGAAATATTAATTTTACTGATACTTTAATATCAGGGAACTCTGTTACCGGTGATAATGCATTACAAAACGCAGGAGGCGGAATTTATATTGATGGCTATCAAACAAATCTGAATCATTGTAATATTTCCGGAAATACTGTTACGGGAAACGGTAGTTCTACTAAAAACTCAGGAGGTGGATTGAATAATTATGCAAGTTACATCACAAGTAATGTGACTATTGATAAGTGTAATATTTTTCAAAATAACGTTAGTGGATCTTTAGCAAATAATGATGGTGGAGGAATCAATAATTACTCAAGGAGTGAGGTTGGTTTAGGAAATCAAGTTGCAACTATTAATCTAACAAATTCAGCAATCTATAATAATCAGATTGCCGGTGGTAACGGAGCAGGAATCCATAATTCAGCACAAGCACCTGAAGCCAATGAAAACCCAAATATATTGATAAAAGAAAAATCTACTGCTGCAACTACTATGACTAATAGCACAATTTCCGGCAATGAGATTTCTGGTAATAACGGAAATGGAGGAGGAATTTATAATTCAAATGATGGAACAAACAGTTTTGCAAATACGAGTATAACTAACTGTACTGTAACATCAAACAAAGCAATAAATGGAGGTGGCGCTAACAATGTAGTAACATCAGAAACTGACGCTTCATCAGCAATAATTCCTAAAAACAGTATATTTTCAGGGAATGTAAGCTCACAATCCGGTAATGATATTAGCGGGAATATCTCCAGCAAGGGATTTAATATTATTGGAAATTCTTTCGGTGGTTCAGGTTACATAAATACTGATCAACTCGATGTTGACCCTATACTGAAAATGATATCTGCATCCGGTCGGAATGGAACACTATCACATCCGATAGAACCGGGAAGTCCGGCTATTGATACAGGAGATAACTTTGAAGCACCCTTAACTGATCAACGAGGCTTTGTAAGACCGGAAGATGGCAACAATGACAGTATATTTGTAGTGGATATTGGGGCCTTTGAATACTTCCCTGCAACTCACATTAGTGGATTTGCCTTTCTCGACAGTAACGGTAATAATATCAAAGACGAGGAAGAATCAGGCATTTCCAATATCTCAGTATACCTTGATCTAAATAATGATGGTAAAAGAGACTTCGATGATCCTATTAGTAAAACAAACACTAATGGCAAATATACTTTTGCTGATCTTCCAGCCCCAGAAACATATAATGTCAGAGTCATGCTTCATGTTGGATACATCATGCAATCTCCAGGACCTAATGGACATTACAGTATCAATGCAAAACCTAATCATATTATTGATAACCGAAATTTCGGTTTTATACAAAATTTCAAACAGGCGTTAACTGTTGAAAACCTTCAGGAAAAAGTCTATTTTGGTTCCACAATTGCCGTAAGTGGAAATCGAGTTGCAGTAGGATTGATAAATAATAATGACTTTACGAGTGAAGTTCATGTATACAAAAGAACAAGCCCAGGTAGTGACAATTGGGTTTTGGAAGATAAATGGGCCATTCCTTTTCACAGTGTAATTTCAGAAGAGATTATATTTTCGAATGTTGATATCTATGGGGATACAATCGTAGTCGGAGCACCCAATGATGATGAAGGTGGAACGGATGCCGGTGCTGCTTATATTTACAGTCGCAAACTAGATGGTACTGATAAGTGGGAGCTTATAGAAAAATTACTTCCCGCTGATAAACAACCAACGGCCGAATTTGGATTATCGGCCGCCATTCAGGGAAACAGCGTAGTTGTTGGAGCATGGAAAGCCGATAATAAGAGGGGTGCGGTTTATGTCTTTGAAAAATCTGATAAAACTGGAATATGGCAGCAAGTAAAAAAACTGTCCCCAAATGAACAGCCTGAAAATCAACGTATTGGCACTTCTGTGGCAATTGATAAAACACGGGTGTTAGCCGGAGCACCTTTTTCTTCATCATCACAAGGTGCAATTTATGTTTTTGAACGTAGTACAATGAGTTCCACAGACTGGGCTCAAACCTCTAAATTGGAAGTCGAGAATATCTCAGGATCGCGTTTTTTCGGCGATGATGTCTCTATAAGTGGAAATACTATCGTCTCTGGTCTACAAATTCAACGAGGTGGGATTTTTAATGATTCCCGAACACATGCTTTTGTTTTTGAGTGGAATCTCGATGGAGACAACCAATGGAAAGAAGTCACCCAATTAAAACTTCAGGATGTCGATGTATTCACAGATTATAACTCTCCAGTTGTAATTAAGAATGATACGATAGCAGTAGGTGGTCGAGGGTTTAATCTATTTACCGAAAACCCTCAATTTGATGGAGATTCAACAAAAATACTTTTTGGCGCAGTGTTCCTGTACGGTCGTAACGTCGGTGGTCCAAATAATTGGGGACTAACTGAAATTATTTCACCGGATAAAGCTATAGAACAAGGACTGGGATTCGCAGGAGATTTAGATCTGGATAATGACTCACTGATCGTTAGTGATCAGCTTGCACATAAAGAAAACGCCGTGCATGTATTTACCGGTATAAACGGTTTATCTATCGGTAAAGTACGATTTACATCAAATAACTTTAGTGTAAATGAAAACAGTTCATCAGTCCAAATTTCCGTTGAAAGAATAGATGGCTCGCATGGAGAACTTTCAGTAAATTTTTCTACAATAGAGGACTCTGCAAAAAATAATGTAGATTATAGTCCCTTAACCAACTTCACATTAAAATGGATTAATAACGATAACGCTATTAAAACAATTAATATTCCCATTATAAATGATAGCGATCAAAATGGAGATGTTTCTTTCAAAGTTGCCTTAAGCGAAATTGAAGGAAATTTAACACCGTTGATAAGCGAACCCAATATGGCAACGGTGACAATTATTGATGAGGATAAGACAAACCAACCATTGGTATTTTTTGATTTTAGAACATTAACTGTAGGAGAAGAAGTGGGTGATGTTGAAATTGTCGCTTTGCTCTCTAAGGCAAGCGGTAGTACGGTAAAAGTTGATTTTAATTCAACTACAGGAACAGCAACTCCTGAAAGCGACTTCATACCCGTTAGTGGAACACTGGAATTTCTCCCGGGTAAAATCGAAAGCAGTTTTAAATTGAAATTGCGCGACGATTTAATCGAGGAAACTATTGAAACGGTATTTATTAATCTATCTAATCCACAGAATGCTCTTTTAGGTTCACCAAGTGAACTAACCGTAAATATATTAAGTAATGAAAGTCTCGGAGGATTTTTAAGATTTACTGAAAAAGAATATTTTATCGGTGAAAGCGAAATAAGTGTAACTTTATTTATTGAACGCATTAACGGATCTAACGGAAAAATTGAACTGCAGTACAATACAATCGACGTTACAGCAAATGCGGGTAGCGATTTTAATTTATCAACGGGTATAGTTGTATTTGATAATGGAGATACCGTGTCAAAGAAAATTGAGATACCGATTTTGGATGATAATTTTGGTGAAGGAACAGAATCGTTTGGAGTCAATTTGAATTTATCGATAAACAGTTTGGGCGGAGCATTGACATCACCCTCTATTGCAACTGTATTCATAATAGATAATGAAGAGGAATCAGACACACTTACAGAATCGCTAGTTGATATCGTTCCACCTGATAATCAGCCGACGACGGGAACACTGATAGTCAATCTTCAGCCAATAGATGCAACCGGTGCTCAATGGAGATTTACCGGTGAAAGACAATGGAGTAGCCAAAGTGGTGAACGTGTCATCATACCTGAAGGAAACTACAGTATTGAATTTAAGCCACTGCCTAACTGGACACCACCGAATGAAACTATTGCCGTAGTCCGATCCGCAGAGACAACCGTTATGGATGGAAACGAAGTGACATATTCACAAAATACCGCACCCTTAACTGCTTGGGTAACAGTTGAAATAATACCGCAGTTGGCTAAAGATGAAGGGGCGCAGTGGCGATTTGCCGGTGAGCAGGAGTGGCGAAACCAAACAACTGTTTCTAGTCTTGCCGAAGGGTTGTATACTATTGAGTTTAAATTTGTTGAGGGTTGGCAAACACCCTTTAGTCGAAATATCCGATTATTCAATCAACAGGGAAGTTCTGCGAAAGGAGTCTATTCATTACGTAGTAATAATCTTACAGGAGATCCGGTAACGCCCTTATCATTTGCCCAGTCAGCCATGGGTGCACCTTATTACTTCAATGGTCAGATTCAAACAGAATTCGGTGAAGGAAGTGGATTTGTTGTTCGAGAAAGAGTTGTTCTTACTGCGGCTCATGTAATTTTTGACCCGGAGGCATTAGTTATCGCAAGTAACGTTAGATGGCTCTTTCAAAAACAGCGAGGCGCATTTGAACCAAAACCTTTGGTGCCGCGAGGATCTGAAATTTTAGACGGTTATGCCAGTCAACGAAAATTGGATAGTGAAAATACTGATTTAGATATAAACAGTTCGACACTCGAAACTTTAAACCTTGATGCTGCCGCGTTATTTTTTGTTGAGCCTGCAGGTCGTAACGGCTACGGCGGCTATTTAAGATCCAAAACAGTTGAAGATCGTTGGCTAAAATCATCCGGTAAAAAAATGATCGTCGGCTATCCAACAGATGCAGATTTTATAGCCAATGACAATCGTGGAAAAATGTTTGGAACACAGCCCAAAGGTGAAACTACTTTTTCACGCTTCGCTGGAAATGCCGATAATAATGGCAGGAGCAATTGGGTATTTCGTACCAATGATTTGCAAACTTATGCCGGCAACAGTGGTGGACCTGTTTATGTAGAAGTTGATAATAAAAATAGTAAAATATTTTTACCGGCAGGTATAATTCTCGCTCGCAACCAACAAGTCCTGGTCAGAGCAATAGATCAACAAATAATTAAAAAAGTGATTGATGCTGAACTTCGAGTAGAAGCTTTGAATAAAACAATTCTTAATAGCGGAGCAATTTTAACAGGCAATCAGTTTGATATAGGCACTTTTAATCTAAGTGGTGTGAGATTTGATTCAGCAAGCAGGACTGTACCTGAGGGAGGTGAAATTATAGAACTGGTAGCTCAATTAATAAATCCACCAAAAGGTGATGTTCAGGTACGATATGAAACAAGGGAAATTACGGCTGTTTCGGGTGAAGATTACGAAAATAAAAGTGGCACTCTAACTTTTAGTAATGGTGAAACACTGCAATCAATATCGATTCCGATAATTAATGATAGTATTGCAGATGACGGTGAGCAATTTCAAGTTCGACTATTAGCACCAGAAATTAATCAACAAGGATTAATCTTGTTAACCCCTTCTGAAACAAAAATTACAATTGATGAATCAAGTGACATCGATATTTGGAAAATTGAGAATTTTACAGCAAATGAAATAAACGATAATTCAATTGTTAATGACTTGGCGGATCCGGACGAAGATGGTATCCCGACACTTCTGGAATACGCACTGGATACATCACCTAAGCTGGCCGGATTTGAGCTACCTCTGACTGTGAGCATAGTAAAGAACATGTTGGACGGAAAAAACTATACACACCTGTCCTATCGACGACGTCGTGGTGGAAAAGTTAGTAACGATGTTAACTATGAAATCAATAATGTTACATATAATTTAGAGATGTCATCAGATTTAACAAACTGGCAATCTGCAATTAATATGCTTGAACCAATGGGTCTGCCTGAACCATCAAATAATGGCACTTCTGAAAGAGCTGAATATCGCAGGATATCTCCAACAGATAATAATCCTGAATTTTTTCGTCTGAAAATTTTGCGATAATTTAAGAATACAATCGATAACAAGTAACTACCCTTAATCCACTATTGTGAGTTTAATCAAAATAAAGTCCGCGATTATCCATGTAGTTCTGTGGCAAAAAATTAGTTACAATAAGTTCTTCAATATTCTATTCACTCTGTTTAGCTTTTTGCTATTGCTTCAATCAACAAACGGCAATGAATCACCGATAACACTAATTTCAAGTGAAGGTGTAGTGGAGTTTTCAAAAAAGGGATCCCCTTGGGTAACTGCTATAAATGATCAACAATTTCACTACGGAGATAAAATTAGAACCGGAGAATACAGTCGTGCTGCAATTCAAATGCCAACCGGGGTTGTCCTGCGGTTAAATGAATTTAGCAGTATATTACTTCGAGCACCGACAAAAAAGATCAGTAAATCTGCTGTTAATTTAAAAAAAGGGGCACTCTATTTTTTTAGCAGGGAAAACCCAGAAACAATTGAAGTGACTACTGCTGTGACTACTGCGGCTATCAAAGGTACAGAATTTGAACTGCACATTGAAAATGATGGTAGCAATGTGTTAACCCTAATTGACGGGAACGTTGATTTAACAACAGATAAAGGAAATTTATCTCTTTCCGGTGGTGAAATAGCAACCATACAAACCGGACACAAACCTGAAAAATCCGCGATCATCAACGTAGTTAATACAATACAGTGGTCTCTTTATTATCCTGCAATTATTGATTTGAACGAAATAAATTTCACACCGAGTGAAAGAAATAAATTAGCTAAATCTCTCAGTCATTATCAATCGGGTAATTTATTAAATGCATTGAAGAGTTTTCCAGCTACAAAAAAATTTAATTCGAAAAATGAACGTATTTACTTAGCTGGTTTATTATTAGCTACTGGACAAGTGAAGAGTTCTGAGAAATTACTTAGTAACAATCAGATATCAAAAAAATTAAAAGATGCAGTTGTTGAGCTAATAGCAACTGTTAAAGGAGATCATCAGAATTTATCTAATGAACCTGTCAGCAGTTCTCAGTGGTTAGCGCGCTCCTATTCCTTACAAGTATCAGGTAATTTAGCAGACGCGTTAGATGCAGCCAAAAAAGCAACTGAGTTGTCGCCCAATTTTGGCTATGCCTGGGCTCGATTGGCAGAGCTTGAATTTAGTTTTGGCAATAGAGACAATACACTTTATGCAATTGAAAAGTGTTTAGCAGTTTCTCCGCAAAATGCTCAGGCATTGACCATTATTGGATTTTTACAGGCTGGTGAGAATAAACTGGAAAAAGCTAAAAACAGTTTTGAGCAAGCTATAAAATTAGATAGTGCTTTAGCTAATGCCTGGCTCGGTAGCGGACTGATTGATATTCGAAAAGGCAGTTCAATAACGGGTATTCAAAAATTGAAAATAGCTGCAGCACTCGAACCAAATAGATCGATACTGCGCAGTTATTTAGCTAAAGCTTTATTCAATAATAATGAATTTGCCAAAGCAGAAAATGAATTGCAACTAGCCAAAAATTTAGACCCAAACGATCCTACACCCCTGCTCTATTCCGCTCTGCATAATCAGCAAATCAATCGTTACAACAAAGCTGTTTCTGATATGGAAAAATCTTTGCAGTTAAATGACAACCGAAGATTGTATCGCTCTAAGTTTCTACTCGATCAAGATAGTTCTGTGCGCAGTGCTAACCTGGCATCTATCTATAAAAATCTTGGCATGACAGATATCAGTATCCGTGAGGCGACAAAAGCGGTCGAGAATGATTATTCAAATTATTCTTCGCATTTATTTCTGGCTAACAGTTACGATGCTTTACGCGATCCAAAAAGGATTCAGCTCCGTTATGAAACTGCCTGGTTTAATGAATTGTTATTGGCCAATCTACTCTCACCGGTAAATGCAGGAACATTATCCCAACACGTCTCGCTACAAGAATATTCCTCTTTATTTGAAAAAAACAAATTGGGAGTTAATGCTCAATCAACTTACTTTAGTCATGGTGAATTTCGTCAATTAGTTTCGCAATATGGAATTTACGATAAAACTAGTTATTCAATTGATGTGGACTATCATACATTCGATGGATTTCGTACTAACAACAATTTTGATCGCCTTGAAGTGTTTACACAATTGAAACATCAGCTCTCACCTAAGGGAACGTTATTTTTTCAAACTAAATTTCAAGACTATACCAGCGGTGATTTATTTTTAAGACAAAATGCTGCCACAGCCCGACCAAAACTTGATTTTTCAGAGGAGCAGTTACCGATAGCATTAGTTGGCTACCATCACCACTGGGCACCCGGTGTGGATACTTTGATTCTCGGTGGACGCTTGGAAAACAAACAAATGTTTAGTGATAGATCATCTATTATAACCGGTGTTACTCGCAATGGAGCTGGCAATGGAGCTGGCAATGTAACTGGCGTAGGAGGATTTCTTACAGACATTGATTACGAATCTAAACTTGAAATATATACTGCTGAAATAAATCAAATATTTCAAAAAGAAAAAACCACACTCAATTTGGGAACAAGAGTTCAATTCGGTGATTTCAATTCGAAAAATTTAATAGCTTCCAGTAATCCCATATTCACTCCATTTTTCACCAGCAATCCGGCTGCCAATTCAGATTTTACAACAGATTTTTTTAGATTCAGTGCTTACGGATATTACTATTGGAAAGTTTTCAATTCAATTAGTTTTACTACCGGCGTTACCTATGATTATATAGAGTATCCGATAAATTTCAGATCATTGCCCGTTTCAGATGGAACTAATGACAAAGATCAAGTCTCACCAAAAGTTGGGTTAACCTGGAATCTGAGTTCTAACATCACGCTTCGAGCAGTTTACACGCAAGCTCTTGGCGGTGTTAGTTTCGATGAAAGTATTCGATTGGAACCGGTTCAGCTATCAGGATTTGTGCAAGGCTTTCGATCATTGATTCCTGAGTCGGTCGCCGGTTCAGTAGAGGCGCCTGAATTTGAAACAGTTGGTGTAGGCACAACCTGGAAATTTAACGAGACTACTTTTATTGATATACAGGCTGAACTATTAGAAGCTAACGTTGACAGAACGATTGGTGTTTTTGGAAGAGTCAACGCCGGTATGTTTTCTCAATCCTCAACGCTGGAAGAATTAGATTATGAGGAAAAAAGGTTTTCCGTAACGGTTAATAAACTTTATGGTGAAAATATTTCAATCGGTGGTCGTTATGAATTTATCCAATCGGAACTTGATCGTCGTTTTCCAGAGATCCCGCAGACAGTGACTGCCGGAGCCATCAGCAATTCTCAATCAACATTACAACTTCCATCTATTTATGCTATTTACAATCATGCCAGTGGATTTTTTAGTAAAGCCGAAGGGAAATGGCTTATTCAGAATAATCATAATTTACCCAATGAAAATATTTTTCAACTGGATGCATTTTTTGGCTACCGTGCAGCAGGTCGACTTTGGGATATCACTTTCGGCGTTGTAAATATTAATGACCAGGATTTTCAAGTGGCCCCTCTGAGTCCCATATTAGAACTGCCGAGAGAACGTTCGTTTTTTGTACAGTTTAAAGTAAATTTATAGAGATAATATATTAGACTGGATTAACAGGAATTTTTATTATAATAAATTTCAGCTATCAATCGGGAATGATGACGATTCTGAAAAAGACTATATTTCTATTTTCATTCGTTGGTAATGTTATTTCGAGAAGCTCTGCATCACCGAGGTCTTTCATCATTTTTTCAGTCAACCCTTCAGTATTCCAGTTCTTTAAATCAGATGACCATTCGACTCTGGCATCCAAACCTATTACATTTTTTGAACGGCGTAATAGGATGCCGTTACTGATTGCTTTTAAATAGGGTTCATCAGCATTATATCGATCATTATTTTTCGGATCCAGACCCATATAAAATTCCAGAATATTATTGAGTTGATCACCATCCGGATTAGCAAGATCGCCCCAAAATGTGGATTGTAAGGACGGTATTGCCAGTATTGACGATCCAAACTTATCTATTCGCCATTGACCATAATGATCAAAATTGGCTAAATAATTTGCCAGTAACAATGATGACTGATTTGCTACGACCTCTACTACTCTTTGTGATGGTGTTGTGTATCCGCTAATCGGTAAAAACTCTATGATAAACTCACCTGGTATTAAAGCTATCTGCTTTTTACTTTCAAATAAATCATCACTGAATTCCGCAATTTTCCACTTAGCAAACCTTGCTGCAACATTGGGCTCAATTTGTACAGTCAATGTACCAATTTGAAATAGATTTTTAGTTACACCAGGCTCGACAAATATGGCTCCTCCACTCAATTTATTTCCGCCGCCGGTTGCGGCAGTTTCGGCTTTATTAATAAGATCGACAACACTTCGGTCAATGGCTCTTACTATCGCTTCTTTGTCTCCACCCAAATAAATTCCGGCCGGATAAAAATTTCCATTATTTTTCACCATTAACGGTCCTCCGCTATTTCCTTCAAAACTATTTATATCAGTTGAGACATAGACATTGCCGGTTGCTTTAGTGAAACTGTAGTTGCCCTGAGGCGTAGCATGCATTTTCCCCCTGTCTGATTCGGTGATTTTATCAATCGGATACCCGACCAATATTTTATCAGTGTTACCAGTCAACCATTCATTATCGGGGTCAGTTACCAGATAGCCGCTGAATCCACCCTCGCCGGCATCACTAAAAAAATAGAGCGCGGCAATATCGAGATTTTGAGATTCAGGTGTGGAAAATCCGGGCGTGTCGTCTATGGCTCTCTGTTTTTGATATCCGGAAAAGACTACCCAACCTCGAGGCCGTTTGAGTGGCGATTCAAACTCATTACTATGTTTGCGATATATCCAACGCGGGAAAGTTACATAACTCAGCGTAAAGTCGTCGAACAAAACATGCGCTGCAGTGAGTACGACTCTTTTTTTTACAACTACACCACTTCCGATTCCAATGCTTGACTGTATCAGTCCGTTGTAAAAATAAGGTGGCTTTGTTGTTACTTCTGTAAGATTCAATTTTTTCGGTGTCACGCCAAACGTCGTATCCGATAATAAATAGTTCTCTTTAATCTTACTTACAAGATTTGGGGCTACCCTGGCATTCCGGTTAGGTGGAGTAGAATATCCGGCAACATCTCTGAATTCAATTACATGGTTTCCGATGGAAAGTTTTGAAACAGTTTCCCCGTGATTTCTCCAAATACTTGATCCTTCAACGCGCCATTGTCCACCAATGTTTGAAGGAAATATCTCCACACTCAATGAACCGACATTAGTGTCAGCAATTCTGGTATATTGAGCTGAATTGAGTGGAACAACAGTAGTTTCTCCTGAGGTCACCGGAACAGTTGTAAATGGTGGATGATCATATCCGCTGACCGGTTTAAATTCTATCAGATAATTTCCCGTAGTCAGACCAATTTTGCTTTTACCGCTATCTAGCCATTTAATATCTCCCAATAAACGCCATTGCCCATTGATATTGGCTGGCTGGTCAATATTTATTTTAATAATACCATTGGCATCAAATACAATTGGAGGCAGAGTACGCTCCAATTGAGATTCAGCCGACCCGGTAATATCATAGTCAATAATTTTAATTAACGTCGTTGTAGGATAAGCCAAAGCGCTATTACTATCCGGATTTTGGAGGTGCAGGTAAAAAACAATTTCTCCCGTATTCTCCCCATCGTGCAGAATCTGTGCGGTAGCCGGAAATTGATTTGATACAGTGGAAAAGTTAGCAACAGAATTTTGACTGAAATAACTGGAGCCGTCAAATGCTGTCCCATCTTCAGTGACAAAACCAACAGATCCCGATCCACTACCCAGTTTATTTATTATAGCTGCAATAGATGCAAATCCGGTAGCCGGCTCATTAATTTCATATTCAGACTGAGTAAAACTATACAGTCGTTTGAGACTCGATTGTCCCATAATCAATGTTGTCTCTTCTATACCTGCACCCTCTGTGGTATCGCTTAGTGATGAGACGATTGAGACAGAACCATTTTCGGAAAACTGCAATCCGGCTTCTCCTTCTTCAATGGTTATAAAATCACCAGAACTGATCTGGATATTTCCGTTACTCTTAAATAATTTTCCATTTTGAATATCGGTGATATTAAAGTGAGTTATTTCATCGCCATCCAGTATATTTCTTTTTACGACAAAACTACCGGTAGAAGTTTGCAACAATACCGGGGCATCCAGTTTTGGTAAATAAGCAAGACCCAATCTGGGCTTGCCCACTATTTCGGTAAAATCACCCCCCACATAGACATCTTCACCATTCAGCAGCAAAGTCCTAACTGTATCATTGATCTCAAAATCAAGGCTCCGGTCAGCTTCAATTTTAAAATTAAAATCTTTGATCTTTGCCAGATTTGTTTTTATCTGATTGCCAATATTGGTAAATTCTCCGGCAAGATATAAAACAGAACCGAGTAATTTGAGATCATATATTTCAATTTTCTCCGACCGACTATTTTTTATTACAGGATTCCAGTCAGTATCAATTTTGTTTGTCCCAACTAAAGAAATGCGAGATAGCCCGTTAATAACATGACCACCTACTGCAGTAAAATCTCCTCCCAGATATAAATTATTGTTATTTTTGGCTAACGTATTTGCCTTCTCCAAACTGTCCTTACCTCTGGCCGGTTTCCAATTGTCATCTAAATCCCCCGTTCCATTAATTCTTAAAACCAACTGAGAATCATTTGAAAACAGAAAATTTCCACCGATGTAAACATGAATATCATCAATGAGAATATCATTCACATCAATAGAAGAAATGGCTGTGTCTATTGGCTTCCAGCTTGTATCTATAGAGCCATTTCCCAACACATTAATTCTAACTAATCCATTCATAGATTGTGAACTACAGCTGCTGCAGGGTATGGAAAATGCTCCGCCTAAATAGAGATAGCCATCATTCAGTTCAATAGTTTTAATCCCAACTTCATCCACAGTAAAATCTACTTCATTTTCCAAACTCGAATAGGGAGCAAATGGATTCCACTCTTCAACAGAGTTATCAGATATAACAAGATTGAGTTTTGCCACACCGGGTCGATGTAATCCGCCAATATTTTGAAAGTTTCCCGCAGCAAATAAAAATCTGCCGGTCTCATCAATTTGCAAATCATTAACCGGCCCGTCTGCCGCCGGAGTCCAATTTCTGTCGAGTACTCCACCAGCATCGACACGCAAAATATTTCTTCTCTCCACTCCATCGACCAATAAAAAATCACCTCCGACAATTAATTTTCCATCCAGTTGACGAACTAGTGCTTTGACACTTCCCGGTTGTTCGACCTGAACGGGCCAGGTTAAATCTTTTGCCCCTGTAAATAAATCTAATTTCCCCATCCCTAAAGAAATTGATTCATCAATTACATTAATTGTGCCACCGATAAAAACAGAGTCATTTTTAGCAATAACAGAACTGATAAAGTTAGGCTGTTGTTCATCATATTTAAATTCACTCCCTCTGGTATTGTCTGAGATATTTATTTTCTCGATATCAAACCGTCTGAGTTTTAAAGAAGAGGATCCACTACCGATTACTTCCAGCTTTTCCTTAACATAAAATAATTCATCTCCTTTTATTGAACTGCTTGTTACTCGTTCATCATTACTTCCACTTCCTACCCCACTGTCAAAAGAGGCATCAATTGTGCCATCTCCCATGCGGTTCACTTTTACCAGAGTATTTGTTCCTCCGATAAATATATGTGAATTATAAATTGATAACGTATTTACAATTGAGCTGATACCCGGACGCCATTCTGCATTAACAGCACCCGTTTTCACATCTACATTAATGACATATTTTAAATTAGTTTCTGCATGAACAAATTGACCGCCGATAAATATATTTTCGCCACTGAGTGCTATCGTATTTACACCATTTATAATACCCGCTTGTACAGAAGACAGTGGTAGATTCCAATTTTGATCAATTTGTCCATTTACATAATTTACGCCTGCAACTCCCGGGATTAGTTCTTCATTTTCATTATTTACTACTCCGCCAACAAAAATTTGCAATGATCTCTTGTCTGCAACAACAGCTCTAATTTCAGAAAATAATTCACTGCCGGTAAAATCAAATGAATCATCTGGCTCTCCATTTCCATTGATGCTTATTCTAGCCAATTTATTTACAGGAATTCCATGTATTGAGTTAAAATTGCCGCCAATAAATAGATCTTCAACTACAGAACTATTACTTTCACTCGTAATAGTCAGGGTATTGACTATACCATATTCATTAACCTGATCTTCAAAATTTGAGTTACTATCAATCAATAAACTTGGTGAGATAAATTTTTTGTCACTGTTAATATTCGGATTCCAGGTTAAATCTACAGAGCCATTGGTATTAAGACGTGCGATGTTATTTCTGGGCACCCCATTTACAGATGTAAAGTCACCGCCAATGATGAGCTTTCCATCATTTTGAAAAACCATCGCTCTGATAAATCCCGATTTAGACAACTTCAAATTTGGGAGTGTCGCCGGTGATTTAGAAAATTTAACTGTTATTGTAAAAATCTGTTCTACCTCAAACTCACCATCTCTGATTAACAATTTTACAGTGTGTTCACCTACATCACTAATTTCCGGTGTCCCGCTCAATAATCCACTCTCAGTATCGAAATTTAACCATGTTGGAATTAAAGTGCCAATCAGCTCTATAGTACCATGGTCACCTTTATCATCAATCACTATTTTATATAAATACTCTTCAGAGTCTCTTAACTCAAAAACAGGTTCACTGATCAACTCCAGTCGGTCATTAATATTTTTAACATCAATTAGAACCTTTGCACTTTTAGTTGAAAATAATTCCCCATCATAGGCTTTAATACTAAAAGCATCAATCACTCCATTTTGATTCTCTTCGGGTGTCCACACAATGCTTTCTCCATTTTTAATCTCTGTTTGTCCGGGCACTATGGCTATACTCCCCTTAGTCAATGTTCCAGAATTAACCGCTTCTATTTGCAGAATAAAACCATTCCCATCTAAATCCTCAATTCCAAGAGATGTAACGATATCTTCATAAGTTACGGTCAATGGCGTCTCTTCATTTCCTGATGACGTTATCGTCCTTTTGCGGATTAAGGCTAAATTATGAAAATTTCCTGCAGTTATATCTATTACTTCTTTTAATCCTTCAGGGATTGTGGTTTGACCATCATTATTGCTTCCCCATCCTATAACTGTTTCGTCGTTTTTTAAAGCCAGGCTGTGAATATTACCGGCAGCTAATGCAATCACGTTATTCAATCCATTTGGTGGAGTGATTTGACCGTCATCTCTACTTCCCAAGCCTATTATCGTTCCATTACTCTTTAAGCCTAAACTGTGATTGCCATTTGCAGCGATTTTTGAAATTTCTTTGAAAAAAGAATCCGATTTTGCAGTATAATTATATTTAACTTCAAAATTAGCATATGCAAAAACAGTAAAACTAGAAATAAGTGATCTTGGTCCGGCAGCAAATGATGTCCCAATCATAGATCCGCCCAAATCAATATTGCCGATACCTGAAAATAAATCCAGAATTCCAGAATCTGTAAAAGTGAATGAATCTGAATCACTTTCTGCAGAAGTAACAGATACACCGGATGCTCCGGCAAAATCTGCCTTACCATCAAATGCACCCAAATTATGAAATGTTTGTGATATTGCATTAACAAAAAACAAGTCACCGGAAAATTCCGGATCTTCGATATTGAAATTCACACTCATTCTCAAAAGGTTTCCTTTTGTTGAGGTATCATCCTCACTTTCAAGCTGACTGGTTCCAGTAACAGTTCCAGTCAGAGTTCCTGTAACATTATTCAATGTTCCCAAGTCCGGATCAAATTTGGGAATTGAATAAATCAAATCAAATTTATTTAGTTGAAGCGGAGATCCAGCTCTTCCATTTAATGCATTGTATATTAATTCAGCATCCGCTAAACCGGCTTGTCCAAAATTATTTTTCCCCCAGCCTACGGCTACGCCATCGCTTTTTAAAGCTAAACTGTGGTCGTTGCCCGCTGCAATCGCTATCACATTACTCAACTCGGAAGGAGGTGTGATCTGGCCAAGTGTGTGATCTCCCCAACCGACGACAGTGCCGTCAGATTTTAAAGCCAAACTGTGACTGTTTCCTGCGGAAATTGCCGTTACATTTATCAAACCGTTTGGAATACTGATTTGGCCTTTTGAATTATTGCCCCAACCGATGACTGTTCCATCATTTTTTAAAGCAAGACTATGTTGTCCACCTGCAGCAATTGCTATTACATCAGTTAAACCATTTGGAGACGCTGCCTGGCCTTGATCGTTCCTTCCCCAGCCGACAACTGTGCCATCGGTTTTTAGCGCCAGACTGAAATCATTCCCGGCAGAAATAAAAATCACATCTTGCAAACCTTCCGGAGGGGTGGCCTGGCCAAAATCGTTTCGCCCCCAGCCGACAACAGTTCCGAGTTGATCATCTATATTATTAAATTGAATAATCGGAGCACGATTCGGTTCTGCTGCTTCATTAATTTTAATTCCCGCACGACAATCACATACGATAAAATAGCTTAATAGAATCGAAAGTAAAAGTTGGATAATACAGTTCATATGATATCTTGAGGGCAGCAATCAGAAATGAAAAATAAAAATAATTAAATTTGATGATGCAAGCTATTTTATAGTGGAGGGAGTCAAAGCTTAATTACGTACCGATGAATGAAATAACGACATCCTTCAAATACGTACCAAGCCCGTAGTGAGATATCCTTCAATTTCGAATTGGAGATTGGGATTAGTCTCATATCACTGATTTTCTTCTCAACAGAGCAAGAAATTCAGTAATAAGAGCCTATTAAAAATGGTATCCAGATAGAGATGACTGCGAATATCGGGCCATAATTTTAATGAAGGTCAGCTGATTCATTCGAGTCTTGGATTCAGGAAACGTCTTATACTGAAAAATGTACGATTTGGCAGTGTTATCTTATTCCAGACGTCGACAATTAATTTCTTGACTATGTAGCCTTTGTGTGCCACGTTTTTGTTCATGAAAGAAGCGGTTGTAAGAGCACGAATAGAATCATCTTTGAAAAAGGATACCGAAAATATTCTTAAAAGTGTAGGGCTATCGACTACAGAGGCAATACGCATGTTTTTTACTCAGGTCAAATTACATAAGGGCATTCCATTTCCGATTATTGTACCGGGATCACCCTTAGATATTGAGGATATTATCCATCCGGCAACAAAGAGAAATCAAGTATTAGATTTGATAGATGAAGATTAAACAGGGCGAAGTCTATCGTGTAGATTTAGGATTTGCAGGAAAAGTTAGATATATGGTTGTTGTTTCCAGAGATAATGAAAATCCACCGAGAGCGTTAGCTTTATGCGCCCCGATCACTACGCAATATCGTGAAAGTGATTACGAAATATCAATAGGTAACCCCAGGTTTCTGAGGTATAAATCTTATGTAAATCTTCAAGGTATTGTTGCCATACAATATCACGAATTGAAAGAGAGAGTCGGAAAATTAGAATCCAGTGTTTTTGAAGAGATTAAGAATTCTTTAAAATATACCTTCGATTTATGAAAGCTATTCTCATTCTGTCAAATTAGAATTACATCGTCCTGATAGAAATATGAATTATATATAAACATACGGAGTAATTACTATTTTTGACAGATGCAGAGAAGTTGTGAATAAAAAAATAGTATCAAATTCTTGTGTGCTCGGATAATAATATTTTTTATGATTTATTCTCAAAATAGAATAAATATTATGGCAACAAAATCTTCGAAAAAACTGACTTTAAAAGACCAGCTTTCACGCCTGACGTTTGAACAGGCTTGCCGCATTCTGGGCGATGATGGCAAAAGTAATTTAATACAAGGGAGTCGATTTGAAATCGAGCCTGAGCACTATAAATTAACTAACAAATATTTCCGGTTAAAATTTCCGAATCCTGATGATCCGAAAAAATTTGAAATCGTTGAGATTCGGCTCAGCGATACCGCCAGAAGACGTTTGCTGGTGACTTGTACTCCGTGTGATGAAGCTTTGTTATACAAGGGCGCTGCGCTCTCTTTTATATTGGAAGGGAAATCGTTACTTGGTCTTGCGTTACTTCCTGATGAAAGTATTCCGTTTGAAAATCTCGATGAAGAGGCGTTGATTTTACTTGCACTGCATGAACGTTTTGAACGCGCAAAGTCCGAAAAGATGCAGATTCGATCTAACGATCCGAAAAATCCCTGGACCGATTATCTGGTCACTAATAAAGAATCCGGAAAAACATATCGCGTTGCATTACGAGAAATGGGACGAGGTAAAAACTATTGTTCCTGTCAGGACTTTCGCAAAAATACCCTCGGTGTCTGCAAACATATTATCAAAGTGCAATCATCGGCTAAACGAAAATTTAATGCTTCTCGACTTAAACAGCCGTATCGACGTGAAAACTTTTCCGTGCATGTAAATTATGACGAAGAACCCTGCTTGCATCTGCTCTTCCCCGAACTGTTAGATATAAACTTAAAGAAAATTTGTGAGAAGTTTAAGTCGCTTGAAATTCGCAGCGGCAAGGAAGTATTGGAACTTCTTGCATGCATCCGGAAACTGGAATCGAAGGAACAGCTGGTCAATATTTATCCGGATGCCGAAGAGTTTATTCAACAGGTATTGCACCAGCACCACTTGAAGAAAAAAGTAGAATCGATTCGAAAAGACCCGGCGAGTCATCCACTTCGTAAAACATTGCTCAAGTCAGAGCTGCTCCCTTACCAACTTGACGGTATTGCTTTTGCTGCCGGTAACGGCAGATCGATACTGGCTGACGATATGGGACTCGGAAAAACTATACAGGGCATCGGGGTTGCTGAACTGCTTCGAATTGAAGCCGATATTAAAAAAGTGCTTATTGTCTCCCCGGCATCACTTAAATCTCAATGGGCAAGTGAAATATACAAATTTTCAGAAAACAACTGCTCTCTAATACTGGGAAGCGCTGACGAACGTACATTGCAATATCGCAATGCCTGTTTTTTTACTATTTGTAATTATGAACAAGTATTGCGTGATTACCTGGCGATTGAGGCGGTTGAATGGGATTTGATTATTCTCGACGAAGGCCAACGTATAAAAAACTGGGAAACCAAAACCAGTCGTATTATTAAAAGTTTGAATTCAAAGTTTGCGTTAGTATTGACTGGAACTCCGTTAGAAAATCGAGTTGACGATCTGTACTCAATCGTAGAATTTATCGATTCACAACGACTGGCACCGGCTTTTCGATTTTTTAACCGGCATCGCATTGTTGATGAAAAAGGCAAAGTCATCGGCTATAAAAATCTCGCTGAACTGAGAGATAATCTCAAACCGATTTTGCTGCGCCGCACTCGTGCTTCGGTTATGAAAGAATTACCACCACGCAGAACAAAAATTGTCCGCATAACGCCTACAGAAGAACAGTTAGTATTACATAGCGCTAATGCGCGTATCGTTAAATATATTCTGGATAAGGCATACATCAACGAAATGGATTTACTGCGATTGAGACAAGCGTTTGCTATGTGCCGTATGTCAGCCGACAGCACTTATCTTTGCGATAAAGAAGAACCGGGGTATTCATCCAAACTGCGTAAATTATCAGAAATTCTCGAACAGATGAAAGCAGAGGAAGATAGAAAAATTATAATATTTTCTGAGTGGACAACTATGCTAGGACTTATTGAAACAATTTTAAAAGAACATGATATAATATATGTCCGCCTGGACGGCAGTGTGCCACAAAAGAAACGCCAGGGACTGGTGTCAGAATTTCAAAAGAATCCGGACTGCAAAGTTTTTCTCGCTACAAATGCCGGTTCGACAGGACTGAATCTGCAAGCAGCCAATACTGTTATTAATGTAGATTTGCCCTGGAATCCGGCTGTGCTTGAACAACGTATCGGCCGCGCTCATCGTATGGGACAGAAACGACCGGTGCAAGTCTACATTCTGGTCACCGAAGACACAATTGAAGAGAGACTTCTCGACACGCTATCGGCCAAACACGAACTCTCACTTGCCTCACTCGATTTTAATTCCAAAGTAGACGAAGTCGAATTATCCAGTGGTATCGAAGAACTAAAAAGACGTTTGGAAGTTCTGCTCGGAGCCGAACCGCACGCGCCGGTTGATGAAAGCCGACAACATCAGGAAGAGGAAATTCTTCAACAGAAAAAACAAAAGATTGCCCAAGCCGGTGGCCAAATGCTGGTTGCCGCATTCGATATGCTTAACGAACTCCTGCCTAACACTGAACAAAGCGACGAACAGATGTCCTTAAGTAAGGATATTCATAATAGCCTCAAAACTTGTCTTGATGAAAATAATAACGGTAGTCCGCAATTTACTATCACCTTGCCGGACCAGACATCGCTCAGCCAGATAGCAAAAGTTTTGGCACAGCTGTCACATTGAATAAAGCTCCCCGAGGCAAACCAAGAGGTATCTGTTATCAACCTGCGAACACTGTAAGTGTTTTCCATTATAGCCCACAGCAGCGCTGTGTGTTTTAAAAAGTCAAGTCTCAGACCTCAGTATTCAGAACGTTATTTCTCATTTGCAATCGCAAGTTTAAATCCCGATTTATCACCTAGTCGAAAGATTATTTTGCGTCCTGTGCCGTCGGGCATTGTAAGTGGTTTGGCATTAACTTTTTCGAGATAT
>JAJFLR010000093.1 GCA_021772565.1 Opitutales bacterium | reverse complement strand
ATATCTCGAAAAAGTTAATGCCAAACCACTTACAATGCCCGACGGCACAGGACGCAAAATAATCTTTCGACTAGGTGATAAATCGGGATTTAAACTTGCGATTGCAAATGAGAAATAACGTTCTGAATACTGAGGTCTGAGTCTTGTAGAAGAGATGCGCAAGTTGTCGAAAGATACAAAATAACTGGAGTTCAACACTATTAAAGATTTATGATGAACTAGCGTTATCGAGTTTTTCTTGAAGTTCATCTGCCTGATCCATGATTAACTTCAAAAAATTATCCATTTGAATTCCAAACAACATAGGGTCTAAACAAAAATCCGTTGGCGTAATAGCCTTAATGTTTACAGAAAACATTTCCGACAAAATTAACATGGAGTCATTTTTCAAAACAGTTGAATAGGCTGGCAGAAAAAGAATATTAGGGTAATCATTATTTTGCACTTTGCTGATAAAAGTAGCTGGAAAGCTTTTTTCTAAATTTTCTTCTTTTCGCAGTGAGTAAATTGGTGCAAAGATATGTCGATTTGGTTTCACAATTCCACCACGAATTCCTCCTGTTACATCAGCAAACTTTCTCATATTATAGCACTCTTTATAAATCAGGACTGCTGGACGTCTTTTAACTTTTGAAACTATCAAGTCTTCACTTGAATCAAGGTTAATCTCAGGTATGACCATTTTATTAAGATCAACTTTTTCGCCCTCTTTTATTTTTCCGAGTTCATCTTTATCGACTTTTTTAATAACAAGTTTTGCCTCTTTAATCTCTATTCCAGCTTTCCAACTTCCAATTCTCAATGAGAACGTAGCAGGAGAAGTCATCGGACTGGGCACCCAAAAGAATTGGCCAACTTGATGTTCGTTTTTCTCCCGCATAGGGAGCTTGAGGTAATATGCATCATCATTCATTTCCCCAATTCGATAATTTATCAACTACATCGCCAGATAGAGAGACCTTTGTGCCTTCTAAATCAGGGATATTTGCACAATTCGTATTTGAAATGATATTCATAGCTTGAATGTAATCATCAGCTTGAAGATTCTCTCTCCATTTTTTTACCTGATTACGTCTTTGCTGAATTTTGGCTTTGTAGGTCGCACGTTGTTCTTGAAATTTTTTAGGTATAGTAGGCATTTTATGGGTTGTTGTTTTTGGAAAAAACATGGGCAGCGCTTTTGTTATTTCTATTGTTGTGAAATCTAGTTTTTCACCGCGTAAAGCAGATTGCATTGGTTCAGTTTGTTTATAGCACCATTCGATTATGCAATTTGTATCTTTATTGCGAAATGTTTTAATGAGTTTGTTAAATATGTTTTCAATGCCAAAATCCATTCGTTCAGCAGCATCAAATTTTGGCATATTCCCTCCATAATTTTCAGAACGATCCTCCCATCCAAACGGGTATCGACTCATTACTGATTCCATGATTATGGGTATTTCAAAAGCCCATGGCCCATAATGATAAAAAATCCAATCGATATCAGTAACTCTTTTCTCATTTAGCCTATATTGGCAGTAGTCTAACAAATATAATAATTTAGTGAACTGTAGTCTATCGGGCTTTAGGTCACTTTCAAGGCAGCGAGAAAACAACGTCTGCGCTACACAAAATGTATTTTTAGAAGGCATGTTCTAATATTCAATTATTAGGGATGAATTAATAAAAAATTCACTATTTTTAATTTTTATTATTAACAATCCTTAAGTATTATACGAAGTAAAAATAGAGAAAAGTTTAATTCTGAATATTATCGTATTTGTAATGTAATTCTTTAACGACCTACAAATAAAAAAGACAAGCTTAAATATTCTATGACGGCTTGTTGTAGAAAGTCATGAGTTTATTTGATATTAAAATTTATCAGTGAAGTTATTTTTCTGCAACTAATGAATGTGCGATTCAATATATAAATTACGTTAGCACCAAAGATCAAGGCCTGACTCATTTTTCTACTCAAATATTTGGCACATGCGGCAGCGGCAGTTTTACTCGACATTGTCCTCTGCTGAATTTCTCGCACAGCTTGTGCGAGAAATGGAAAAGGATCAAAGTTTTAATTGAAGAAGTGAATATTTTTAAATTTTATGCAACATTTGAAAATCAGTTTTTGTTTATAATGTGTTGACAAAACAACTAATTTTATCAAAATTGTAAACATGGACAATCATGATATAAAAGTACTGTTTGGTAAGAGATTAAAGCAGGCGCGAAAGATGGCTGGATTGTCTCTTCGCAATTTGTCTAAACAAATCAAGGGCATTGTCTCTCATAATGCACTTTCAAAATATGAAAAAGGTGAGATGATGCCTGGCAGCGAAGTCTTGATTGCACTATCCAATGTATTGAATCAGGGATACGATTTTTTCTTCCGTCCAATGAAGGTGAAAATGAACAATATTCGCTTTCGTAAAAAAGTCAGAATGAGCAAACGTGTCGAAAATTCAATAATTGAGAAGGCGACAGATTTTTTTGAACGTTATTGTGAAATTGAAGAGATTGTGGGAGATGTACAAAGTTTTAACAATCCATTAAAAGAATTTGAAGTTTCAAATGTTGAAAGTGCAGAAGAGGCCGCAAAAATATTACGGGAAAAATGGAATCTGGGAAATGACCCAATTCCTAATGTGCATGAATTATTAGAGCTTAAAGGTATTAAAGTTTACCAAATTGATGAAAATGATGAATATTTTGACGGTTTATGCGCAACGACTGATGTTGGGCCTGTAGTTGTTGTTTCCAAACGGTTAGAGAAAAATCTACCCAGAAAAAGAATGACGACTATTCACGAAATGGCACACGCGGTAATGAATGTCCCAGATAATATTGATAAAAAAATGGAAGAACAAATTACCAATAGATTTGCCGGTGCTTTTCTTATGCCAAAAGATACTTTTATAGCGGTATTTGGGAAACACCGCACTAGTATGCTTCTAGGAGAATTGATTGAGATTAAGTCCTATTTTGGTACTTCGATTTGGAGTATTGTTTATCGTGCTAAACAGCTTGGTCAAATTAATGAAAGTAGTTTTTTAAATTTTTGTAGGTCTGCCAGTTCATGGCGTACTAATAAAAAGGAACCGGGGGATGATAATTATAAAGGCGATGAACATCATTCACGTTTTATGCAATTAGTGTATCGTGCGTTTGCCCAAGATATCATAAGTGAATCTAAAGCAACAGAACTTTTGAAGGTATCTATTACAATATTCAGGAATGGTTTTAGAGAGCGTTATTGATTGAATGAGAGTAGTTGTTAAAGATGCCTCCGTAATTATTGATTTAGCAAACGCGGATATTTTGAAAGAATGGTTTTTACTTGGATATGAAACCCATACTTCAGATTTGATATTGAATCAATTACAGCAAGATCAGCAGTGGAGTATAGTAAAAAACTATTTTCAAAATAAAAAATTTAAGGTTCATTCATTGTCGCCTGATAAATTAACTATGGCAATATCTCGGATTGGAAGTCTTGGAAGAGGTGGAATCGCAGATATGTCAGTGTTGTTACTAGCAGAACAACTTAATGCTACATTGTTAACTGGTGATGGTCGATTGAGAAGTAAATCTGAGAAATCGGGTTTAGAAGTTAGAGGAACTCTATGGGTTTTGGATGAGTTAGTCAGACAATCCATTATTACAAGAACTATAGCATTTAAAAAACTCGAAATTATTATCGCCAAAGGAGCCAGATTACCTGAGTCCGAAATTCAAAAACGTAAACATAAGTGGTCTTGAGAAGTTTTGGTTAATATAAGAATTATTAATTTAAACTGGTACAACAAATTTGGACACTTATAGAGTATCAATTACAAAATCAGATTGAAACGTTAATTGGGGCGTTATGGCTCACTGGACGACTTTTTTAACTAGGTGTTTTCTGCTGTCATGATAGTGCCAAAATGACTCGATGATATATTGGATTAGCTAATCCAATTGAGGTGTTAATGATTCATAAATTATTGTAGATCTAGCGCTAATGTAGATTAACTTTTAAATATGTATATTGTTACACTTTGGCACACAACATGCAACTGACATTGCAATAAACCTTAAAATTAAAAAATTATGAACATAGATTTAAACAAATTTACTGAAAAGTCACGAGAGGCGATTATGGAAGCGCAGAATATTGCCAGGCGGAAAAATCACCAGCAGGTGGATATCTGGCATTTGTTATCTGCTGTTATTGAACAGGAAAATGGTATCGCCAGTGCAATTTTGGAAAAATTGGATATTACACCGAGTGCGGTGCAACTTTCACTCGATCGTGAAATGGAAAAACTCCCTGCAGTCACCGGTAGTGTCGATGCCTCGCGAGTCTATATCACGCAGGAGTTTCAGGATGTTTTAACTAAAGCCGAGGAGGCAGCAAAAAAATTAAATGATGATTTTATAAGTGTCGAACATCTGTTTCTCGGGCTTTTTAAAATCGCAACGAAAGATCCGCTGAAACAATTTTTTAAGAGCTTTGGTATTTCCGAAGATAAAATTTTAAAAGCTTTGAAGGAGGTTCGCGGTAATCAAAGAGTCACTACACAAAATCCGGAGGCAACGTTTCAGGTTTTGGAAAAATATGGTATCGACTTGGTTAAACTTTCACGACTGGGTAAAATTGACCCGGTTATCGGACGTGACTCAGAAATTCGGCGCGTCATCAGAATTCTTTCCAGAAAAACTAAAAATAATCCCGTTTTGATTGGCGATCCGGGTGTCGGTAAAACGGCAATTGTCGAAGGGCTGGCTCAACGAATTGTCAGAGGCGATGTTCCTGAGGGGTTGAAGGATAAAACTATTTTTTCTCTCGATATGGGATCGTTGGTTGCCGGAGCAAAATTTAGAGGTGAATTTGAAGAGCGCTTGAAAGCAGTTTTGCAGGAAATTAAAAGTAGCGACGGTCGGGTAATTTTATTTATTGATGAGTTGCACACTATTGTCGGTGCCGGTAAAGTCGATGGGGCGATGGATGCCGGCAATATGCTCAAACCGATGTTGGCTCGTGGTGAATTGCATTGTATCGGCGCAACAACTTTGGATGAACATCGAAAATATATTGAGAAGGATGCGGCGTTGGAGCGGCGTTTCCAAACGGTGCAAATTGATCAACCGACAGTTGAAGATACCATTTCAATATTGCGCGGCTTGCGGGAACGTTATGAATTACATCACGCGGTGCGCATTCAGGACAATGCGTTAGTCAATGCGGCGACACTGTCGCATCGTTATATTTCGGATCGGTTTTTACCGGACAAGGCCATTGATCTTATCGATGAAGCGTGTGCGATGATTCGAACTGAAATGGACAGTATGCCAACTGAGTTGGATGAATTGACCCGCAAGGTCATGCAACTGGAAATTGAAGAAGCAGCTATGATTAAAGAAAAAGATGAGAGCAGCAAAATTCGTTTACAGCAGTTGCGTAAGGAGTTGGCAAATTTTCGCGAGAGTGCGACCGTTTTAAGAAATCAGTGGGAGAAAGAAAAAGCTTCGATTGATGAAGTGCAAAAGGTTAGGGAAGAGATTGAAAAAACCCGTTTGGAAATTCAGAATGCCGAGCGCAATTACGATTTAAATTTGACCGCGGAATTACGTCATGGAAAATTACCTGATCTTGAAGAAAAATTACAGGAGCTCGAATCGGTCGAAAAAAATCAGGATCAATTATTGAAAGAAGAAGTTTCAGCTGACGAGATTGCTGAAATCGTCGGACGTTGGACAGGTATCCCGGTGACCAAATTAATTGAAGGGGAAAAAGAAAAACTTTTGCGGCTGGATGAGGAGTTGCACAAGAGAGTGGTTGGGCAGGAAGAGGCGGTACAACTAGTTTCTGAAGCGGTTTTGAGGGCGAGATCGGGTATTAAAGATCCCAAAAGGCCGATCGGTGTTTTTCTATTTCTCGGGCCGACAGGTGTGGGTAAAACCGAATTGGCAAAAACTTTGTCGGAATCGTTATTTGATAGTGAAGATAATATTATCCGCATCGATATGTCAGAATATATGGAGAAACATTCAGTGGCGCGCTTGATTGGGGCGCCTCCGGGATATGTCGGTTATGATGAAGGTGGGCAGTTGACTGAAGCTGTTAGACGCAAGCCGTACAGTGTCATTTTATTTGATGAAATTGAGAAAGCCCACAGCGATGTTTTCAATGTTTTGTTGCAGGTGATGGATGATGGCAGAATTACTGATGCGCAGGGCAAGACTGTTGATTTCAAAAATACGGTTATCATTATGACGTCAAATATCGGCAGTCGGTATTTGAACGAAGGAGTGACTGATACAGAAATACCAGAATCTGTCCGCGAGTCAGTGTTTACAGAATTGCGGCACGGTTTTCGTCCGGAGTTTCTCAATCGGATTGACGATATTGTTTTATTCAAACCGTTGGCACTTGAAGAAATTGCCAAAATCGTCGATTTGTTGGTAACGGACTTAAATCGTCGATTGGCAGATAAGCAGTTAAAAGTGAGTTTAGATAACGAAGCAAAATCCTGGATTGCTGAAAAAGGCTATGATCCATTATACGGAGCACGGCCATTGAAACGATTTATGCAAAAGCAGATTGAAAATAAATTGGCACGAGCAATTGTTTCGGGAGAATTTGTAGATGGGTCAGAAATTAAATTTTCAGTTAAAGAGGATCAGTTGGTGATGGGGTGAGTAAAGTTTTTATTTTTGATGTAATAAATAATTACTACTTGTAAGGTAGGTATAATTTAGTCCAAGGATTTCAGGGATAAAAATTAAAAATTTTTCAACCAAAGAGGATCAGTTGGTGATAAGGTGAGCAAAGTTTTTATTTTTGATGTATTAAATAATTACTGCCTGTAAGGTAGGTATAATTTAGCCCAGGGATTTCAGCCCTGGGTTAAATTGTAAAAAAGTAAAGCCCTGAAAGGGTGAAGTAACGAGAGTAGAAATTTATTAGATCAATCCCATACATAACGTTTGTCATATTGAACATCATATTTTTTTAAAACCTTCAGATATTCTTCTTGGAACGACACTTTTTTATGATGTTCTCGTTGATTGCTAATATATTTAATTATAGTGATTGTCGTAAATGTTTTTTGTATAAATATAAAAAAGATTTACGAATTTATAGATATCATTCAGTATTCTATTATTCTTTTGTAGGGCCTTTGCTTGCGAAGAGCCTCGATTATTCTACATCTGAATTCCGTCACCAGGCATCGAGCAAGACTTCGGCGTGAGCTCAGTCGAACGCTCGAGCCCTACATTGGAGGTTTTTTGGTATGCTACAATAAACGAAAACATTTATGGCAATCGGCTATAAGATATTTAGCTGTGATTCTCCTATTGAAAAAGAACCATATCCATTTTGCCAATAAAAGTTAGCAAACTTACTGCCTTTTGTTTTTATCCATTTGGAAGAATGAGACTTTTAGAGCTTCCACCAATTTACTCACTGTTATAGTTCGACCCAAGCATGTGCAAATGTGAATGTGGTCAGTGCAACCACCAATTTTTATTCACTGTAGGATGATGAATACCTCGAAGCTTGCTTCGCGCACTCTGAAATTCTTTTTTTTCTTTAATGCCTCGTAGCTTGCTGCGAGGATCGTTACTGGTGGGCATTTCAAATTTTTGCAGATTTGGGCCAAGTAACTGTACAACTCGATATCGATATCTTGTGGTATGATAGGTTGTCTATCTTTAGTACTAAAAATTATGTGAAGATAAATTTTTGAGAGGGATTGGGCCACAGGTGAATAATTACGTCACCCCATTGGGGCTTGTAAATAAAATTAATTATTATTCCCAGAGCGGTACCCTGGGCTAGTATAGGTTAACCCTTCGGGCTATTCCAAATCACGAATGCACTTCGACCGGCTCTGGCGTTTTCGGTTTTTCTTCATCGCTGACTGGATGTAAATGATATCCACCCGGTCCTTCCAGCGCCCATAGGAAAATTGAAAGTGTTAACACTGCGAGTCCAACGATTGCTGCTACTCCGATATGTAACGACATTCCCATTCCGATAATACACATTCCTGCTCCACCTAATAGTGGCCACCAAGATTGGCTTGGCATATGAATCCCATGTCCGTCATCCGGCTCGTATTTAAGTTTTTCATTTTCTTCACCATGCTTGTCCGCCCAAAATGCATCGCGTGCTCCGATGATTGGATTTTTGGCAAAATTGTAAACGGGCACCGGACTTGGTAATGACCATTCTAACGTTCTAGCATCCCATGGATCGGAGGGTGATTTTTTACCTTTAAACATCGAATAAATTAAATTGACAACAAATATGCCAATTCCCAGACCGAGAATCAGTGCGCCGATTGTGCAGATGAAATTCCAGAACTCCCAACCGAATCCGGGTAAATAAGTATGGGTGCGGCGAGGCATGCCGTTTAGTCCCAAATAGTGCATCGGGAAGAAAGTGATATTGAAACCAACTATGACCAGAAATGATACGAGGTAACCAATTTTTTCCGACATCATTCGGCCTGACATCTTGGGAAACCAAAAATAAGCACCGGCTAATACTGCTAATACACTGCCACCAATTAATACATAATGAAAGTGGGCAACTACAAAATAGGTGTCCTGTTGTTGGGCATCGGCAGGTGCAGCTGAGTGCATGATACCACTGAATCCTCCGAGCATAAACATCCAAATAAAACCGAGTGCTAAGACCATAGGCACAGTGAATTTTATTCGTCCCCCCCAAAGTGTGCCGATCCAGTTAAAAATTTTAACACCTGTTGGTACGGCGATGGCCATAGTCAGCAGGGCGAATGCTGCGTTGGCTACTTTACCTAATCCAGTGGTAAACATGTGATGACTCCATACAGCAAATCCTAAAAACCCAATCACCGCACCGGAAAAAACAATAATTGGATAACCGTATAACGGTTTTTTTGAAAATGTAGGTAGGATTTCTGAGATGATACCCATTGCCGGTAGAATCAAAATATAAACTTCCGGATGGCCAAAGACCCAAAATAGATGTTGCCAAAAAATTGGTTGTCCGCCTTCGAGTGCGTCAAAAAAGTGAGCATCGAAATAACGGTCGAACATCAATTCGGCCAAGGCTACCGTTATCGCCGGAAATGCTAAAATTATTAATATCGAAGTGACCAAAGTCATCCAGGTAAAAACCGGCAGGCGCATCATGGTCATGCCTTTGGCACGCATGTTAATTATGGTGACGATAAAATTTAGAGATGCCGCAATTGAAGCGATCCCCAAAATTTGCAGGCCGAAAATCCAAATATCTGTCCCCATTCCGGTATAATGTTTGGCAGTAAGAGGAGCATAGCCAAACCAGCCACCCGCAGGAACTGCATCGGTAAAAACTCGAGCCGCCCCTTCATGAGTCGGAGGTGTAAAAATTCCTGCCATTTGAGCCCATTGAAATAACCAACTGCCGTTTAAAATAATTGCACCGGCAATAAATGTCCAAAGGCTAAAAGCATTGAGCCTGGGAAAAGCCACGTCGCGTGCACCGATTTGTAAAGGAACCAGAAAATTAAAAAATGCCGCACTCATCGGCATAATGGCCAAAAACACCATTGTTGTGCCGTGCATGGTGAAAAGTTGGTTATACATTTGGGCAGAGACAAAATCATTTTGCGGAACTGCAAGTTGGATTCTGATTAACAATGCTTCTAGTCCACCGAACAGGAAAAAGAGAAGCGCTGAAAGGCCGTACATAATCCCGATTTTTTTGTGATCAACAGTTGTCAACCAATCAAGAACACCAGTGTAAAGGTCAGGACGCGGTGAACCGATATCGCTTTTCTGAGCGGGTATTTGCTTTTTATAATCGTAGGGCGCAGTTTCTACAGTTGCTGTGGACATGGAAAATTTTTAAGTTTAAGACAAGTTATTTGGCTCACTCTCTACAGTTTAAGCTCTGAATCAATATTAAAATTTCTAAATCTGTATCCTTGAAAAAGTCAAATTGTAACTAATATCCATTTTTAGAATATTGAGTTTCTTTTTTATGCATAATATTCGAAATTGAAGCTGACAGTTGTTTATAATTTCAAATCTCTTTCAATCGAAAATTTTAATTCATAGTTACGATTAATGGAATTATTAATTTTAGCATAGAAATAGTTTAGAGATTATTTGTCCCACAATATTGACATTACTGTGGACAACCGGTAATTTAATTTTTTATATTAACGAAATAGAAAGGAAATTTTTATGGCTGAAGGTGTTAATGTCAGAGTATCTGGACAATTAAAGGATTACGTAAAAACTCAGGTTACTCCAACCGGACTTTATGAATCTGCTAGTGAGTATATACGTAACTTGATTCGAAAAGACTATGAAAAGTCTGAACAGAGCAAATGGAATTCGCTGATAGGCGAGCTAACTCCAGGATTGCAGGCAGAAGAAAGTAAATTTATCGAAGTATCTGCTAAAGATGTCATTAAGAGATGTAAGAAGCAGAAAAATAAAAAGTCATGAAATATCGCTTTTTGCCAGCTGCAGACAGGCAGCAGGATGAAATTTGGGGATATACTTTTGATACTTGGGGAGAGAAACAAGCTGATTCTTATATTAAGGGTTTACATGCTGCTCTTAATGGTGCTGCTCTTGGAAAAAATATCTGGCGAAAATTGGACCATCCAAAATTAAGGAATGTTTACTTCATTCGTTATGAACATCATTTTATATTTTTCAGAATCTTTTCAAATGATATTTTAGGTGTCATCAGTATTCTCCATGAAAACATGGATATTTTGACAAGACTCGTGGATGATGAGAAATATTAATTTCTAATAAAGACTCAGGGTTGTCAAAAAATTCTGTAGTCAATGTTTCACAATTATTAACAGTTGATAAGGATTATTTAGAGAAGAAAATTACTAAACTAAAAAATAAATATATGATTCAAGTTGATATTGGTCTAAGTCTTGTTTTAGGTATGTCAGTCTGAGTTTAGGTTAAAAATTAGGTATTATGGTTCAATCGAATACAAAAGAGGTCGATAAAAATAATTTAGAGGCAGAAGTCATTCTGACTGAAACGGATTTTCGTGCCCATTTGGAATTATTGGGGGATATTCCGTGCTGGCTTAAGGAGATTAAACATTCTCAGTGGAAGGCATATCAGAAATTGCCTTATCCAAAAAGAAATGATGAAAATTGGCGTTTTTCCAATGTGAAAGCTGTTTCGCAGGAAACTTATCATGTTTCACTGGATGGGGTAAATGGAGATGCCGGTTCTTTGATTTCGTCGTCAGATGAAATATCTATATTCTCCGGACGTTTGGTATTGGCCAATGACGAAGTGATACTTAATGATTTTTCTAATGATAAATCGAACAATGGGGTAATATTTCTACCTGTTAAGGATGCTATTTCTCAACATGAAGATTTGTTTAAGAAATATTTTATGTCACATCAAAGTGATATTGGCTCAGATAAATTTCAGTCACTACAAAATGCTTTATTGAGAAATGGCACATTTCTATTTGTGCCAAAAGGGGTGGAGGTCGATCTGCCGTTTGTCAGTTATCATTGGGCTCAAACTACTGAATCGGCAATATTTCCGTATACACTTATAGTTACAGAAGAAAATGCAAAAGTGTGTATGGTTGATGTTTTTCAAAGTGCTAACAATGATGACGAAAATTTTATTTGTGGGGCAACTCATATTTATGCCGGAGCAGGTTCTCAAGTGAATTATGAGGCTGTGCAAAACTGGAATTTAAATTCATTGGCCTTTCATTTAAATACGGTCAGAGCTGATCGCGATACCAATGTCAAAACTGTATCATTAAACCTCGGATCAAAATATTTAAGATCCGAACAACATACGCGTGTTGTCGGAGTCGGAAGTAATGTTGAAAATTATTCACTCAGCGTACCATCCGGCAAACAGGAATTTGATCAACGAACGTTGCAAACACATTCGTCTCCGAATTCACGATCAGATCTCCTCTATAAAAATGCATTGCTTGATGATTCGAGAACAATATTTTCCGGATTGATTCGTGTTTTGGAAGATGCCCAATTAACAGATGCTTATCAGACAAACCGAAATTTATTGTTGAGTAATACAGCAGAGGCTAACGCATTGCCCGGACTGGAAATTTTGGCGAATGATGTTAAGTGCAGTCATGGAGCAACAACCGGACAAATTGAGCAGGATCAACTTTTTTATTTGCTCTCAAGAGGTATTCCTAAAAAAGCCGCACAGAAATTACTGGTCTTTGGATTTTTTGAAGAGATAATTGAAAAGTTAGAGAATTCTGAATTAAAAGAAAACGTTAGAGAGTTAATTGACAAAAAATTTCACGATTAATAATTCATGATAAAAGAAAATGAACGTGTGGTCTCACGAGACATTCCGGCAACTTTAGTGCCTTACGGTGATAATATCACAATAGCGGAGGGAACCAAGGTTACAATTACACATCGACTCGGTGGAAATTTTACTGTGATGATGGATTACGGCATGGCCCGAATTTCAGGAGAAAACGCAGATGCAATTGATGAAGAAGTTCCTGAGAATTCAAATTCTGATAACGATGAAAATCCACATCAAGGACCACCTGACGAACCGGCAATTTGGGATGCGCTAAAAAAAGTTTTTGATCCGGAAATTCCGGTTAACATTGTAGACCTCGGTTTAGTTTATTCAATGGAGGTCAATAAGTCTGAAGATGAAAAATATATCATTGATGTTAAAATGACGCTGACAGCTCCCGGTTGCGGAATGGGGCCGGCAATTGCAGAGGATGCAAAGTACAAAGTGTCCAATGTCCCTGGTGTGGCAGATGCCAATGTCGAAATAGTTTGGGATCCGCCGTGGAATCAAGAAATGATTTCCGAGGAAGGTAAAATGGAATTGGGATTGATATAATTTTCAACATTTAGTCTTGTAATTATAGTCATGAATAAATGGAAAATATCTGACGCCAAAGCGCGATTTACGGAAGTTATCAATCTTGGAAAAATTGAACCTCAAATAATTATGAACAGAAACAAGCCAGTTGCTGCTCTAATTGATTATGACGACTATGAAGATTTTGATAAGTTTTTAAGAGAGAAAGACAGACCAACAGTTTCTCAATTATTGATGGAGCTGAGTGAGATAAATCAAGTCGAAGAAGATTTCGATACTCCGGCTAGAACGAATAGAGAACTACCTAACTTTGATTAAAAAAAGATGTCTGATTGGCTCAGTGATACAAATGTTGTGAGTGAACTCATGCGTATTCGCCCAAATGAAAACGTTTTGAAATGGGCTGAGCAGCAAGAATATTTTTATTTAAGTGTGATAACCATTGAGGAAATTTATTGTGGTCTTAAACAAAAAGCACTCAAACAAAAAGAAAAGTGGTTTGATCGTTTCGTTGAGAAAAGATGTTCAATTCTAAATATTGACAGTTCAATTGCGAAAAAAGCTGCAAGCCAACGTGGATTATTTATGGCAAATGGAATACTTAGATCTCAGGCAAATATGCTAATAGCCGCGACGGCATGGAAAAACCAACTTACAGTAACAACTGGAAATATCAACGATTTTTTCGGCTGTGGTGTGCCGGTTTACAACCCTTTTGATTAAGATTATTTATTCTGTATAGGATGATGAATACCTCGAAGCTTGCTTCGTTTAATTTCTTTATTTTCATTCTTTAAATGCTCCGTAGCTTGCTGAGGAGATTGTTTACTGAGATTTCTATTAGCAGATACTCTATCAATAGACAAAACAGATATTTGTAGATTATCTATATGATAAATTTTTCCGTAGCCCGAAGGGTTTATCTATACTAGCCCAGAGTACAGCTCTGGGAATAATTATTAGTTTTAGTTACAAGCCCCAACGGGGTGAAGTAATTATTCATGTGTGACAAAATCCATCGTAAAAATTTATCTTCATGTTTAGTTTTAACACATAAGATACAATATCACCCTTTCAGGGCTCGTTTATTTATAACTATTTATTGGTTTCCCAGGGCTGTAACCCCTGGGCTGGTTTAGTGCTGCCTTACAGGCATATATAACATTTGCTAAAATAAACTCCCGAAAATAAGTTTACTTCAGAGAATGTAAGTTCATTTTGAGAATCAGAAATTAATGAGTCCAACTTCTTTAACCCGTAACAATATTCAAAATTTTATTGGGTACGAATATTATTTTTTTAATTATTTTATCCTCAAAATGTTTAGCTATGCGTTCGATATTTCTTGCCGCATCTAACGCACTATCCTGATCAATATTTTTTGCTAGTATGGCATCGCCACGGTATTTCCCATTGATCTGGAATATAATTTTAACCTCATCCGATACTAATTTTTTTGGATCAAAGGTTGGCCATTCAGCAAAAGAAATTGATGATTTTTCACCGAGACGTTCCCAAAGTTCTTCACTGATATGAGGTGCCAATGGATTGAGCAGTTGAACGAAAATTTTAATTGTACCAATCGTTACTGTATCGACTTTTTGCAAGTGATTGGCAAAAATCATCAATTGTGAAATCGATGTGTTGAAACGAAGATTTTCAAAATCTTCAGTAACTTTTTTTATCGATTCGTGCAAAAGTTTTTCTGTATCGGGTTTTTCATTTTCCACACAAATTATTTTTTCATTAATCTTGCCTTCACTATCGATAATTTCACGCCAGACTTTTTTCAGAAAACGGTACACACCTTCGATACCGGTTGTTGTCCACGGTTTCATGTCTTCCAATGGGCCCATAAACATTTCATACAACCTCAAAGAATCCGCACCGTATTCAGCAATAACATCATCCGGGTTAATGACATTGCCGCGACTTTTCGACATCTTAACACCGTCTTCACCCAAAATAATTCCTTGATGAAAAAGTTTTTTAAAAGGCTCGGGGTGTGAAACAATTTTCAGATCAAATAAAACCTGATGCCAGAAACGTGCGTAGAGCAAATGCAGAACTGCATGTTCAGCACCACCAATATAAAAATCGGGCATGCCCCAATATTTTTCGACTTCAGGATCGATTAATTTTTCAGAATTTCCAGGATCGCAATAACGCAAATAGTACCAGCAAGAACCGGCCCATTGCGGCATTGTGTTAGTTTCACGATTTGCCCTGATCCAATTTTCTTTAACTGGTTTTTCTGTACTTGCAGAAACAGTTTCACCAGTTTCCAAATTCAAATAAATTTCGACCCAGTTTTTTTCAGTAGCCAATGGACTTTCGCCAAATCCGGTTGGTAAGTAGGATTCAACTTCCGGTAATACCAATGGTAAATGTTCTTCCGGTAGTGGCAACGCATAAAACTCATTTCCATCATTCCGATAACAGACAGGCGATTCGGGTAATAAATTTTTTAACTTACTAGTTTTAGAATCATTAACTTTTAAATAATCTTCTTTGTTGACCCAAACGATTGGAAAAGGCTCACCCCAATAACGTTGTCTGGAAAATAACCAATCACGCAATTTGAAATTTACCGCACTTTTTCCACGACCAGTTTTTTCCAGCTCTTCGGTAATTTTTTTTCTACCAACATCAGAGTCCAATCCAGTGTATTCGTTGGAATGGATCATGACACCAACCCCTGAGAAAGGCAATTTAGTTGCACTACCATTTTCGTCGGACTGCTTTTTTTCTATTACGGGCTGTATTTGTAGATTATATTTTTGGGCAAATTCAAAATCACGTTCGTCGTGAGCAGGCACCGCCATAATTGCACCGGTTCCGTAACTGATTAAAACATAATCGGCTATCCAGATTGGAATTTTTTTATTGTTAACCGGATTGATCGCGTAAGCTCCGGTAAAAACACCTGTTTTATCTTTAGCCAATTCAGTGCGATCCATGTCACTTTTACCAGCAGCCTGTTTTATGTAGGCAGCTACCAATTTTTGATTCGCATATTTGGTAATTTTTTTAACTAACGGATGTTCAGGAGCAAGTACCATGTAGGTGACGCCAAATAAGGTATCCGGCCGGGTCGTAAATATTTCCATTTTTTCATTTGGAAATCCATCAATATCAAAAGTAACTTCAGCACCTTCGGATTTGCCAATCCAATTTTTTTGCTGAGTTTTTGTGGAATTTGGCCAGTCTAAATCATCGAGCCCATCAAGTAATCGATCGGCATAAGCAGTTATTTTTAATACCCATTGCCTTAAGTTTCGACGTTCGACCGGATGTTCGCCGCGCTCAGATTTACCATCGACAATTTCTTCGTTGGCTAAAATTGTTTTTAGTTCAGGACACCACCAGACTGGACGCTCATCGACATAAGCTAAACCTTTTTTAAAAAGTTGGAGAAAAATCCATTGAGTCCATCGATAATAGTTTGGGTCGGTTGTATTAATTTCTCTATCCCAATCAATGGTAAAGCCAAATGCTTTAATCTGCCTGCGAAAATTATCAATATTCTCGTAGGTTGTCTCTTTAGGATGTGTGCCGGTTTTAATTGCATACTGTTCGGCCGGTAGTCCAAATGCATCCCATCCCATCGGGTGCAAAACGTTGAAGCCATTGGCCAATTTATACCGACAGATTATATCGGAAGCGGTATAACCTTCGGGGTGGCCAATGTGCAAACCGGCTCCGGATGGATAGGGAAACATATCGAGTGCATAGAACTTTGGTTTGTCCAAGGAACTATCTGCATGAAAAGTTTTCTCCTTTTCCCAGAAAGCTTGCCAATGAGGTTCGACTTTTGAATGTTCATATTCTATACAATTTGTTGCCATAATTAAATAAGTTCAAAACAAGGTATTTCCATGCAGACAAGATTTTTTAAATTATTATTTTTTTTCGGATTCATCGCTTTGTCGAATTTGGTATATTTAATACCTGCATATTCCAAAGTAGGCAAAGGAGGATATTCATCAGGATTTGATAATTTGCTTAAATCAGTTGTAAGAATCGACGTCCGTGAAGCTTCGTATTTAACTGGATCGAAAACGGAAATTCGCGGTGTAGGCTCCGGTGTTATTATGACAAGAAACGGTCATATTCTAACCAATGCCCATGTTGTCAGTCCGCAAGCTGAAGATATTCAAATAACACTTTCAAACTTGGAACGTGTCACCGCACGAATCGTAGGCTGGGATCACTGGACTGATCTAGCAGTGCTTATTATGGATGCAAAGGATATAAAAAAACGCAAATTGAGTTTTTCATATGCTAAATTTGGCAATTCAAAAAAATTAAAACCGACCGATACAGTCTATGCAGTCGGCACACCCAACGGATTAGCCAGAACAATTACTAAAGGGATAATTTCAAATGCCGATCGATATTTTGAAGCGCAAGATAGTATCAGTGGGCACGAAACAGGGTATTTTAACAACTGGCTGCAAACAGATGCAGCAATCAATCCGGGAAACAGTGGAGGGCCGTTAGTGGATAAATCAGGAAAAGTAATCGGCATTAATACCAGAGCCTATCTTGGTGCGAACAATTTAGCTTTTGCGGTACCTTCAATAATTGCTCAACAAATAATGAGTGATCTTTTAGGCAATGGCAGGATCGTGCGGAGTTATATCGGGATTGTTCCCGGTCCTTTGCAAGATTTAGAAAATTTTTATAATTTGGAAGCTAATAACGGCATGTTGATAAACAGTGTTGATCCTGGTTCACCCGCTGCAAAAAAGAAGCTTAAGCCGGGGGATATTATTTTATCAATAGATGAAGAAAAAGTTGATGGACGATTTCCGGAGCAGCTGCCACCAATCAAGCGCAAAATTTCAAATTATCCGATTGGCGCAAAAATTAATTTGGAAATAAAGCGTAATGATAAAATTATTAACGTTTTCGTAAAAACAGAAAAATTAGAAAGTAGGGCCGGTAAAAGATTTGCCTTTGAAGATTGGGGATTGAGTGTCGAAAAAGTTTCCAAAGCAATGGCACGAGAAAGAAAGCTTGAGTCAAAAGATGGTGTTTTTGTCATTGGTGCAAACCAGGCTTTTCCAGCAGCAGAAGCCGGATTGTTTCGTGGTGATATTATTACATCAGCTAATCATAAACTAATTAAATCGCTCGATGACCTAAAGAAAGTTTATAAAATCTATCAGGAAAATCCGGAAAAAGTGTTACTGGAAGTTTTACGATCGAATCAAACTTCGTATTTTGTTCTCAAGCCGTAATAAATGTTAAAACGAAATGGTTAGCATAGTATAAAAAACATTATAATTAGATAGATTGCTTCATCGGCTATCGTCGATTCGCAATGACAATAGTGATTACTTTGTCATCGCGAGCTCCGATGTAAAATCGGGACGTGGCGATGCATGATAATTGCATTTAGATATTATTCGGAAAAATATTTTACACATGGAAAAAAAGAAAAAGAAAGCAGATATCGAAGCATTGAACTCCAGCTTTATGAGAATCCCGAAAATGAATACCGTATCGGCAAGAGATCTTCTCGATCTTGGGTTTAGAGAAGTTTACGATATTACTGGGCGTTCACCTGAAGCGTTAATCGATGAATTAAAAAAAATAAGAACCAGTGTACCTGAGGATCGTCTATCGTATTTTCGCATGGCTGTTTATTATGCGGAAAATGAAGATCCTGATCCTAAAAAATTATTTCCGTATGTCTGGGCAGATTGAGGATTTTAATATAGAGACACACATTCCTTAGTATTTTTATTCGTTTTTTCTTATTTATTATAACCGTAATCATGGCGGAGTTGTAAAGATAGACTCATCAAGTTGAAGTGCATGTAGGTATTGCTGCTGGTAAACTAGAAGTTTTCTGGTAATTTG
>JAJFLR010000092.1 GCA_021772565.1 Opitutales bacterium | reverse complement strand
GATATTTTATGTCGTATACTGTATGACTTCCCTTCCGATACTTCATTAACACAAAGTTTGAATTTTATAGTCACAAATTCAATGCTAAAGCTATCCTCCTAAAGGAGGAGGTTTTAGACCTGGCACATGGACAATAAATTTAAAATCATAGCCAGTAGCTATAACTTGTGATTGCGCAGACGGCTTAGAAGAATGTTCACTTTTTGCAACTAAAGCAAAAGGAGCATATACTAAAACCAAAACTAATAGTATTAAATGCATAAAGAAAGGATTAAAATTTATGGAAATATAATTTTAGACGAATGCAAGTTATTTATAAAATTATTCCTAACTAATTATAGATTATTTAGTGTAATGCTCAGAGGAGGCTATTGAAAAATGAAAGTAACAGCGGGATAGATTAAACGAATTAACGTAAATGACTTACCCCCATATGTCATTGCGAGCCACCTGCAAGATAGCCGCCTAGATTCGACGATCTGGATTGCTTCGTCGCTTCGCTTCTCGCAATGACAATAGTGTAGTACTACCAGACATAATACTTTGCGTCGTAGAGTCTTAGTAAGAAAAATTATTTATACTACCCATGATCTTTATAACGTTATGATGATTTTCCAGAACAAGAAGTTCAATAACTGTTGGAGTATCTTTAAATCTTTGCCTTGTTTTATGGCCTTTTTCAAGTCACATTTAAACTGTAACGAACTAACGACTTCCAGAATTAGACGAATATTATTATTCGTCTAATTCTGCAAAAAGCGCATCCACACTATTTAAACGTTTACCTTTTCCAGATTCCAACTCATTGATGGCTTTTTGGGTTTTTTGATTTGGAATCCGAACCGGATAGGGTATACCTTTATGCAAACGAATTTGATTAAAAAACATCCGAATAGCATCTGTTGTGCTTAATCCGAGGTCACGCAAAATATTCTCAGTTTCCTCTTTGAGACTTGGCTCTATACGTGCTTTCACAATAGCATTTTTAATTTCCATAATCTTACTGCAGCCCTCATGGGTCACATAATCAATCTTTTTTTAACTAAATAACTTTTACAATAAACTTTGCGTTTCAGCCACTAAGTGAGAAATATTCATTTACAATGCCCGTAATCAAAAGCACATACACTGCGCCTATACTTCTTCAAAACTCTCATCTACTCACATCCTACCCTACTCTGTTTAGAAAAGTTAAACTTCCTACTGAGTACAAAAGAAAACGCATAGAATTACCGGACGATGATTTTATTGATATTGATACAGTTCACAATGGCCATGATCGCGTAGCTATTTTATGTCATGGACTGGAAGGATGTTCACAAACTCATTACATGCGTGGCATGGCAAAACATCTTGTCGAAAATAACTGGGATGTCGTCTGTATGAATTTCCGAGGTTGCAGTGGTGACCCGAATCGATTGCGTCGCAGTTATCATAGCGGTGACACAGATGATTTAAGATACGTTATTAGTTATTTAGAAAAGATAAAAAATTATACTCAGATTTCATTGCTTGGATTTAGCCTGGGTGGAAATCTAATTTTAAAATATTTGGGCGAAAACGAAATTTATCCTAACATAACTAAAGCAGTCGCCATATCAGTCCCATGTGACCTTAAAGGCAGTGCATACAAATTGACTGAGCTTCAGAACAAAATTTATATGAGACGATTCATAAAATTTTTGATTCAAAAAATTCGTCTTAAAAACAGGATTCTGAAGACAAATTTTAACGAACAATCATATTCTCAGATGAAAACGTTTGCAGAGTTTGATGACGCCTACACCGCGCCCGAACATGGTTTTAAAAATGCAGAAGATTATTGGAGGCAATGTAGCTGTCGGCAGTTTATACCAAATATAAAAATCCCTACCCTATTGATCAATTCAGTTGATGATCCGTTTTTATCAGAATCTTGTTACCCAATTTCAGAAGCAGAGGATAACAAATATTTTTATTTAGAAATGCCAAAACAGGGAGGACATATGGGTTTTGTTACCTTCAATAGTAATAAAACTTACTGGCATGAACTACGTGCAAGTGAGTTTTTAAATAATTAAGCCAGATTTTGCATTAGAAAAATGTGTAGCTTGCGAAATTATTGACAAGAGAGTCCAGACTTTACGTGGGATGACCGCAGACCATAATTGAAGTGTTGAAAACGTGGTGCAATATCCGAGATTAAACATCTTGACCTTAAGCAATAAAGCATCATGATGTTATTTTATGAGAACAACATTAACATTAGAAGAAGATGTATCTGTTCACTTAAAAGAAGCAGTACATGATTTAAAAAAACCATTTAAAAAGGTAGTTAATCAAGCTTTACGCCTAGGTTTAGAACAATTAAAAAATCCCCCCAAACTAAAGAAGTATAAATTGAAAACGGTAAAAATGGGATATGACCCAAATTATAATTTAGATAAATCATTGCAAATGGCAGCAAATATGGAGGATGAGGAAATCATCAGAAAAATAAACCTCAGGAAATGAAAATTGTAGACGCAAATTTACTTCTTTATGCAATTAATCAAGATTCTCCGCATCATAAAATTTCCAAAGCATGGTGGGAAAAATCTTTATCAGAAACTCTACCGATAATGATTTTTATAGAATAAAAAATGTGAAATGGATAAATCCGTTAGACTTAAGTTAATAGAAATCTATCAAATTTATCATGACTCCGCCTCTGCCGAAATCAATGGCTCTTCATCAGGACTTGTCCATTCAACTGTAACTGTTATTGGACGACAACAGACTTCGCAATCGACTACTAGTTCAATTGATACATCGCTGTAACCTGGTAGGTCAAAATCAATTTTTTGCCAACAATAGGGGCAGGTTATATTTTCCATGTGACGGGTTAATATAGAATTAAATAATATTATTCAAGCATGCTAAGTTGTATGAAAATTTATCTAATATGGATCAGCCATTCAGGCTGAGGCTCGTTTGAAGATTTACCTGAACCCCAGTGAATCACACTGGGCTGATATAGTTAGCACTTTCAGTGCAAAATTTAGCTTTAGAGAATTGCAATTTGGAGTGGTAAGTTAACGTCTGCTAAATATCTATAATAATTAAATTTGGCTTTCGCTAAAATAATAAAATAAAACTTTCGTGCATTTCGTGTCTTTAGTAGTTATATGTTTTCAAAAATACAAAATATACGATTATGATTATAGAAATTTTTTTATAAATCCCATTTATCAGATGTCACGTCAAAAAAGATCAAAAAATACCCGCAAGCATAAACATGCTGAAAACTATGACCCTATAGTTGTTTTAGGGGAAAATGATCTTTATCAAATTCTTGATGATACTGAGAATCCGTTTATTCTATTTTTGGAAGGAGTACAAGATCCGCGAAATTTAGGTGCTTGCCTGAGAAGTGCGGATGCCGCTGGTGTTAATGCAGTAGTCATACCACGTAAAGGTTCTGTGGCAATGACAGAAGTTGTAATTCAGGCAGCCTGTGGTGCAGCCGGCCGTATTCCGCTCATTCAAGTTCTGAATTTTGGCATTGTCATAAAACAGTTATACAAAAGAGGTATCACCACTGTAGGAACATCTGACAAATCAGAACAATGCATCTATGATGAAAACTTAACGGGGCCAATTGCAATTTTCTTGGGATCAGAAGGAGCAGGTGTTCGCAAACTTACTTTGGAAAATTGCGATCTAAATGTTTTTCTGCCAATGGAAGGTCATGTTGATTGTTTGAATGTTTCAGTTGCCGCAGGAATCTGTCTTTTTGAAATCGTTAGACAAAGAAGAGCTGGAGGAGATTAGGAATTTTACCAATAAATGATTTTTCTATTACGACAAATAATATTGGTATAGCATCTGCCATAAGAAATTTCCAAAATAGATAGAATGTTCTGTAACAATTATGTTTAGCAGCATATTAAAATAAAGTCGTTTAGCATTTCGTAAAAGTTCTGGCTAGAAAATTCATGGATCGCCACGTCGTGCTGCTCCTCGCGATGACAAAGTAAAAACCTAAATTGTCATTGCGAGCTCTGCCAAAGCAGAGTGTGGCAATCTATCTGACTTACATCTATTGATTGCATACACTGATTTATTTCGGAAATTTCTTATGGCAGATGCTATAATATTCACAATCGGTATCAGTTTAATCTAGCCGTAGCTAACAACAAAGGCTGATGATACGGGTTTCGGTATCACTTTCGACATTTTTCGATTTCAATTTCAATTTCGATTGCGAAAGCGATTTAAATTTCAATATATACTATTTAGGGCTAAAATTACAGCGTGCATTTGATGTTGCACAACATCTACCCGTAATGGAGCTTCCTGTTTGTGATTCATTATGCCACCAATTGCTAACGGATCGGTAATTTTGCTATCAGCGAGAAATTCGTTTTCTGATTTCAAAGGACCTTCGACTTGCCAACTCGTCAGTTTAAAAAGTATTTGATCAATAGTATTTCTCAAATCATCTGCTGCTGCTGTTTCTCCCCTACTTTTTGCAAGACGGTAAACATGAGTTAATCCTTCAACAGCGTAGCCGGTGTTTCTAACTCTACCTAATGTTTTATGCACATGAATCATCCACCAGCCGATACAGAGTAAATAGTCCCCAAAAGTTTTTGAATTTTTCCATCCGGCATTTTGATATTCCCAGAATGCCATACAACTCCATTGAAAAAATCCTTTTGTCAGATCAGAATCCGGATCGGTACGCCATTGGCTAATCGTATAATCTTTAGCCATAACCATAGCAGAATCTTCGATAATTGGGATAAGGCTAGTGTATCTGAGATACTTTGCCGCTTTGATTAAACAGAGCATAATTTCTCCATCAAAGTACGGACTATATTTTGATTTCTTAGTTTTACTTGTTAATGAGTATGCATCTGAAAAATGCTTGTTTTTCAATCGCATATATTTCAAAAATCCCAAGTAACCATTTAACTTATCAGTGAGTTTAGCTCGATATTTTATATCGAGAATAATATGTCCTGTCTGTTCTAAAAATAGATATTCAATAATTCCCAATGCGACTAATGCAACAGTACCAGAATTACATTTGCTTTCACCCGGGTAAGCAATAAGAAGTGAGTCTTTAACTGGACCTTTAATCGTGTGCTTGAAAAAAAATTTAAGATTTTTATCGAGAGCACCTTTAGTGGAAGAATCCTGATCATATTGTAACATTAATGCCAAACCCCACAATGCGCCTGCCTGACGAACCTGATTATCATCGGCCTCCATCTTCTTATCAATAAAGTCATATTGATAATTCATATTCCCTTCAGGTTTTTGATTATTGATAAAAAACTGTTGGCCGAGTGAAAAAGATTGAAATAAAATCTCTCTATTCAATTGCATTTTTCGATCATACTTTTTCCACTTCAGCTCTTTGACATAATTATTAATCCATGTCGGAAATTCTTCTAACGTGATATCTTTAAATTCGTTTGAGGGTTTCTTTGTCATAATAATAAAGTATTTTTACGGTTGATCGCCAAAGACAATTAACCGTATTGAATCAAGTCTGAGTCTGGCATTTTCGATGGCTTCAGTGGATGAATTTAGTTGATTTTGAGAGAGTTCAATTTCTTCTATTTTGACGTGATCATTTATTTTCCTCAAATCTAAAAGCCGTTGAATATCTGACCCGAGAATCTTTTTAGTTTTAGCTATCGATTTATTTTTTATCGACTGGATTTTCACGTCGGCAAATTCGCTTGCTGTATCAATCATTGTTTTGAGAATATCTTCGGTAAATTCAGGACGTTCTAAAAACCGATAGATATCAGCCTGATCTAAATTTTTATTTAGCGTTTCAGTATCCCACTCTTCAGTTAATTCATTTCCTGAAAGATCTACCACAACACGTATTGGAGCTGGTGCCAGAAATTGTTCAACGTGCCAGCTATTTTGAGCGACTGATTCGAGAATAAAAATTGCTTCCAATAGAATACCTTGGTCATCTGCATCTACATGACCAAATGATGTAGTTCCTGTTTTAGAATTTATCATTAAATCCATTGAGTCCCAATAAAGCGGATGATCTGGAGTGATAAAAATAATATCTTCACGGGTAGTCGCTCGTTTCCGATCAAAAGTGACTAAATCGCCTTCTTGAGATATGGATGGAAAAGCTTCAACATATGCGTGGCTGGGGTCTAAAAATACATCGCCATCTTCGTGCTCTACAATTCTCACACCAAAGTGATCCATTAAGTCACAGAGAAAAACTTTAAATAATGAGTCACTTTCTGCTTCTCGTATTTGGCCAATAACATTTTGCGCGACTTCTTCATTATATGAATTAATTTCGAGCAATCGATCACGTCCTTTAGATAACTTTTTGGTAAGTTCTTTACGAAATTTTATTGTATCTTCAATAAACTGGCCTGTTAATTTTTGATTTTTTTTGGATTTATTATCATAGTCTAACGCCAATTTCAGTAAATTTTCTTCAAACTTAACTTGGCATTCATTACCGCCATGTAGCGGCGTCTCCAAGGCATTCAATCCTTCATGATACCATTTAACAACAAATTCCTGACAACTTCCAACGACATAAGGCAGATGAATTTTAATCGTTTCAGTTTGACCAATACGATCCAAGCGGCCTATCCGCTGTTCAACCAAACCTGGGTTGAGCGGAATATCAAACAATACCAGGTGATGAGCGAATTGAAAATTTCTACCTTCACTGCCAATTTCAGAACAGATAAGAAGTTGTGCACCATTTTTTTCAGCAAACCAGGCAGCATTTCTATCGCGACTGACAAGCGGTAGATTTTCATGAAACAAGCCGATTTTAACATTAATTTTTGTTAACAAGGCAGCTTCAATTGCCATGACTTTTCGCTGTGATCGACAAATCAATAAAACTTTTGTAGATTGATTTTTCTTTAAAAATTCTGCCAGCCAATCAATTCGAGGATCATCTTTAAATGAGTAACGGATAGAGTCATCCTTATCAGCAGCCTCTGCTTCCAACTCTTTGCACATACGATTGAGAATAGTTTTGCTTTCAATTTCTAATGGCACAGGGCAAAATTTTCGTTTGGGGAAGCCTTTCATATTTGCACGGCTGTTACGAAAAACAACACGGCCGGTTCCATGCTCATCCAGTAAAGATTTAATCAATGCCTCTTTTGCGCCAGACTTTTTAGATGCGAGTGCTTCCAGATGAATATTCAGCGATTCCAAATTTTTATTAAAAATTTTCTTTAACGAAGCATGATCGTTTTTAGTCAAAGCTTTGTTATCAATAATCTTGCCAGTAATTTCTGCGACTAAGCCAAAATCTTCGGCCTCTTCCAGGTATTGATCAAAGTCATTGTATCGATCAGAATCCAACAGGCGTAGTCGCGCAAAATGGCCTTCAAGTCCCAATTGATTTGGAGTAGCCGTTAGAAGTAAAAGCCCATGACAATTTTGTGCTAAACGCTCTACCATCTCATACTCGGGACTTGATTCTTTTGGTGTCCATTCGAGATGATGAGCCTCATCGACGACTACCATATCCCACCCCGCTTCAACCGCTTGGTTTTGTCTGATTTCGTTATCAGTTAAAAAAGAAACACTACTTAGGGCTAACTGCTGATCAAGAAATGGATTTCCCTCAGGATTACTCTGTTCTGCTGCTTTACATCGTGCATCATCAAAAATGCTGAACCACAAATTAAAACGTCTGAGAAGCTCAACAAACCATTGATGTATGAGCGATTCAGGAACCAAAATTAACGCACGTTTGACTTTTCCAATAACCAATAATCTCTGCAAAATCAAACAGGCCTCAATTGTTTTACCCAACCCCACTTCATCCGAGAGTAGGACTCTGGGAATTTGGCGCGTAGAGACTTCTTTTAAAATATAAAATTGATGGGGAATCAAATCAACCCGACCCCCTAAAAAACCTCGCACATCAGATTGACGAGAATGACATTGTGATTGAAGAGTTTTGAGGCGCAGATCAAAAACTTCAATTGGATCAGTTTGACCTTTCATCAAACGTTCCTGTGGAAGAGTAAAATTTGAAACGTCAGAGATTTTATCTTCCTGAACTCTTTGGTTATTTCCTAAATAAACTAATAACCCATCAACCTCTTCAACAGCTTCAATAACAATTGATTCACCCTCTTTGGTATTGATTGTTTCACCTTCACGAAACTGCACACGATTCAGGACTGTGGTATCCGATGCATAAATTCGTTGTTCACCGGTAGCAGGAAAGCTTATGCCAACTTGATGTCGATCAATGCTAACTACTATACCCAAACCAAGCTCGGGTTCAGGCTCGCTCATGCAACGCTGTCCAATTTTATTTAAAACCATTTGTTTAAATTACTAATTAGTAATTACTAATTACAAATTAATTTATAATAGAATGACCTTATGTTGTTAATTGGATAAAACACAATAGCCAATAGACGATTGCCAATTTCTAATTACCGACTTTAAGTAACTCGACCTCAAATATAAGTGCTGAGTTTGGCGGGATTACCCCGCTTGCACCTTTTTTCCCGTAAGCTAACTCATGTGGAATATATAAAATATTTTTGCCCCCTTCTTTCATTAAAGATAAACCCTCAGTCCACCCGGATATCACTCTATTTAATTTAAAAGTCGCTGGTTTATTTCTTTTTATCGAACTATCAAAAACATTACCGTTAATCAATTTCCCTTCATAATGAACCGTTACTTCATCAGTTGATTGAGGGCTATTACCGCTTCCCTCCTTTAAAACTTTGTAGCACAATCCTGATTTAGTTTTAACAACGCCTTCAGTCTTTGCAATACTTGACATATATTCTTCAGATTTATCTAAGTTTGCGCTAAATGGACTTTTAATATTTGAGCGCAATTTATCAAAAGATTCTTGAGATGCCAAAAATGCAGTAGCTTTTTCACCGACTCTAATAATCTTTATACTGTTAATTTTGTCGTTAGTTTTAATTTTATTCACTACATCCTGACCATCGACAACGTGTCCAAAGACAGTGTGCTTATCATCTAACCAAGGTGTTTTAACATGAGTGATAAAAAATTGAGAGCCGTTTGTTCCCGGGCCGGAATTAGCCATTGATAGAATACCGGGACCACTGTGTCTCAAACTTGAATCAAACTCATCTGGGAAACTATAACCTGGACCACCGGTTCCAGTGCCTAATGGACAACCTCCCTGAACCATGAAGTCATCAATGACCCGATGAAATTTCAGGCCATCATAATACGGCTGACCCGATTGTTTGTCTGTTTTAATATTACCTTCGGCCAAACCTGCAAAGTTACAAACGGTCATTGGAGTTTTTTCAAATTCCAAAGTTAACAATATTTTGCCCTTAGTGGTATCCACCTCAGCATACATTCCATCCGATAATTTATCCTCTGCACCCATAATATTTCCTAATAATGAATTAATAATAATACTCACCGTGAGTATCCAAATTTTTATTCTGTTTATTTTCATATCACTCCTTAAATTGAAATTAAAGCGTAGAGAAACAATAAAATCCAATTTTGTTCAATAATAAACATGATGAATTTGTTGTAATTTCAGGAATGTAGACACAATAGAAAAGAATTGAGCCACTGATACACGGGTATTAAACATAGAATTTTAAGTTTCTAAATGCATTAATACAACAATCAAAAATAACCAAATACATCCCAAAGTTACTAGCTCAATAAAAATTTATTGAAGCTGTAGTTTTAAATTTAGGGGAAATTATCGGCGTTTAATCCGTGACAAACCGCATACCTGAAATCCGTGGCTAAATTTTTTTTTGTTTATTTTAGTGACTTTCAAAATTTGGAGTTTGAAATTAAAAAATAAATCTTTTACACAATATATTTATGGATGAAGATTCACCAAAAATAGACATTGATTACGTTGCAAAACTCGCCCGCATTGAGCTCACTGACGATGAGAAAACAAAATTCTCGTCTCAACTCGGTGATATATTAAAATATTTCAAAAAGTTAAACGAGGTCGACGTTAGTGGTGTCGAGCCAATGGCGCATGCATTTCCAGTCTATAATGTCTGGCAGGAAGATACACCTGAACCTGGTTTTACCACGGAAGAAGCATTACTTAACTCACCTGCTATTCGCAACAACCATGTTGTCGTACCAAAAGTTGTCGGAGACGCATGATTGACCCAGATTACTCTAGCCAGTTAAAGCGTTTTTATTTGCCAGTTGACCACAAGCAGCGTCAATGTCTTTACCACGACTTCTTCGAATATTCACAATAATATTTTTACTCTCAAGAAAATTGGCAAATGCTTTAACCTTTTGCGTTTCAGCCTGTGAAAATTCTCCATCATCGATAGGATTGTATTCGATGATGTTTACTTTGCACGGTACATTTTTGCAAAAGTGTGCAAGTTCCTGTGCATCATTCATGGCGTCGTTAAAGTCTTTAAATATAATGTACTCAAATGTTATTCTCGAACCTGTTTTTTCATAAAAATATTTAATAGCTTCAGCCAGTGCTTCAAGATTATTGGAGTTATTAATCTCCATAATTTTACTCCTTTTATTGTCTTGTGCTGCATGCAGCGATAAAGCCAGGTTAAACTTAACATCATCATCACCTAATTTTTTAATATTTTTTGCAATACCCGCTGTGGACACGGTTATTCTTTTTGGTGACATTGCCATGCCATCTTCAGATGAAATCATTTCAGCCGAGATTTTAACGTTAGTATAATTCAACATTGGCTCACCCATTCCCATATAAACAATATTTGATAGATGTGTGTCGTAATGCTCAGTTGCAATTTGATTGATAATAAATGCTTGATCGTAAATTTCGCTAAAGCTCAAATTCCGTAGACGTTTCAGTTTTCCAGTCGCACAAAATTTACAAGCTAAACTACAACCAACTTGTGATGATATGCAGGCAGTCATTCGATTTTTGACAGGAATCAGAACACCTTCAATAATATGACCGTCGTGAGTTCTAAATGCACATTTTATAGTTTTGTCAGAACTGATCTGTTTCTCAGCTAAAACAATTTTATCTATAATATAAGTGGTTAGTAGTTTATCTCGGAATTCCTTAGACAAACTTGTCATCTCATCAAACGATCCGACATTTTTCTTCCATAACCATTCAAAAATTTGTTTTGCTCTGAAAGACTTTTCTCCAATTGATGTAATACTTTCGATGAGATCTGCCAAAGACAATGAACGTATGTTAATTTTACTGCTCATTGGTGACTGGATAAAAATAATCTGCTGATTGCAAGGTCGCTGTTTAGTGAGGATAGTATAGTTAGACAATTCCTTTGATCAGGACTTCACAATGCAAAAGTGATTTTTGTTCATTAAACTGAGCTCACAGACAAATTCTTAAATATTCGTTTTACGTTTTACATCCAAGTCAGTCAAGTGGGATGTATAGGATATGTTTCCCGACCAAACTTGTAAAAACTATGATTATCTGAACTTGATTCGCCGACAGTAGTCTGAGATAAGAAATCAGAATAATATGACTATAAATCAATCACAGAACAGTTTTTCAGCAAAATTCATCAATGCAGGTCTTGTTGCATTGGGTGTTATTATTGCTTCGCACACATCCTCTGGAATTCATTACGACCAACCATCAACTCTTTTTTTCGTAGTCATCATACTAACTATTTTGAATATATTGATTAAACCAATTCTGGTATTATTTGCCCTACCCTTTGTTATTCTCACATTAGGATTGGGGTTATGGTTTATAAATGCGTGTCTATTTATGTTGGTTGCTGAAATTGTTTCCGGCTTTACCGTAGTATCATTTACATCGGCATTATGGGGAGCGATGATAGTCAGTCTTACACCACTGATTGCAAAATTATTTATGATGAAATCTAAAATTCAAGTAAATACTTATTCCACCGAAAGTAGAAATGCGCCGATTCGAGACAGGAAACCGATACAGTATAAAGATGACGATGTAATTGATATTTAGGCTGGAGAAACAATATTATAAATTCCAACCCGTCAAAGTCGGAAGCAAAAAATAATTTTAAAATATCGCTATCAACATGGAAATGCCATTCGGTTATCCGTATCGGTATTCCGATTTAACATTGGGAATAATCCGAAAGCGATACCGATAGCCGTTTCACCAGTCTTCACCAATAGGCTACGGCTAGATGTACTGATACCGATTGCCGTTTCAACAGTCTTCGCCAATAGGCTACGGCTAGATGTACTGATACCGATACCGAAAAACATCTTATTAGATTTATACCTAGCAGATACAATTCCTTGTTAAATGTGTTAGGAGTTAAGTATTGAGGTAATAAACACAAACCCCGGCATAAAAAATACCGGGGTTTGTTAAATATCGTTAGTAACTATAAAATAATTCGACTAACTTTATTTATTGATTATTCAGTAATCCAAATCATTTATTCTTTAATCGGGTTTTATTTTCAGGACGACGGCGATAGAATGCGAGGCCAAGAGCACCAAGACCGAGTGCTGCTGCGTATTCGGCTGGTTCAGGGACGGCCGTTACTGTAATCGCAGCACCAGAATCTTCATAACTACCTCCAAGAATAGTTAAAGATTTAGTGGATACATCCCAATCAACATTCAAAAACCCAAATTCACCATCTCCGTTTTTAAATCCAATGGCACCAGACGGTCTATCTACAGTCCAGTCCCCGCGTGCACCCCCAAAAGCACCAGCAAATGTATAACCGTAAGTCACAGACGAGTTATCAGCGGAACCATCAATCGACTCCCCCAATGCGTAATATATAATTGCAGCCCCGTTACTACCTGATCCAATATTCATTATATTCGCACCGTTAGCCCCGTTGATAAAAACACGTCCGCCAGATGCAGAATTTCCCGCAAAGTTTAGAGCGTCCGATGATGAGGCAGATGAATCCAGAAGATAGATGGGCTGATCCCCTGCAGTACCGCCGCCCCCGGCAATCAAGGTTTCACCTACATTTGGTCCATCTAGATTTAGTATTTGAACGCTGGCAGAACAGATTACTGTTTGACCCAATACACCTGCCATCACCATTAAGCTTTGTGAACCCTGTGAATATTTATGCAGTTTGTTTATTATCTGTTTCCGATTTTTTGTTACATTGGTTATTTTATTCATTTCTATTTTCGTATTCATATTATTACATTTCTATTTATTATTATTAATTGCCATCTGCCACCGAGCAGAAAGCCAAAGTGAAAATTTGGGGGTGGAACGCACTTGGGCATTCGGGTGAGCACTGAATTAATATTAAATTTGACATTTGGGTGGTAGAGAACCCCGATGTAAAATCAGGATCATCCGTCGTATTGCCAATATTGTGGAGCCAAGCTTGTTCGCAGATGCGCTTCCGATAGTAATCGGAACCTACTATTTTAATCATGGTGGAATAATTTATTCTCAATGTATTTTTAATACGATTCCGCTCAAACAGAAAACTTGACAACAACAATTTGACTGAGAGAGCAGACAGTATTAAACTAGCCGTTTGTATTTTAGCCAATAGCCAAGTCAGATGGATTGCCACATTCGACTAAAGTCGAATTCGCAATGACAACGGGAAACACCGTTGTCATTGCGAGGAGCAACGCGAGCCTACTCCGCCATAGTAGCCTATTGCTACGACGGCTAGACGAAGTAATCTATGTAACTTGAGCCTTCATAACTTTTTCAAATCACTTTGTGAAATTATTTTCCAGAACCAGTATAAATTCTATGATAAGAATAGAGAATTACTCAGACAAGCGTAGATTCTACAACAAATAGATTAGTAATAGAGATTCCCGATCCAGAATTAAACTCAAGCATTTTAAAAATCATCATTGATCCGCTGATAATATCTGTTAAAAGATTTAAATTATGAGTGATAGTGAAAAATATGATCTTATAGCTATTGGGGGTGGACCTGCCGGGTATGCCGGAGCCATTAGAGCCGGACAGTTAGGTAAAAAAGTTGCTTGTATCGAAGCAGAACGTGCCGGTGGTACTTGTTTAAACTGGGGTTGTATTCCCTCAAAGGCACTGCTGAAGGCTGCAGAGCTTTATCAGTCGATCAAGCATTCCGATGATTTTGGAATTTCTAGTAGTAATGTCGATTTTAATTTTTCTAAAGTTATTGAGCGATCGAGGAAAGTTTCTGATCAAATGGGAAGCGGCATAGAATTTTTATTCAAAAAAAATAAAGTCGATTATTTTGTAGGCTGTGGACAAATTACAAATCCTGGAACAATTGAAATTAAAGACGGTGAACATACGGGGAAAATATTAAATGCAGAAAATATTTTAATCAGCACAGGATGTAAGGCCAGAACATTACCCGATGTAAAAGTTGATGGTGAACGTGTAATGACGAGTCGTGAGGCATTGGTGATGAAAAAACTACCAGAATCTATAGTTATTATTGGAGCGGGTGCAATCGGTGTTGAGTTTGCCTATTTTCTAAATTCATTCGGTTGTAAGGTCAGATTAGTTGAAATGCTACCCAGAATTATTGCGGTTGAAGATGAAGAGGTCTCAAAAATTTTAAGCCGATCATTTAAAAAACAAGGTATTGAAGTCAGTGTTAGCACATCAGTTGAAAATATTAGTGTAGAAAAAAATTCTGTAAAACTGGATTTGGTAAAAAATGGGAAAACTGAATCAATAGAAGCAGAGAGTATTTTGTTAGCAATAGGAGTTGTAGCAAATACTAATGGGCTTTTATCTGATAAAATAAAACTGGAAACTGAAAAAGGTTTCATAATAGTAAACGATCGATACGAAACAAATATTGACGGAATATTTGCGGCCGGAGATATTATTGGACCTCCATGGTTAGCCCATGTTGCGACATATGAAGCACTTCAGGCAGTCAACGGGATTTTCAATCAAAGTGAACCGAAAAGAGTAAAAGAATTCCCAGGTTGTACTTACTGCCAACCGCAAATTGCCAGTGTCGGATTAACTGAAGCACAAGTAAAAGAAAGCGGCATACCATATCGTGTAGGCAAGTTTCCATTTATGGCTTCGGGGAAAGCAGTAGCTGTTAATCACAAAGACGGTTTTGTTAAAGTATTAATTGGCGAACAGTATGGTGAAATATTGGGAGCCCACATAATTGGATCAAATGCAACAGAACTAATAGCAGAATATGTGCTTGCAATGAATACGGAGATCACTGCTGAAGAAATCCATCACACAATCCATGCTCATCCAACAATGAGTGAAGCGTTAGCTGAGGCTTGCGGAGCAGCTTACAATAAGGCTATACATATCTAAATTTAATAAATTTATTTAGACAGTTTTTTCCTGACCTCAAAACATATGAGTAATATTGATCCGATTATAAATAGGTGAATTATAGAAGGCTCGGGGATCGCACTTGAATCAATAATAGCAAATTGATTTATGTGGAATGTTTGATTTCCGCTACTTTTAGTGTCACCTGAATAAATAATAGGAACATTGATAAATAATCCCTTTTTATTGTCCGCATTTATAGTGACCGGATCAAAGGAAAATGTGAGTATATTATTTGTTACATCAACACTGGAATTACTGACACCACTAAATAAAGAAAAGCCAGCAGAGTTAAATTGAAAAGAATTATTATCACCTGTCATAAATTCCAGTTCCATCTGCCATCCCGTTAGTTCATAGCTACTAATAGCTCCATCAGCGGTTAGAAAATTGATTGATTCTTCAACAATAAAAGTATTGCCATTACTTAATCCACCAGAGCGAGATGCATCTATTGAAATTTGTTTTTTCCAAGGTGTAGCGGATTGTTCCGGATAGAATGATGCATTTGACAAGTTGATATCAACCTGAGATGAACCACTAAATATTTCCTGATATGGACCTATTGGAGTATTACCGGATAATCCAAATTTACTTTGAGCAAAATTAACATTTGAAACAGTAAATAATGTTATAAAATATATAAGGCGTCTGTACTTTAAATTTTTCATTGTTTTACACTATCTCATTTAAATTAAATAAAATAGTGTCAATAAAAATTAATCCAAATTTTGTCCAAAATTTTTAATTTCAACTCGACAGTCATCAACTATTCTTAAAGCCATCTCGCGCAGATCAAATAAACAGAGTCGAATATCTGTTACAAATTTTTCCCCATCAGATGATTGATCAAATTTGTTATTACAGGTGATGTTTAAAATATCATTTATTTCAGATAATGAAATTTTCAAATGACAGATTGCTAAAGCAAAATCGCCCATATCAATTGCCTGGAGTGCATGTAAAATATTTATTTCACTCTTTTGTAAGTGATTAGATAAATTCCAAACCATTTTAGACTCTAGATGAATAGTCCGTCTTTGAAATAAGAGCTCAACCTCTTTCTTTAAACAATGAAATATTCCTGAAGTTACAATGAACACTGGATGACGATGAATTGTATAAGGATCAAAATCATCATTTTCATCATTGTTTTCATGACTATTTAATTCAGTATATTGATCAGGTATATCTTCACCAATCCAATCCTGATTAGACCAATTAATGACATCCCAACCCATTAGTTTTGCAATATCATCCAGATGATTGGGAAACTGGTTTAATTTTCTGTAAAGTGTTATGAATCTGGCAATTTCACGATTTTGTTGATTAAGGTATAGCCGCCAATCTTCCTCACCCCAGAATAGCTCACTTCTTTCATCCCAGTCTCCATTACCGGAAGTTCCTTCAAAATCAAAATTGCTCATTTTTAATATTAATTTGGTTAGTGAGAAATTTAATATGAATACACTGTCATTATTCTAAAAATAATCAATAATTAATAAAAAATAAATTACAATGAGCCTTACAGGCTACTGACACAAAGATTTCTCAATGTTCTCTTAAATCAATTGTTAACATAGAACAAAAATATGTAATATTGAAATTTAGATGGTTTATATCTAATTTATAAATTATGGATAATATTGACTATCATCTTACAATTTTTTTTTCAGGGCATGTTCAGGGAGTCGGGTTTCGTTATCAGACAGTGAGAATAGCTATGGGATTTGAAGTAACTGGCACGGTAAAAAATTTGAACGATGGTAGGGTTAAAGTCGATGTTACCGGAAATAAGATTGAGGTTTTGAAATTCAAGAAGGAAATCGAAAACCAGATGAGTTCATTTATAAAAAAAGTAGAGCAAGAAGAAGATGCTAATATTCAACTCTATACTGATTTTAAAATAAGTTACTAATATTAGATTGATGCCGACTCCAGCTATTAAAATAACAAACCTTATTAAAGACTATCCTTCAGGAATTCGACGATTAAAAGTTAGAGCGGTTGATAATTTAAATTTAACTATTGAACCTAATCAAATTTATGGATTACTCGGACCAAACGGTTCCGGAAAAAGTACTACACTAAAACTGATTCTAGGACTCCTTCATCCAACATCAGGATCATGCGAAATTTTTGGTCAATCGAGTAAATTGTTAATTTCTCGCAGGAATGTTGGATTCTTGCCTGAATCACCCTGTTTCTATCGTTATTTGACTGGTACAGAATTTGTACGTCTAGCTGCAAAAATTTGTTTATCTGATAAAAGCTCTTTGGATGAATTAATTTCAACAACTATAAATAACGTTGGGCTGAAAGAAGCTGCCAATCGTAGAATAGAAACATACTCCAAAGGGATGCTACAAAGAATTGGACTGGCTCAGGCAATTATCCATAACCCTGATCTAATTATTCTTGATGAGCCCACAGCCGGCGTAGATCCAGTGGGAGCAATTGATTTTGCCAACATTGTGTTAAACTTAAAAAATGAGGGTAAAACAATTATAATTTGTTCACACCTATTATCAGAGATAGAATTAATCTGCGATCGGGTTGCTATCTTAAACAAAGGAAAACTAATCGCAGAAGAGAACTTAAATGTATTTAGAAAATCTAAAAACAATAAAGCATTACTTATTGAAAATTTTGATAATGATTTAATTGATCCATTAAATGAATTTTTAAAGAGTTTTAAAACGACCTCAAAAATAATTAACCCTCCAGTTAAGCGACTTGAAGAAATTTATTTAGATCATCTGTCATCTGATAAATAATTTACTAATACCAGAATAAAAATACATTTATGCTAAACTCAATTAGACGTGTTTACTTAATCACAGAAAATTGTCTTAGGGAATCGATCCGTCAAAAAATTTTTTATGCCATATTGTTTATTTCAATCGGCATGATAACTGGTATCTATTTTTTAAGGGAATTAAATTTTGGTAGTTCTGAAATAAATTTTATATTCAATCTTGGATATGGAACGATTTTGCTTTTTGGATCTATCCTAACTATCACAATATCAGCTCAACTGTTTTTTAGTGAAATCGAAAACCGCAATGCAATTACAATACTAGCTAAGCCAATAAGGAAGTCAGAATTTATATTAGGAAAATTTTTAGGGATAATAATATTATTGGCATTGTTCACCGGAATTATGATATCAATTCTAATCCTTGTACTAAAATTTGGAGAAACAAAACTACTACTGAATAATACTGCATTCTATGCAGATGAAAGACTGCTCAACTACACAAATTTAATTATCTATTCCATAGCTCAATGGCTTAAATTTGTTATGATCTGTGCTATTACAATATTAGTTTCGAGCTATTCTCAAACGATAATATTTTCAACTGTTTCCTCTTTTTTAATACTGACAATTTGCCAACTACAATATCTTGCAAGAATTACTTATAGCTCAACTGATTTTATACCTCTAAACTGGTTCGTTGCAATGATTAGCTATTTATTCCCAAATTTTCAAATATTTAACTTAGGAGAACACGGAGCTACGAGCACTACAATTAGTTTAATGCTGATGGTTAAATTATTATTATATACTACAATTTACTCATCAGCTTATTTATATATTGCAACAATTTGCTTTTCAAGAAGAGAGATCTAGGCCTTTCCTAATATGAATAATAGTATCTTATATCAGTATACAAAGCTTAATTTTAATATATTAATTTTATTCTTCTCACTATTAATATTAGGCATATTTATCAGGCCGCTCGAAAGAAAAATATGGCTCGATTTAAATTCTCAAGGAATTGATTTAAGCGTTAAAAAAACAAATCAACCACTCAGTACTGGCCTAGTTGTTGGAATGTTAGGTGGTTTGCGCAATTTAGTAGCTGACATTATTTGGATCAAGAATTCTATATACTGGGAAAAATCCAATCTCCCGGCAACTGAAACATTTATATATCTCACCACTGATTTAGTTCCTGAATCTTTATATTTCTGGATTAATGGCGCTAGAATAATCAGTTACGATATGTCGAACTGGAGATTAAAATTAATAGGCCGTGTCGAAAATATTCCTAAATTAACAAAACAAAGTATATGGGATGAACAAGCAAAAGATGGAATTAAATTTTTAGAAAAAGCACTTTTGTTTCATCCAAATGAACCACTTATTTATATAGAAATTGCATCTATGTATATTAACCGACTTGATGATAAACTAATGGGAGCTAAATATTATCGTATGGCATCAGAGAAAAACGGAGCACCCTATTATGTATCTAGAATTTATCCTGAAATATTGCGTCAGATTGGAGAAAAAAGAAAAGCACTTATCTGGTATAGAAATCTTTATCCCAAATTACCTGCCAATAATCCATTGGCTCACAAAGACGTAGTGTTACAAAGAATAAATGATCTGGAAACAGAGCTATCAATTAAATAGTGGATTTAAGTTAATTGCCCTTATGTAATTCAATTTTAAAAAAAATTAGGTTGGAGAAAATATAATGATATCTATACCTATTTTACTCAGGCTAAAGATTAGTTTTTTTAAAAGATTTATTTATTTTGTTTATAAATATTAATGTCGAATTATGTATATAATTATATAATTTTTAGAGGATCATTTCATTAATCCCCATTTCCGGATTAAATAAATTCGTCTGCTAAAAGCGACATTAATTACGTAAACTATTCATTAATAACAACTAGTTAATATTTAGGCTTAAAATTTATAAACCATTAATGATCGATTTATTTTACATATAATTAGTTTTTTTGCTTTAATTTATAAATAAATTGTTTATATTCGTGAAATAGGGAATAATGCTTATAGAAAAATTAAATACTTCACCTATATAAAACCTATTAAGAATTACAGTTAATATTACATAATTAATTCCGTTTAGCTTATTTATAGATTTTAGTACAAATGATTACCCAAAACAAAATAAAAGATAGTCTGCAGCATCAATTAGATAATGCTCAGCTTAAAGTCAGTGAGCTGGAACAATCTATATCTGAATTAAAAAAATGCATCAATGTTGATCTTGGAAATGATGATACATATAAATCATTAGTTGATGATGCTCTAAGTAATGCAACAATTGGAGTATGTGTTGTTGATGCAGATCAAAAAGTAATCTGGGCTAACCGTGCATTTGCATTATACTTTGACTTAAACCTAAATGAGTTAATAGGTAAGGATAAAGAAACGTTATTAAATAGTCGAATTAAAAATATTTTTGAAAATCCTGATGAAATAGTCCGCAAGATGACAGAGTCTTACCTCAGTAATTCATACTTTGAGTGTTTTCAATGTCATATTCCATCAACTGAAAACAGGGAAGAAAGATGGCTTGAGCATCAAAGTCGCCCAATACTAAATGGACAACTAGCTGGCGGCAGAATAGAGCAATACTATGATATCACTGATATTAAAAAACGTGATTTAAAACTGCAGGCTGAAAGCCAGAAAAATAACGACTTAAATCACAAACTGAATACAGATATTAAATTATCTCAGGAACAATTTGATGTCGTTGATCAATCTAATAGATCCAAAAATTCATACTTAGCCAAGTTAAGTCACGAGATCCGAATTCCAATACAGAGTATTATGGGATTTAGTGACCTCTTGCAGGATGCACCTTTAGACGGTGAATATAAAGAGTACATTGAAATTATACATAAAAATGGTGATGTCTTACTCGGAATATTAAATAATGTCCTCGATCTCGCTAAATTTGAATCTGGAAATATTGTATTAAAAAATGAACAAATAGATTTAGAAAATATTCTCAAATCGATCATTGATAATTTCAAACCGACTACAACGAGAAAAAATTTAAATATAAACTATTCCATAGAAAGTAATTTAACGGAATCTCTCTTTGGTGATTCAGCTCGTTTATGGGAAATTCTTGTTAATTTAGTCAGCAATGCAGTTAACTTTACAGAAAAAGGGTTTGTTACAATTGAGGTTAAAAGGGATAAGAATCAAACACTTTTACAAAATCACGACACTGATGATAGCGTTAACTTATTATTTTCAGTTAGTGATACTGGTAATGGGATACCAATAGATGAACAACAAAATATCTTTAAACCATTTTTCAAAAATCAAAGTAATAAAAGGATGGAAGAGTCAGGATCTGGTTTGGGATTATCGATTGCTAAAACATTAGTAAAACTAATGAATGGAAAAATATGGTTAAACAGTACCATTGGTGAAGGTAGTACTTTTTTATTTACAATTGAATTAAAAACCAAAAGTCCAATTTCTGATACTGAAAATAATACTTCACAGATCAGAGCAGAAGATTTGCCTAAACCAATAAATATAAACAAACTCAAGTCTAACGACTAGCTCATTTTAATATTTGTTTATCACTTCTAACAGACCAAAAGGTATTGAGCTGAGCTCTTGGTATATTGTGCCAAATACTATAAATTGCACCGGGCAGTACAGACAAAATTGCAAAAATTTATTTGGGTTATTAGTTTAATCAGGATATAATCAAAGATTTTCCATTATCTTTAATCCCAATATCTAAAATAAATTGTGCTGCTTTTTCAACCCACACATCAGGACTTTGATATTCATCTGCTCGTTCTCCATAATGTGAACGTAACATATCAGTATTTATAATACCTGGTGATAACGGCACTGCAATCATACCAGATGGCAATTCCTGAGCAACTGCCTGGGTCATGCCTTCAACAGCAAATTTTGTGGCACAATATATTGAAATATTGGGATACGCAACTTTACCTGCTCCAGAACTAAAATTAATAATTTTACCCACCCTATTTTTTACTAATGTCGGTAAAAAAGCCCGCATGACATTTGCAACACCTTTAATATTCACATCGATTATACCGGAATATTCTTCTGCTGATATTTCCCATAGTGGGGCGTCAGTATTGATTATAGCAGCGTTGTTTATCAAAATATCAGGTAACCCAAAATCATTTAATATTAGTTCAGTCCACTTTGATACCTTATAAAAATCAACGACATCAACCGCACAAAATAAATGAGGTGGCCCAAATTGTTTATTTAAATTTGATATTATAGATTCATTTCTTCCACAACCATATACAGAATGTCCCAAATCAATAAACTTACTGACAAGAGCACGTCCTAAGCCCCTAGTCACACCGGTAATTACAATTTTTTTTGATAAATCTGAGCTGTGCATGCCTAGCAGACTACATGACCTTATAATTACAGAAAGTAAGAATCATCATCTTAAACTTTAAATGATATTAAAGATGTAGGATTTATATTAAACTTGATAGTTTAATTTATTCTTTTGTAGCAGGTGCGTTTTTATTTAAATCTGTAATGACTGATTCTGTGATATCCCATTCTGGATCTGTATAAATTACATTAGATATTCCAATATGCGTTTTCCCATTTGTATCTAAGACTATTGCTGCATTTCTTTTTCTGGAATGCTTAAGCACAACTTCTTTTATTTCCTCAAGCATTAAATCTCTGTGATTTTTTTGTCTTTGCATGAGTGATTGCTGAGTGGTAACCTGAAATTCTTTTACAGCTTGTTCTTTTTCTCTCAAAACTTTAAATGCCGCCTTAGCTTCTTCAGTTGCATCCTCACGTGCTTCACTACTTCTTAAAGGATTATTGGCTTTTTCATTAATTTCATTAAACTTCTCTAACAACTCCTGATGTTCCTTAACTAGCAATTCATTTTGTTCACGAGCTTTATCAAAACTAGTTTTAATTTTTTCTTCAGCCTCCTTAGTTTTGTAATAACTGACATACAGTTTTTCCATATCAACTGTAACTATCTTATGACCTTCAGCAAAACTGAAAGACTTAATTAACATTAAGAGTATAATTGTAGTAATATATTTTTTCATAATATTTATTAAAATGGATTAATTGGTATTTACTAGTAAATCAAATCAAAATCTTGTTCCAAATGAAAAATTAAATTCATTTCCGTCATTATCATTAAAACTGTCGGTAGTAATAGGAATACCAAAGTCAAGCCGCATGGGACTTCCTAAAACTAATATTCTAAATCCAATCCCCCAATTTGAGTTATAATCTGAAGTATCAAAATCAATTTCATCCTTATTAACAAACCCCCAATCATAAAAAAATGCTATACGTAGAGGTTCAGCAATCTTGAATGTATACTCTACACTGGCAAAGCCATAAGAATTCCCACCAATTGGTTCCTCAGTAGTTGGATCTTTGGGACCGACTTCCCTAAAATCAAAACCTCTTAATGAATTAGGACCTCCAAGAAACTGTTTATCAAAAAACGGTACCTCTGAATTATCATAGCCAATAATAGTTCCTATTCGCCCTAAAAAGGAAATAACCTGGCCGGCAAATTTAAATGTCGGATAATGCTGAGAGGCTCTAGTTTCAAATCGGTAATATTTAGTGTCACCACCTAAACCAGCTAATTCATTTAATATAGAAATTCTGTTTCCACGGGTCGGATAGAGTATACTATCTCGCGTATCTCTAAGTAATGAAAAGCCAACCTTAGAGACTGATCGTTTGCCCTCCTCATTATTAATCACGTCTGGTGCAGACGCGTCCACATCAACAATATCCACATTTTCAAAACGATATGATAACCGCCCTTCCCAAAGACCAACGATACGTTTTCTTAAATACAATTCGAATCCAGCACGTAACTCGTCATATAAACTACTCACAAAATCTGTTTCTCTACGGAATATCTCAAACCCAAATGCAAGCTCTTTTTCAAACAGCCAAGGTTCTTCAAATGCCAGTACTATTTCATTTGAGCGACTACCAAGTTGAAACCTCAATCTAAATTTCTGTCCATCACCCTGAAAAAATGAACGCCAATTAAACAAATCAAAATTACCTTGGGTAAGTTCTGCAAAAAATAATCCATTCTCAAGCGAACTGAACCCAGCCCCAAATGTAAAATTACCGGTACGCGCTTCAGACACACTTAATTTTAAATTCCTGCGCGTTGGTACATTTGTAACTTCTGAAGATAAATTAACTTGATCAAAAAATCGCGTGTTTCTGAGACGGGCCTCACTGTTGCGCATCCTAACCGAATCAAAAATATCTCCAGGTGCAAGTGCTAATTCTCGAATAATTACCGTACTTTTAGTTTTGGTATTTCCTTCAATTCTAATTGACTCCACTTGAAATTTTCCATTTTCAACAATTTGATAACTTAAGTCCATGTCCCCGGAAGTTACATTGGGTCTTCTATCAACTGTTACCCTTGTATCCAAATATCCTTCTCTGCCATATAAATCACTAATGGCTGTAATATCTTTGCCCAGTTTACTTGGCACAAAAGTTTCACCGGGTTTTAATGATAATTTAGCAAATATATCCTGATATGAATGCCTGAGGTTCCCTTCAAAATTAACGTTACCGACATGATACTTTTTACCTTCACTAATTTTTATATTTATTAAAATCGTATTTTCGGTTGGATAATCGAGTTTAATATTTGGCTCAGAAATATTGATATCTAAAAATCCTTTTTCAGTATAATGCTCACGTAATTTTCTTATATCTTCTCTAAATTTATCTTCATTAAACTTACCCGCACCCGTAAACCAGGAAAAAGTATTTTGTTGTTTTGTTTTTAAAACCTTTCTTAATTTTTTGGATGAAATAATCTTGTTTCCATTAAATTTTATTTTAACTATTCGCAGTTTCGGTCCTTCAGATATATTGAAAACTACTGTGCCAAATCCAGTTTTTGAATCTCTTTCAATGTCATAATATATTTCTGAATCTGAAAATCGATTTTTCAAATAATACTCATATATGGCATCTCGATCTTTTTTAATCAATTTTTCATCGAGAAAATTATTTTTCTTAGAATCAATCTTTGTAAATAATCTTCTATCAGACATTTTGTCATTTCCATTAAAACTGATACTCGATATTCGATAACGTGGCTCAACTATAAATTTTAATTCAACGTCATCACCATTAATCTCAGTTTTAACATCGATAGATTCAAATAAATTTGTGTCATTTAATTTTTGAATTGAATCTTCAATTGCATTTTGACTAAGTGGTCTCCCCCGTCTGATATTTATGTGAGAAAGAATAACCTGCTCACTGACGTTTTGCAGACCCTTGTATTCTATTTCAATTAGATTAACTCTTGGACCCTCTGCTGTTTTGGGCTTATTGCGTTTAGCTCTGGACTTTACAGCAAATAATGATTCATCCCAATCATCTCTTTCTACCTCAGCTGCAAATGTATCCTCCCAATTGTTGCGTTCAGTATTTGCCGCATATAAATTTTTGTCATTGGCAAAAGCTGAACTACCAATAATAATTAGTAATAAAAATATTTTAAAACTGATCAGACTTATCTTATTCATTCAACTAATCCGTTTTGTGCTGTGTGTAGTTTTCAAATCTAGTGTATTCAGTTATAAAAGTTAAAGTAACATCACCAACTGGTCCGTTTCGTTGCTTGGCAATTATTAAATCACGCGTACTCGAATCATAAGAACTTTGAGAACCCTCATCCTTTTCACCACGTTTTGCAAGCAATAAAACTACGTCTGCATCCTGCTCAATACTACCCGATTCTCTAAGATCAGATAAGCGCGGTGCTCTCTTTTCTCTTTCTGATTCACGGTTTAATTGACTGAGCACAATTATTGGAACATTCAATTCTTTTGCCATAGCTTTTATGCCTCTTGATATTTCAGAAATTTGCTGTTCTCTCCCGGTTCGATTATCCGTTCCGGAAATTAACTGCAGGTAATCAATTACGATCAATCCTATATCGACTTTTGATTTCAATCGTCTTGCTTTAGCACGTAATTCCAAAATTGTTAAGTGTCCTGAATCATCAATCCAAAGTGGGGCTCCTTTCAACTCCTTTGCAGCTTTTGCCAATGCCTTTCCCCCACCCTGCTTTGGAATAAAGCCTTCTTTCAAACGCTGCATATTTACTCTGCTTCGACAACAAAGCAATCTTAGCGCCAACTGTTCAGAACTCATTTCCAAACTAAATACTAACGTTGGTATTGGTTGTGCATTGCTTCTATTATTTAATACCGCAAATTCTGCAATATTCATTGCCAATGATGTTTTACCCATGGATGGGCGCGCAGCTAAAACTATCATTTCCTGTCTATGAAACCCAAAAGTCATTCGATCAAGATCTGTAAATCCACTAGGCACGCCGGTTAACTCACCTTTCCTCTGTAGCATGGAATTAACTATATTTACGGCGGAATCTATTGGTTTTTCAATTTGTTGGGCAAAATCAGAAACTCTGTCCTGGCTAATTTGAAATATTTCCTGCTCAACACTTTCCAGTAAATGATCAAGACTGTCTTCTGAATGATAACATTTGTCAATTATGCCAGTTGAGGTACTTATTAACCTGCGTGTCATATATTTTTCACGTACAATCTCCAACCAGTATTTAGCATGAGCTGTAGTCTCAATTCGATTGGAAATTCGAGTAACAGTTGAGTAACCGCCTATTTCATCCAGCTGTTTTTTGTTTTGCAAGTGATCACACAAAATAATTTCGTCAACGCCAGAACCGGTGTTAAATAAATCAACTATAGCTTGATAAATAATTTGATGAACAGGTTTATAAAATGACTCCGCGGTTATATGTGATTCCATACACCACGAGACTACTTCTTGTCCTGAATCAAGAATACAACTTGCAATTAATCCCTCCTCTGCATCAATATTGTGAGGTAAAACTCTATCAAGTATATTAACTTTATTTCTAGAACTTGCTCTATCACCTAAATAGGTGTTTTTGTCATTTGAGATAGTGTTCGCTGCCTTAGTAGCTGGCATAGTTTTTTCCTTTCGGCACCGTTTTTAATAACACGCTTTATCTCTATTCCACAATTAGGTTTTCTGAAACAACTTCAAATTCAATTTCGTGTTTCACATCAGAATGTAATCTTATTAATGCAGTATGCTTGCCTAACGCTTTCACAGGGCTAAAATGTGGAACTTGTTTTTTATCTAATTCAACACCTAATTCCTTAATTTTTTCTGTAATAAAATGGGAAGTAACTGAGCCAAAAACTTTTCCACCTGGTCCTGTTTTAACTGCTAGCGTAATTTTTAAATTTTTGAGTTTCTCCAGCGTTTCATTTGCATTATTCAACTCAGCACTTATTCTCTTATCTTTTGCAATTTGAAGAGCTTCAATTTGTTTTTTGTTAGCGTTAGTCATTGGAATGCCTATTTTTTTAGGTAGTAAATAATTACGAGCATAACCTGAACGCACTTTCACCTGATCACCTTCATTGCCAAGATTTTCCAACGGTTTAATTAATAATATTTCTGTAGTTGCCATATTTTAAAGTTTTCGATGTTTTATAACTATTGTAAGATTTAACTGATCAAAAAGGCACATCATCATCATCAATTTCAGTATTTGATGCTACTTGACTAGGTGGTGTTTTTGATTCCCTTCTCGGTGGTGATGACTGGTCGAAATTATTGCCAGGTCCTTCATCAGATTCTGAACGTCCTCCAACAAACTGAAAGTTTTCCATAACAACATTGAGCTTACTTCTTTTTTCGCCATTATTGGTTTCCCATGTGTCGAAGCGTAATCTACCTTCCAATAAAATTGGTTTTCCTTTATTGAAATATTTTGATACAACTTCAGCTTGTTTACCAAAAACATCGACATCCACAAATGTCGTTTCTTCACGTGTTGTTCCATCCTGTAATTTATAAGATCTATTTAGCGCTATACTAATTTTACAAATCGAATTACCGTTAGAAGTTACTCTTAAATCCGGGTCACGTGTTAAATTCCCCATCAAAATCACTCTATTTAAATATCCCATAGTCCAACCTATTTTTCTTCAGTTATAAATATTCGTTTAATTTGTTTGTCCAAGTGTAATTCATTATTTAAATCCTGAACTAAACTAACCGGACCATCTATCAGAATTTGAATATAGAAATCACCTGGATGATTTTTATCAGTAATTCGGACAAAATCCATTCTACCTAAATTATCGACGTTTTCTGAACCTCCGCCAACTTTTTTTATTGCCGCATTAACACGATCAATAATGGTCTCAATACCATCTTCATACCCTCTGGTATCAAGAATAAACATTGCTTTATATTTCTTCTTTTCTGCTATCTGTGTCATAATTAATTTCTTTTCTATTTAACTGATTCATGGCAAGTACTGATCCACTGTCAATCACCAGCTTTAATCCATCAACAAAATCTTTCATTTTTTTATTCACAATATTAACTTCAGGTTTAAGAAATTTTCCAAGTACATAATTACTTATTTCAAGTTGCGGTGGATATTTTGGTCCGATTCCAATTCGAAATCTTGTAAATCCATCTCCTAAATTTTGTAAAATATTTTCAATACCGTTATGGCCACCTGCACTTCCGTTGACTGTTAATTTTATTTGCCCCAAATTTATGTTAACCTCATCATAAATTACCATAAATTCCGACGGCTCAATCTTATAATATTGCGAGAATTTCAGGAGCGCAACACCACTGAGATTCATGTAAGTTTGCGGTTTGATCAAAAATAAAGGTTGCTCGTTAATTTGAATTTTTGCAATGGAAGACTGAAATCGACTTTCATCCTTCCATTGAGCAGAATGAGTGCTGCCAAATGCTTCGATCACTTTAAATCCGACATTATGTCGCGTATCTTTATATTGATCACCGGGATTACCCAAGCCGACAATTACTGAAATAGCCATAATCAAATTTATCATAAAATTAGGGCATAAAATCAGCAAACAAGATCAAATTAATTCAGATTATTTAAGACTTGGTGGCGTCTTCATTAATGACATCAACGTCATCTGCCTTATCAGATTCTTCTTCTATATCAATTGATTTTCCGATACATGAAACAATTACATCTTCTGGATTATTTAAATAATCAACACCATCAAGTTTAATTAAATCTTTAATATGGATAGCTTGCCCTGCATGAAGATCACTCACATCAATCTCAATAAATTCCGGTAGGTTTTGTGGTAAACAATTTACTTCAACTTCATGTGATTGTATGTCTAAAAATCCATTTTCGTTCTTTACACCAACTGATTCACCAAATACATGGATAGTTACACTGGCATGCATTTTTTTATCACTTTCAACTTCATGAAAATCAATATGTAAAATTTGATCTGTTAAAGGATCACGTTGAACATCTTGTATGATAGACAATGTTTTTTCTTTCTTATCGTCATTGATTTCAATGATCGCGGTAGCCCCTGCAACTTTGACCCAAAGTTTTCTAAAATCTACCTGATTGACAGCGAGCTTGCGCGTCCCTGACACTCCATAAGCCACAGCTGGAATATTACCTGCTCTCCGCAACCTATTAGCGACACCGCTGCCTTTATCCTCTCTTGAATGCACTTCTAAAGTATACTGTTTCATTTTTCGAAAATTTCTCTTTCAATCCTGTTAAATTAATTAAAAAGCATTGCTCATAGTCATTTCACTGCAAAATGCAAATAAAAGATATTTAAATACAATTTTATGCACTTTTCAAATTGAGTAATTAAATACTCAATAATGCAATTGTAGCACCCGATTAGACAACAGATGATATATATATCTGTTAAAAAGACAATAATCTGAACTAATTTATCTTCTTCTTCTAACAGCAGTAATCAACAACATTACAATGCCAGAAATAATAGCATAGGTAGCAGGCTCTGGTACCAATGTTATTCCATTTGCCGTTAAGAAATTTTGATTATCTGAGTCCAGTATTGACGCCCAGATTGAAACATCACCATATTCAGAAGCATTTCCACTACCAGTGGGATTAAATCCAGCATTTAATACTCCAACAATAGAATACCCTGATCCAAAATCTGCTAGTAAGGGTCCGCCACTATCACCGCCTGCTGTAGTTCCTTCGAATGCCAATGCTACGGATGAACCATAAGTATTTGTATCACCTGCCGGACTGTCAAAATCCGTCTGAGCTGTAAACGCACCTGACTCAGTACCTACAAAATCAATCTGGTTATTAGCAGCTCTACGTAATCCATCAAGACCATCTGCAAACGTCTGTCCATTTCCATTTCCCCCATAACCAACAGTTATTCCAACTTGGCCAACAGGATTTTGTATTGATACAGACATAGGTGTGATACCTCCAAAAGGAGTTGAAAGAGTGATTACCGCCATGTCGTATTGTGCCGATCCAGTAGAAGTAATCCAATTAGGGTTAATAACAATAGATGCAAAACTACTTAATGTGTTAGTCGCTGTATCAACATCTGTTCCTGTTAAAAATTGATAGTTGGCCAATGTATCATCTAAAACTCCATCAATATCATTATCTACGTTATGAGCGGCTGTAAGAATTTTTGTTGGACTTACAAGTGTTGCTGTTCCAATAGCAGTTGACCATGAAAGTCTGCCCACAGCATCGTATGGGGCTGCCAAATTAAAATAATTAGACTCAGCAACATCGTGCCTGATACTGATCGCGTTTAATATTGTTGAACTTAAAAATAATGAAGTAAGAATTGTAGCAATTATTACTTTTCGGCCGATGGTAGACAACAAGTTTATTTTCATAGTAATATTAATTATAAACAACGTAAATTCCATAAATAAAACGATTGTTACATAAATCTTTAAATGCAACTTATTCATCCACAGTAAGGAAAAAAAGTATAATATGCCTAAAATATAATGGATTTCTATAATCGGGTTGAGCGTTCGACTAGATATGATCTCATTTCCAAGACAAACGCCCACCGAAATTTAACTTTTAGTTGCTAAACTGGGATTCTCAGGAATTATCCTGCACTCGCCATTTGTTTCATGGCTTCAGCCATCTCTTCAGCTGAAACTTCTTTGACGTGCGTAGCAATATTCCAGGTGTAACCAAATTTATCTTTCACCACTCCCATTTTGTCGCCCCAGAACATTTCTTGCACCGGCTGCAATTCTTCAAATCCTGCCGCAACTGCTTTTGCCTGTGTTGCTTCAGCATCATCAAAATATACATAAAATGCCTGATTCTGAGAAGGGACTTTGCCCATTTCTGTACAGGTATCTGATAACATTAAGGTTGTGTCACCGATCCTCAATCCGAAAAGCTGTTATTAAAAAGTGGCAAATCAACGCTACTAAAGAAACCAAATGGATAATTAAACATGGTCTGAGAAATGAGATCAAAATTAAAACAAAGGTAACTACCTACATTGAAGAGGTCAATGTGGTTACTTCAACAAACCAGTTATCTCAAAAAAAAAACACTGAGTCACTGAGACAGCATTAAATAATGTGTCAATGACTCGGTCACCATTTTTATAACCTATGGCTCCGGAGTTATGATCGACACCCCATAGACTCAAATTATTAATACGTGATAAGTAACCGGTTCCGGATGAGCCAAAACTATTCTCTACTGAACCAACGCTGTAGAGATTCACAACGGCAGAGAGACCAGTGCCGACATTAAATACGGACGCCCATTAAACCCAAAAACGATCACCCTATTGTTGGTAGCGTCACCATTTAAGCAAAATCATGATTTATGAATTAAATGAAGCACACGGTGTGAAGTGTCAAGAGTCATTTCACAACTATTTTACATGAGACTAAGAAAGGTTTCGTGATCGTTATCATATTGGGAATTGGATCAGCCCTTCAGGCTGAACCCTGTTGGGGGTTCACCAATATCCAGCGCTTTGTACTGGGTTATAATTTGTAGTGCCATCAGCGCAAAAAACGAGACATTGGGTCAAATACAAAACATTATTATTTTCAAAAAATCAAGTCCCACCCCGATGAGAAAAATACCACTACCTATTATTTAGTATAACCGCCTTTTGACAATGAAACCTCCCCAGCTCTTACTGCAACTACTTTACCTGAGGACACTTTTATCAATAACGCCCCAGTCTCATCAATGCCATTTGCGATACCAGTGATTGTTTTTTCAAAATGTTCCGCGACAACTTCTTTACCTTTTAAAATATCATAACGCTGCCATAGTTTAGTAAATTCCTCCTGACAGTTATCACTACTAAAATCAGCATAAGCCTTCAGCCCACATTGGATCAATTTTGAGGCAAATTGATTGATTGAAAAATTGCTTCCTTTTACTTCTGACAATGAAGTTGCACGCTGTGATAATTCTTCAGGCCAGTTCGAACAATCACTGTTTAAATTAATGCCAATTCCAATAATTAAATCCCGAGTATGGTCAGAATCGATTCGAGCTTCAGTTAACATGCCACCCACTTTTTTATTATTAATAATTATATCATTCGGCCATTTAACTTTTGCATTCAATTGGCAGTGATCATTTATAAACTGACAGATCGCAACACCCATCCAAAGCGTAATTGAGTTCATGCGATCCGGTGGTAAGTTCGGACAAAAAGCGAAACTTAAATAACAATTACCATTTTGCGGACTGTGCCAGGTTCGCCCCATACGGCCCCTGCCCTTATTCTGCGAGGAAGCAATGACAACAAACGGTGTATTTAAACCCAGTGAGATTTGTCTCTCAGCTTCACTGTTTGTGCTATCTAAATCTTCAAAGTGCTTAACTGAAACATTTGTTTTATCCAACTCAAGATAAGCACATATAAGTTGTAGATGAATAGCTTCAGGTTCTTTAACTATTTTGTAGCCACGATGTCGAATAGCTTCAAACTCAAACCCCTGCTGCTTTAATTTTTCCAATCGATTCCAAATTCCTACTCTGGAAATATTTAACTCGGTTGCCAAATTTGCACCTGAAATATATTCTGTCGGACTAGACAATAATGATTTTAAGATGGAAATATTAATGACCATTGATAAATGCTTACTCCGATATTAATGCAAATAAATTTCTGGAAGGTGTCTAACTAAATCCATGCTGTCATGCAGGAAACGAGCAATCTCCAATTCCTTTTTATCCATTTTTCGATAGAGGATAATGTGTCGCGGTTTTTTTCCCTTTTCACCGAAAATCAGTTCCGACCAACATAATATATCAATTATATCCTGTTCTGCAGCAGGAGAAATGAAATGCTGCCACATAACTTAAAGGTTCTTCGCTTCTTCAGTAGATTTTTGGCCAAGGGCAGTAATATATTCTTCTAATTTACTATCAGCTACAATTACAGCTTCACCTTTGTCTAATTGCCTAAATCCAATCTCTGCCGCTTTACATAAACATTCAAGTTTTGTTTCTTTATCTTGTTGTTGTAAAAGATGCAATCCCGCCCGAAATACTTCGCTTACATTGTCGAATCGGCCGGATCTTACATTATTCTCGATAAATGAGTCGTCGTGCTCTGTAATACTTACGTTGTGAATCGACATCAGTTTTTAAAATAGGATTTAATAGACCTATAATAATGCCAATGGTCAAATATTGTCAAGTACACAGGCTAACAAAATGATTTTGAAACCTATAGCCAATCAAGGCCAATATCCTTCCACTGGCTTTGATGAACTAACGCACCCGTTGAAATAAAATCCAAACCAATATTTTTCAAACTGGAAATATTTTCTAATGTAATTCCACCACTTGCTTCTGTCACGACTCTGTTGTCTATTTTTTTAACAGCGATCTCTAATTCTGATTGAATAAAATTATCGAGAAGAATGATATCAATACCTGAAGTAATAACAGAATCAATTTGCTCAATGTTATCTACTTCAACTTCGATAGGGATGCCTGGATAAGTGGAACGATATTTTTTTATCAGGTTAGTTAAATTTTCATCATTAATACAACCATTAGCTGTAGTTTTATTTAAATTAGCCAAATGGTTATCTTTTAGCATAATTCTATCAAACAAACCATAACGGTGGTTCCATCCTCCACCGCATGATACCGCATATTTCTCCAATGCTCTCATCCCAGGAGTTGTTTTTCTGGTATCAAGTAAACGAGTATTAATCGAATCCAAGGTACTGATAAAATCTGAAGTTAGACTGGCGATACCAGATAAATGCTGTAAAAAATTTAAGATGATTCTCTCGGCCGTTAAAATTATATTACCCGATCCTAAAATAGTTCCGAGTTCAGTATTGGCAATTACTCTATCACCATCGTTAGTAGCAGGTTTAAATTTACAGCCAAATCCATAGGCATCTAAAATTATTGGAACTAATTTCAAGCCGCAAACAATCATGTCAGAACGAGATTTGAGCACAGCTTTTTCATCATTCTTACTTTGCAATAAATTCGAAGTAATATCTCCTGAAAATTTTTCAATATTTTTCAAAAAGTGATTGTCGAGACCAATACCTTCAAGATCTTCTTCTTTAGCTACATTAATCTGAGATTTAAGGAATTTTTCATCCAAATCTTCCCATTTCAACTGATAGCTTAAATCGCTTACTGAATAAAGTTTTTGAGAGTTAGTATTTTCGTTGTTACTCATTTTATAGAAGTTAATAAATTAAAAGATACTTACTCTGTCTTCGATTTTTGAATCAAGCTTTATCCACAGATTACGCTTATTAATTAGATTTTCTCTTAAATTGTATTAGTAGGTTATTCAGTATCCAAATGAAAATCTAATATTCGACAGCCTGTGAATTATTTCCAACTGACACCGTATTTTAATAATCCGCGTAAATCTGAGAATGAGTATTAAAACAATATTTTGACTACAGTTTATTCAAAATGAATAGGCAATCAATTTTGATTGCTTTATTATAGTTTAGCTTTTTGGGTTAATCGAATTGTCATCATGGAAACATTAAATTTTTTAACGAAAAACAAAGCGAGCGAAATCAGGGAAAATTTTGGATCACCAGCGTATGTCTATAGTGAATCTGCACTTAAAAAAAATGCTTCATCCGCATTATCCTTTCCAAATAAATTTGGACTGACTGTTAGATATGCAATGAAGGCGTGTTCGAATGCCTCAATTCTCAGATTATTTGATAAGGATGGTATACACATCGATGCTAGTTCAGGTTTTGAAGTTCACCGAGCAATACGAGCAGGAATTTCTCCAGAAAAAATTTCCCTGAGCAGTCAGGAGTTTCCTGAAGATTTTGTGGATCTCTTTGAAAAAGGAATCCATTTCAACGCCTGTTCGCTTTCAATGATAGAAAAATTTGGCAAAGTTTTTCCAGAAGAAAGTTTTGGACTCAGAATAAATCCGGGCGTTGGATCGGGAGGATCGAAAAAAACAAATGTTGGTGGTCCCTCATCCAGTTTTGGGATTTGGCATGAACAGATTTCTGAAGCAAAATTATTAATTGAAAAATATAAATTAAAAGTTGTCCGAATTCATACTCATATCGGCTCAGGCAGTGATCCTAAAGTTTGGGAAGAAGTAGCTAAATCGAGTATTGATCTGTTACGCCATTTTCCTGATGCCACATATTTGAATTTGGGCGGCGGGTTCAAAGTTGCCAGGATGAGTGATGAACCGCAGACAAATCTAAAAAATATTGGCAAATCAATCCGTGATGCCTTATCTGTTTTTCATCAAGAGTCAGGACGAAAAATCCATTTAGAAATCGAGCCCGGGACATTTTTAGTAGCAAATGCATGCTCACTTTTAACTACGGTTAAAGATATTGTGACAACTGGTAATAACGGCTACTCATTTTTAAAACTGAATACCGGTCTAACGGAAATCATGCGACCAGCTTTATACGGTGCTCAACATCCGATTATTATTCTATCTGAAAAAGAATCCAGAAATTCCAGAAATTATATAGTTGTTGGACATTGTTGTGAGTCAGGTGACTTAATAACAACAGCACAAAATGAACCTGACAGTCTGGAACCACGAGAATTGTCAGAAGCTGATATTGGTGATATTTGTATCATTGAAGGTGTGGGAGCTTATTGCTCATCAATGTGCGCAAAGAATTATAATTCATTTCCTGAAGCACCTGAATTATTAATATGCGAAAATGGAGATTTAAAACTGATACGAAAACGTCAAACTCTGGAGCAAATAATTCAGAACGAGATACAAATCTAAATTAGAAATTCCATGACCCAATTTCGCCATTATCCTACAGGTAAAAAAATTCCTGATAGTATTCATAGCGTTGTCTGCAGTTTACCGACTATGGACGATGTTATCGGCTATGAGGAAAAAAGACCCGATGTAATGGAGAAAATAAAATCGGGGTACCCAAGGTTTGTCATTCATGAATATGTGGAGCGTTATGCGGATTTTATAAAAAAATCTCGAGGCTTAGATGATTTCCATATCTACCTGTTAAGATCAATGCAGTCTGCCGATGATTTGGTAGAATATTTAAACAGTGATAGTATCAAAATCGAAGAAGAATTTGATTACGTAATTGTTGCTGTTCCCAATGTTAATGCATTATTAATTAAAGCAAAAGCTTACTTACAACATACCGGGAGTTGTATTAGTTCAAGACATGCAGAGGATTTACTATTTAAGGAAAATATAATTTCTTCAAAACAAGGAGAAGAAATTTTCAAAGGTGACTCTGATCAACAGATTAAAAAAACATTAGCAAATTTCTATTCTGGAACTGACACTAGAAATATTATCTTAACCAATAACGGGGCCAACGCTTTTTATGCAGCATTTAAAAGTATAAATAAAATACAGAAAAGAAATAATAAAACTATATGGATACAATTTGGTTGGCTCTATGTTGATACATCAAAAGTTCTGGAAAAATTTTGTGGTGCAGATCAAAAAGTAATTATCCACTACGATGTTTTAGATTATGATGGACTTGAAAAAATATTTGCAAAACAGGGTGAAAGAATTGCCGGTATTATCACAGAAACACCGACGAATCCGTTAATGCAAACTTGCGATATTAATAAAATTTTTCAGTTAACAAAAAAATATGGTGCAGTATTTTTAACTGATCCTACAATGGTAACTCCCTTTAACATCAATATTCTACCCCACTCTGATTTGGTGATAAATAGTTTAACAAAATATGCGGCTAATGAAGGTGACGTAATGGGTGGTGCATTGGTGTTCAATAAAGAGTCACAATTCTATGAAGATTTAAAGAATGAAATTCCAAAATTTACCCTCTCACCGTACATTAGAGATTTAGAAAGATTAGCCCATGAAGTATCTAACTATAAGGAAACAATCAAAATAATTAATCAAAACACAATAGCCTTGGCACAATGGTTAGAAAAACAATCTAGTGTTAAAAAAGTATACTGGGCCTACGAAAAACAATCTGAAGAAAACTATCGAAAAATTGAATGTCGTACTGATTCTCCCGGCGGTATCATAACGATTACATTAAACAAACCAATTAGAGATTTTTATGATCTGATAAAAGTCGTAAAAGGTCCCAGTTTCGGCGTCAGCTTCACACTCATTTGTCCCTATTTATACTTAGCACATTATGATTTAGCCGGCAATAAAGATGGCCAAAGAAAATTATCAGATCTACATCTTGATGCGAATTTAATTCGCATATCTGTTGGCACAGAAAATATCGAAGAGATTATAAACGAATTCAGTAAAGTTCTCTAATTTTTTAGTCTTTAAGTTAACAATGAACTCAAAATAACCCGAAGCCTAATGTGGCTGAAACAAATGATAGGTACCCTTTTGATTACCCTAGTCAAATTAAGAAATTAAATAACAGTTTTTAACATTGTACTCTGCCTAGGCAGCTGTAACAGAATCTGTAATTTACCCCTATCCTGATTCAGATGGTCGAGTTGGTTAAATGTGTGATTTGTCAACAAATTTCGCGTCTTTTGCCACAGTGGCAAAAGACACATTAACCATAAATAGAAATAAATAATGAATAATAGTATAACAAATAAAGTAAATGATATAACAAAAGTAAATACGTCTGCAAAAAGACAAAGTAGATTACATAAATATTCACTGGGCTCTAAAAGCTTGGCGATAATTGCCGGAGTATTGGGGCAGCATGCAACCAGTAATGCCAGTGTTCAGGTGCTTAACCTGGATGGGCCAAACGTTGATGAAACCTTGATAGCTGGTGGGGGTGGAACTGCCGGAAATCTTAAAATATATAACCTTGATTCTTCAACTACTGATACTGATGATGATCTGTTATTTGCTGGTACCGCCACAGCTGGGGGTATTCTTCGGCTCTTTGCACGAAACGATGCTGATGTGTTTACCTATTTACCGGGTGGTGCAACAAAAGATGTGATACGCTTTTACGCAATTGGCGCTACAGTAGATGGCTCGTTAAACACCGCCAGCTCACAAGGATATATAGACCACGGAAGTTATTCAAGCGAACAGGGTGTCTGGGAATCTAATCAAAATGGGGCTATCGGATTCAAAACCGGAGACAATCAATTTGGTTTCATCAATGTTGATTGGAATGTCTCTACAAGAACATTAACGATACTAGGCGGATCATATGAATCAACAGCTAGCACTAGTTTAGTAGTTACCAGTACAGCAGTACCTGAACCATCTGAATATGCTGCAGCACTTGGTCTTGGTGCTCTGGGACTCGCTTATTATCGCCGCCGTTCAGGCAATAAAACCCGATCAAAGAATTAAAAGATCGAAAACAAAAATAGAACCTAAAACCCCGGATATAATAATACCGGGGTTTTTAATTTTAAAAATAAATTTAATATGATACGATCAACTGTAAAATTAATTATTATGATAAATTATCTGCAATTTTTATTAACCTGTTATATATTGGGCATTTCAATTTTTTCATACGGCCAAACCTTTACCAATGTAACAGATTCAGCCGGCGTTTCCTATGTTCAATATGATCCTGTTGCCAATCCATCTACCAGTGGTATTGCTAATATAACAGGAGGTGCAGCAGCTGGAGACTATGACAATGATGGCTGGGTTGATCTGTTTGTTACCCGATTATATGAAACAGATATTTTATTCAGAAATAAGGGCGATGGTACTTTTGAAGACGTATCAACAATTGCCGGATTTAATTTAGCAACATCGTCCAACTGCCCACTATGGTGCGACTTGGATAATGATGGCGATAGTGATCTATACATTACCACAGTCGACACTAACCGTTTTTATCTTTATATGAACAATGGTGATGGTACTTTTACAGAAGATGCGGTGAATAGAGGTGTGGCAATTGAAATCAATACCTTGCACAATGGTATGAGCGCAAGTGTTGGAGATTTTGATCGTGATGGCTGGCTTGATATTCACACAAGTGAATGGGGTGTGGTACAACAAAATGTTCAATCGAGTTTATTCAGAAATAAAGGATCTCAATCTCCAGCAATATTTGATAATGTAACTATGACATCAAACTTGCTGCTACCGGTAGATTTTTTCTTAACTGAATTTGCCTTTGCTGCGAGATTTGTAGATTTGGATAACGATGGTTGGCAAGATTTGGCTATTGCTGCAGATTTTGGTAATAGCATTCTGTATTGGAATAATGCCGATGGCACTTTTTCCAATGGAACTCAAGCTGCGAGTGTAGGAACTGATGAAAACGGAATGGGATCAGCAATTGCCGACTATGATGGCGATGGTTTAATGGATTGGTTCATAACATCTATTTTTGATCCAAATGATTCATGTGGTGACAATGGTGGATTCGGTAACGAGGAATGTTCCTGGGGTGCTAGTGGCAATCGACTCTATAAAAATATGGGAAACCGAACATTTACAGATATCACTGACAGTGCTAATGTTCGCGACGGCGGCTGGGGTTGGGGTTGTACATTTCTTGATTATGATAATGATAGTGACCTTGATATTGTAATGACAAATGGCATGGTCGTAGCTAATACTACTTTTGAAGATCCCTACAATAATGATCTAATGCGGTTTTGGCAAAATAACAATGGTGTTTATACAGAAGTATCGCAATCACTTGGAATAACGAGTAATAAATCAGGCAAAGGGTTACTGACATTTGATTATGATAACGATGGTGATCTCGATATTTTTGTTACGAATAATACAGATACTCCTGACCTATATAGAAACGATAGTAGTACGAATAATAATTGGATAAAAATCAAAGCAGTAGGTCGGCATTCGAATAAAGATGCAATTGGCACAAGAATAAAACTACAAACAAGCAGTGGCGGAAGTGAGCAATTTATGGAAGTATCTGGAGGAAATCAGTTTTTAAGTCAAAGTGATAGAGTAGTACACTTTGGCCTTGGTAATCACAGTGACCCAATTTTCAAAATAACATTGAATTGGCCAAGTGGCATCGAACAAGTCATTGAGAATTCACAAATAAATACCCTTATAACCATCAACGAACCCTCTTTAACTTATGATGCATGGATTAAAACAAAATTAACTCCACAAGAATTAACAGTTAGTAATATGGCCGATGCAACTGCGAATCCTGATAATGATGAGTGGAATAATTTTTTGGAATATGTGTTTAACTTAGACCCAAAGTCTGCTGAACCAGTGGATACAATTTCATCGGATTATCTCTTGGGTATAATACCGAACAATAACTTAGAATTCAATTTCGATAAGCGTTCTGATATATTAGATATTAATTACAATATTGAGTATTCAGAAAATCTGACGTCTTGGCAAAATGCGATATCGATGATTGAAATAGTTCGCACAGAGGATATAAATGTAGGTCGAAACAGGAAGGTGCATTTTAAACCGAATGAACAAGGTTTGAGCAATACAAAATTATTTTTTCGCTTAAATATTTCGAGTAATTAGAATGATATCTAAAAATAGCAATTTGAAATGAACTTACATTCTCTGATGTAAACTTATTTTCGAGAGTTTATTTTAGCAGATGCTATACATGCCTGTAAGGCAGCTCTATACCAGCCCAGGGGTTACAGCCCTGGGGAACCAATAATTATAAATAAACGAGCCCTGAAAGGATGATATAGTATCTTATGTGCTAAAGCTGATTTGAAGATAAATTTTTGCGAGAGATTATGACAGACATGAATAATTACTTCACCCCGTTGGGGCTTGTAACTAAAACTAAAAATTCCCAGAGCTGTACTCTGGGCTAGTATAGATAAACCCTTCGGGCTACGGAAATATTTATCATATAGATAATCTACAAATATCTGTTTTGTCTATTGATAGAGCATCTACTATTAAAATTTTCCGAATTATAGGGTACATGTCGTGCCAAATGTGTTAGCGATATTCCTGATTTTAGTATGAAGCGATTTGAAAAGAACAGATGTAAACTGAACAAAAACTCTTTTCGGTACCGAGTTGAAAACTACATCTACCAATTTATTTTGGTAAATGTTATAGATTAAGATTATAAAGATTTTTAATATCACTTGCAAAATCAACTACTATTTTTAATCGACCGAAAAGCGGCGTCATGTGTTCGACTGAGCTCACGCCGAAGGCCGCTGCGCTTCAAAAATTGTTAATATAATCAAGCACACAATTGAATTTTTTGATACCAATATTAAAAAGCTTTATCATTACGACCTTGACTCAATAATACCGTCTTTAGTTAACGCTTTAATCAAAGAAATAGCCGAGTCACTCCGATTTAAAATATATAAATGAAATCCTGGAGCTCCATTTTCCAGCATTTCTTTAATTTGATTATAAGCCCACTCAACACCAACCTCTTTAACAGCTTCAGCATCATCACCACAAGCTTCAAGTTTTGATTCCAATTCTTTTGGAAGTTCAGCTTTGCAAAAATCACAAAATCGACGTATTTGTTTAAGAGATAGAACAGGAAGCAAACCGGGAATGATTGGAATATTGATATTTCGTTTATGGCAATTTTCTACAAACTCAAAGTAACGTTTATTTTCAAAAAATAGTTGAGTAGTAATAAAGGAAGCACCCTGATTGACTTTATGCACTAAATTATCGAGATCCGTTTCAATATCTGAAGATTCAGGATGTTTTTCCGGGTAACCGGCTACACCTAAACTAAATCCAGAAAAATTATCACGGATTAATTTTACAAGATCGCTCGCATAAGGAAGACCATCCGGATGAGGTTTAAACTCTGTCTCACCAATTGGAGGATCACCTCTGAGTGCCATAATATTACAAAATCCATCGTCCTGAAACCCTTTTAAAATTTCCAAAATTTCATCTCTGGATGAGCCGACACAGGTCAAATGAGGCATAACTTGAAACTCATAATCATCTTTAAGTAATCTGGCGTATTGAGCAGTTGTATCTCTGGTAGTTCCACCGGCACCATAAGTTATTGAAACAAAATCCGGTTTCATTATCGCTTTAATTTCTGCTGCCGTCTTTAGAATTAGTTTTCCACCAACTTCATTTTTAGGTGGAAAAAATTCTATAGAGATAACCTTTCTGTCTTTTGAAAGAAAATCAGTGATCGGTCGATTATGATACATAATACAAGTTTATATATTTCATTATGGTTAGATGTAAAGAATTTATATTCGTAATCTTCGCAATATATTATGACATCCTAAACTTAAAATAGATGTGATAAATGAGTTTACAAACCAGAATATAACTAGTTACTATTCCAAATAAATTAATTGATCCTGCAAAAATCTAATGAGAAATCCTGTCGTATTAATTGTAGATGATGAAGACGAATACGTCTATTTGATGATATCGTTATTAAAAGATGAAAATTATGATATTTCCATCGCTCGGACAGGTGAAGAAGCAATGGATATTGCACAAAAGAAAGTTCCTGATATTATATTACTCGATGTCGCACTTCCCGGAATAAATGGATTTCAGGTATGCAAATGGATTAGGGCTCATCCTGATTTGGAGCAAATTCCTGTATTAATGTTAACAGGACATGATATTGAAGAATCTGCGATAAATGGATTAAAATATGGAGCTGAAGATGTAATTGGCAAACCCTTTAAAATTACGGAATTAAAACTACGTATAAGAACAATTTTACGCCTCAATCGATATCAAATTTTACAAAATGAAAGATTACGTTTTCAGTGGGTTGTAGAAAAGAGTCATGAAGGTTACGTTGAATTAAATCATATAGGAAATATTGCATTTTCAAATAGCGCAGCAAATAAAATTCTGGATATTGATGATGAAATTGAGGATATTAACGAAATTAATTTTCATGAAAGAATAAAAAAATTATTCAGCCTGGTTACATCTGAAGCGTGGGAACAATGGCCAAATCTACCAAGTGAGGCTTATATCATGAAACCCGAAACAAAAAATACCCCATCAAAATGGCTCAAGGTTGAATTATTAGAATTAGAAACAGGAAAAGAAGATTGTTGTATGTTGAGATTAAGGGATACCAGTCAGCAAATACAGTTGAAACAAAACATTTGGACTTTCGAAAATTTAGTCGCACATAAATTGAGGACTCCGTTAAATGGCTTACGAGGTTCTCTTGATTTATTATTTCAAAGTAACAAAGATTTAACCAGTGATGATGCTCAAGAATTAATTAAATCAACTAAAAGTTCTATTAATCGTTTAACAATCAGTGTAACTAATATTCTCAATCATTTACATCCACCAAATACTGAAATTATCAGCCAAACTAAAATTAAAGAACTGATTTTGAATATCTGTAACCATCATCAAAATGAGATCGTATTAAATCCTATTAATTATCATTTGGATGATAATATTAATGAAAATTATTTAGCAATTTCACAAGACCACTTTTCATTGGTAATCCATGAGATTTTTCAAAATTGCAAGAAATTCCATCCTAATGATAGCCCTCAAATTGACTTAAGAACTTCAGAAACTGAGGATAATAAATTGTTAATTGAAATTTCGGATGATGGTGTCAATGTTGACCCTACAGTACTTTCCAGACTTAAATTTCCATATTTTCAGATTGATCAAGATTTCACCGGAGAAATTCCGGGTATGGGCCTTGGATTATCCAGAGTAACATCAATTGTCTATACCTATGGTGGAAATATATTGGTTACTAATAATGAAAATGCAGCAGGACTTTGCGTTTCTATAATTTTACCATTACTAAAAAACGATATAACGATCTAAGTATACTTTTTTACTAATAGCGTTATTTATCCCAAGGCAGTTTCACATCAACTCTGGTTTCTTTCCAAATGTCAAACGGCTCAAATATTTTTCCTGGATTAAGAATATTATTGGGATCCAATGCTTTTTTGATCGCAAGCATTGCTGCAATTTCTGCTTCACTATGTTGCATCTGAAAATAAACAGATTTAGACAGCCCAATACCATGTTCGCCAGTAATAGCCCCACCCCATTCAATTACTTTCTTCATCAACATATCAATGGCACATCTGGCCTTTTTTTTATGCTCATTGTCATTTCTATTATACATTATATGGACGTGAAAATTTCCATCCGCGGCATGTCCAAAAGTAGGTGTTGCCAAACCGGTCTGCATTTTTATTTTTTCTGTTAATTCAATCAACTCTTTTTGAAATCTTAATGGAACAACAACATCTTCATTTATTTTAGTATCACCCAATTGATACATTGCCTGGGAACATTGTCGACGCACACTCCAAGCTTTTTCTCGTTCATCAACGTTATCAGCAATTTTATAACTGAGTGAATCTTGTTTTGCCCAATTTATTAAATCATCACTTTTTCCTGTGATATCGGCGCAACTCCCATCAATTTCAACCAACAGCAGTGCACATCCGGGATGTTTGGGAAAAACTGCATTATGATTATAGCACTCGGTTGAAGTGACTGTTTGTCGATCAAGAAATTCAAGAATTGATGGATGAATTCCAAGTTTCAATAAATTTTCAACTGCATCCAGTGCTACTGTCTCATTTTCGTATGCAACCAGGCAGCAAAAAAAATCTTCAGGTTTAGGTATTAACTTTAGAATAGCTTTAGTAATTATACCAAGTGAGCCTTCACTGCCAATCCATAAATCTTTTATATTATATCCAGAGGCAAATTTTTTGAGAGGTGCACCGAAAGTGACCTTCTCACCAGTAGGTAAAAATCCTTCCAGACCCAAAACATAATCTCGAGTCACTCCATATTTAGCACCCCGCAATCCACCAGCATTAGTTGAAATATTACCTCCAATTGTAGAATACTGCATACTTGCCGGATCAGGAGGATAAAACCACCCTTCACTTTCGACAGCCTCATGCACATCTACAGTGAGAGCACCGCACTCCACATAAGCAATTCCTGAGACTGAATCCACTTCAATTTTTTTCCAATGTGAAGTATCAAGGATCCAGCCACCTTTAATTGGAACAGCCGAACCAGTGGTTGCACTCCCACTACCCCTAACGGTAACCGGTATTTTATACTTGTTAGCTAACTTTAACAACTCACCAATTTGATTTTCATTTTCCGGGATAATAACTGCATCAGGTAATTTTGAAATTCTCAAATTATCTATAGATGATTTGAACAATGTTTCGTGATCAACAAATACTGCTGACCCTAACAATTTTTTTAGAGCTTCTAAGGATTCAGTCATGAGAAGATTGGAGATTGGAGATTGGAGATTGGAAAATTGAAATGGCCAAAATCACATATATGACTTGATGATTCAAAATAAAAATTTGCCTTCATACTCTTTCTTAAAATTAAATGTATTTTTAAATCAGAACAACAACAATTGATCAGAGTCAAAACATTAGACGATTATGAATTTTTCAAAAATCATTTATTCGGTTATTTTAATTCTAATTTTTGTATTCAATTGTTTTGGACAAATGGTACCCGACGCTCCAGTGATTAACTTCAGATTACCGATGTTTGGAGATAACGGCTATAAGACCTGGGATCTACAGGGTGGTGAAGGGCATTATATATCTGAAAACCGGATGGATGTTAAAGAGATGGTATTACAAATTTTCTCGGGTGATGAGAGAATTTTATTGGAATCTACAATTTCCAGCCCATATGCAAATATTTTGATCAACGAGAGTAAAGCGCGTGGCGAAAATGGGTTAAAGGTGGTAAATGAAGATTTTCAGATCACCGGCGAAAACTGGGAATGGGATGGAAAAACAAGGAATATCAAAATCTCCAAAAATGTGAATGTTGTCTTGTTCGAAGAAATCGATTACTTGTTGGAATAATATTTATTATTTATCTATCGCAATAAGGTTTCGCCCTTTCACTTTTCCCTTTTTGATAGATTCCACATGTCCATCTACCATTAAAACGTTAATATGACCGTTGTTGCGGTATCGTAGCCAAAATTTTCCTCTTTCGGTATCTTCATCGATAGCTGTTCCAATAAATTTATCCAACAATCCATCGGAAGTTTTTCCAGCAACGTATCCAGTTGGATACTTAAAAGTAGCGGGGGCCTGATTATTAAAAGGTGCTGTTGGTACCTGTGAGCCGTCAGCAATTAGAATTAACTCACTCTGATTGGGTAAATTTTGTCGTTTGATGCGGTTGGGTGCTATATTATTTTCTCCAATAGTCTCAAAGATTGTATCATGAGCAGAATATGTTAGTAATATTCTTCCAGTTCCCCCCTCAAGTGGTAACTCTGCATTTGGTGATATAAATATATTTTCTATATCATATTCAATATCAGCATTAATGTATTCCTTAATTGCTGAAGCCCAAGTGGCGTCACCATAATAATTATATCCCAAAGGATATATATCATTGTGCTCATTAGCATAGAGATTCAGTGCCAGCCCAATTTGACGTAGATTGCTCAAGGAAGCAGCAGTGTTTGCTCTGGTAATACCCATATTTACAACTGAAACAATAATTCCCATAATTATTGCTACAATTACAACAATGGTAAGCAACTCCATTTGAGAAAATCCCTTTTTTCTCTCACTGAACATAAGTCTTAGATTATATTGTCATTAAATGGAGATAATAATAAAACAGAATAAAAATCATAGCAAAAGATTAATTGACTTTAGTCACCTCAATAATAGTTAAATAATTAGCATTGAGCAAAATAAAACCATGAAAAATATTTATCGAATTTTATATATACTGTTTATCATCAACACAATTCTGCAGAATACTGCACAATCTGCAGTAGTATTTCTTGATGAAAATCTAGATAATTATACAGTGGGGAAAATTGTTGAAGGCGGAGAGAGCACTGCCAATGAAAATTGGTTTACATTTGGCCGAAGCAGCGGCGATTTTTCGTACAGCAGTGATATAGCAATTGAAAATAATAGCAAAATTTCCAATTCGAATATTCTCCACATAAGTGCTGATGTAAAATCAGAAACAAAGGGATACTTTTTTATCGGCGCCCGTAGAATGTTTAATGCAGATTTAACTGGCCTGCTGCACGAGGATTTAAAATTACATGCAGATATTAAAGCTCAATTAATTAATAAAGATAGTAAAAAACAAACTGATTTACCTGACACTTTTTCGATTGAATTTAAAATAGAATCACTCAGCAATGAAGGATCAATAAGTTTTAATAACAAGGGCACGCCTACTTTCTCTAAATCCGGAAGTGCATTAATTAAAGGGCAGAGAGGAAAACCAAATTTTAAAATTTCAGATGGTAATGAGCGATACCAAATAGTTTTTGTAGTTTCATCTTCAGCATTAGGGTTTCCGTTTAAAGGTGGGAATTATTCCTTACATTTATATATAGATAATATAAGGTTTGAAACCACACCTTAAATAGGCTTATTTGACATATTATAATATATGGATATTTTTAACATTAAAATAACAATAATAAAAAATAATAATAATATGAATACAAAAATATTAACTAAAATAATTATATTAATAAATGCATTATGTTTAGTCACATCGGGTTTTGCTAAAGATATAGTAGTAGAGAGATTTGACACTTACAGCACTGGTGGAATTGGTGGTGCCGGAACGAGTTCAGCAAATAACCCTTGGTATAGTTTTCAAAATGCTAAAAATAAAGAAACATTTGATGCAACAGTTGAGGTGATTAAAGCGGTAAAAAATAATAATGTCCTTAAAATTAATGCAAAAGTTAAACCCGACACGAAGGACATAACTAATGATATTGCATTCTTTTTTATTGGTGCAAGACAAGTATTTACCGCTGATCTTTCTGAATATCAATTTAATCAACTTGAGTTAACCGCATACGTCAGTGCAGAAATCATTGATACTAATCCAAGAGATAATTTTATTCCACCCAGTGAATTTATATGGGAGATGAGACTCGAGCCATTAAATAGTTCTGGAGCTTTAGTGTATAAAATTAGTTCTAAAAATAGCAGTAAAAAAATTGGTGGTCTGCTATCTACTGCCAGTGGAGGAAGTAATCCAATAGTTTTTGAAAAAACTGCTGCTGAGTATCAGATTGTATTTGTTGTGACGACAGAAAGTATGGATATACCATTTGATAAAGGTGATTTTGAGATTAAAATATATGTCGATAATGTGAAATTTAGTTTGATAGATTAATTACATCTTTAAATTCTAAACCACAAAGGCCTACACAAATGTGGGTATAGTATCTGTTATAAACGAAAACATATTTTGAAATAGGCTATAATTTGAATATAGATTTCAAACGTTTTACCTTATCGCGTTTGGTAGAAATCATAAAAATCATAATTTAGCGATCCAAATTTTACATTGGGACCGCTCCACCTTTTATCTGTTTTTAACGGATATTACTTTTGCAAATTGCTATAGATTAATAATCGATTACTCAATCAACTGTGAATAAAAATTCGGATACTAACACTAAAAATATTTAATTCAGGAGTAGGCTTTTGATTATTATTAGATTATTAACGAATCAGCATAAAGCAACAACCAGCAATTATTGTAGGAATAAGCGCTCCGGCAGCTAAACACATTGGACTGATTCCATCTGGAAAGTAACGGGATAAAATAGATTGGCCGGCTGGATTTGGCGCATTGGCAATAACAGTCAACCCACCACCTGTAACGGCACCCGCCATGACTGCATATTTTAATTCTTCACTAAATCCAGGAACTTGTGATGCGAGAAAAGTTATTGCAGCATTATCATTAAATGCAGTTAAAACGGTTGCACCGATCATAAGCGGCCACTCAGTCAAACTCATGAGCACAGGAGATATCCACCAGCCCTGACATTCTCCATGAATTTTCAAACCAGCCAGAAAAAATCCAACTAATATTGCCGGTCGAAGATTAATTACATTTTGATGATGAAAAGTTGCTTTTGTAAATGCCAGAAAAAATAGAAAGCCGCCAATAAACAATGCCGGATAATGTGCATTGAGCACAGTCCATCCCATAAAAATTAAATGGATAATAGTTACCCATATTGGTATTTCGTCATCACGATCAGCCCAGTGTTCGACATCTTTAGTTTCACAACTGTCATAGGAATTTAAATTAGAAAATTCTTTTCGAAAATAAAAATAATATAAGCCGTTAGAAATGATTATGCCAATTACCGCTTTCCAGCCAAAATTTAATAACATAAATTTTGTAGACCAATCCCATGACTGTGCTACCATTAATACGGGAGGTGCCGCAAAGTTGGTTAAAGTACCGCCGATAGAAATATTTACAAATAAGAGCCCAATTGTAGCATAAGCAAATTTTCTACACGGGTTAAGGTCATAAAACTTTTTGCACAAGAGAAGTGCTGAAATTGTCATAGCAGCTGGTTCAGTGATGAATGAACCTAAAATGGGGCCAATCGTCAGAATGGAGATCCACCAGGCCGCCGGTGATCCTTTACCAATAAAATTAGCAAATTTACTTGTACAATATTCAGCAAATTTCAAAATAGGTCGAGTTGCAGCAATAGTCATGATTATCACTACAAATAAGGGTTCAGTGTAATCCACAGTCTTTCCAATATAGTGGATCATGGTATTCCATCCTTCAAAACTGATAATAGCAAATGCCAACGGAATTACCCAAATACCAAAGATGGCTTCAACTTCACCGAGAAACTCAAATAGTTCTGCCTTAAAACTAACGTCGCCAATGGCATTTTCATGAGGCTTGCATTCAGCGGTTCTGCCCTCTTTCTTAATTTTCTCCTGATGTTTCAATTCAATTTCATGAGCCATCTTTTGGAATCTTGCTGCCATGAATGTATGAAAGATCGCTCCTAGAAATATGAGAGCAGCGATGAGATTAAACTTATTGTTTTCAGCCCGATTTTTTATTAAGGAAACAATTCCGTTATTTTCTTCGTCATCATACTGATCGAGAGGTATTGGAAATGTTTGTTCAGCAGATGATGAGATGTGAGATTCACTTGCAGAACAAACAATTGGATTAATTGATGAAGCAATCAGGACAGCAAAAAGTATTCTTAAATATCTAGGCAGTTTAAAATACATTCTTCTTTAGAAATCGGATTACCAAAATTGTAAAGCCTTAACATAACAAAATATAATTATCCTGTATGTACATAGAACGTAAAATTGAATCTTAATACTCAAAAATTATTTACATCATAGTTAATCAGCTGCCTCACTACTAACTTTAAGGCGGACAAATTGTTCTTTTGAAGTATCGACAGAATTCATTACCATATATGTTGCTAACTCGAATTCATTATTATTTGTAATTGCTTCTACTAAAATTTCTTCGATTCCATCAGAATTCCAGCTTTTTAGATCAGTTGAAATTTCTGGAATGTATTCAATACTATCATCACTTTTCTGTCTGATAAAAGTTAAACATAAATTTGATTTTCCAGTTACTGAATTTCTAATTATTTCCTGACATATAGGAGGGTTTACTGTAGAATTTCCACCGGTTGTAGAAGCTTGATTAAAGTCAGCACAATTTACAATTGAATATAAATTTCTAGTATTTGGATTTAACCCAAAAGCATTTTCATGTAAATTTTTCCATCCATCAAAGTCGGGATCTGCATCTTCACCCCAGACATCAGATTTTTTTAATATATTAGTCAGGTCAGAAATATTAAAATTATCTACTAACCACTGGTCGTATTTTGTTCCACCTGTAATTTTGACATCAATAAGACTAAAATATCCGGTATCAGAACTTATAGTTACTTTATCATTACCCAAAAAATTTAATGCACCGGTGTAAATTAACCCATTGCGGGTTTCCAACGTTCGATTTATTTTTGATATTGTGCTGGTTAATATCACATTATTGCTGTGATTATTTGTGATATCATTACTTGTTAGTCCATTTACTACATTAGTTTTTATACTTAGGTTACCAACACTTGATAGAGTCACTTGAACAACTTGATTAAGATCATTAGTAGTTGGTAGTTTTATACCGGTGACAGTAGTACTTTTTTCTTTTTCTCCTCTTGTTTCGAGTCCAAAGGCAAAATATTGGAACCCACCTAAACCTACTCCAAATTTCAAATTATTTGCATCGTTATCATAATCATTTAGGTACGCGCTTTCAGTTGTATCCATCAACGTACTGTTTAATAATGCAGCACCTTGAAACGAATTTTCAGCAGAAAATAATGGCCATATTTCTACCGGTTTATTGAGTGTCCCAAACAAATACAGACGATTTTTGGCAAATGGATAGACTAAATTTTCTCCCGTTGTATAGGAATGAATTAAATATACGATCTGCCAGTTCAGCAATCCTTAAAGCTTCCGTATCACTCGCTGGAAATCCAATATATACTTCGACTTTTAAGCTATTAGAATCAGCAATATTTCGCATATGGATTAAAACCGACTCAAAAGCAGAAAAATCAGATGTATCGCTTAACCAATATTCAAACTCTAATGTAAGAAAATCAAACTTGGCATTACTTTCATTGTTAAAATTTAGAACTTTATCAAAAAATGCATTGGTCTGACCGGCAGCACCAATCTCTAATACTCCAAAACTATTTTTAGCTTTAGATATAAATTGAGCTAGATGTTCAGCTACATCCTCCTGACTATCAAAACGCTCCATGGCAATTTCCTGCAACCAAAGATCATTGAGATCAAATAACGTAATATAATCGAAATTCTTATTCTTCACTAAATCAAGCAATTCATTTTCTCTTTCTTCATCACCTAAAATATAAAAGAAGTCCTTAACATAGATACCTCTTCTTCTTTTCTTAACAGTTACCACCCAGTTCTTCAAAGATAGAGCTGCACTGCCTGTATTAAACGTTTGACCATTCACTTGAAAAACACCGAGATCATTGAATTGATGATCATAAGAAAATGCCGCTAAAGCACTAGCGATGCTTTATTTATGCCATCATACCATTCTGCACCGCTTAAGTTACAGTCTGCATCAACAGCATCAATTTTGAATTCAAGTTCAGTGCCTTCAGCAATAGTTACTTCTGAATTATTTACCGGATTATTATTTTCCTGAATAAGGGTTATATTAGGAGGTGCATTTGCAACACCCCCACCCACAGTAATACTCCACTCTATTAATTCAGATGAGTCACTTTCAGCATCAAATACAACTGCTGCTACAGTATATTCACCAGCAACATCGAATGTATTTTCAACGCTAAATGTTGCTTTAATATTATCACCCGTGGCGTTTTGGCTATTAATATAATGAGTCACAAGGGTAGAATCATCATCGCAATGACTTTTAATAAGACCATACCACACTATTCCTCGCAAATCGTAATTGCTATCTCTTGCAGAAACTTCAAAATTTAATTTTTCCCCCTCAGCAATATTTATTACACCTGCATTAGAAGTATTCTGAGTAATTTCAGGTGCAGCTGATATATTTGAAAAACCTGTTTTAATGACCCACACAATTTCTGTAATATCACCTGTATTATCATAGATAGTTGCAGAAAATAATTCTTTGCCAAAATTATTAAATGTGGTTGTTTTTGAAAATGTCACTGACGAATTACTCTGTTCAGTAGAATTTAAAATTTGCTCATCAAGTAACTGAGTGTTTTTGTACCACTTGATTCCACGTAAATTCCCTTGAGCATTTTCAATTTGTATTAAAAATTCCTGATCAATATTTTCTCCTACAGCTATTTCATTTTGACTTGGTGAATAACTGGTAACGACTGGGCGAATATTAGGTAACGCTTTTAATATCGACCAGGTAATTGTATTACTGACTACGTTATTAATATCGTAGGCAATTACTTCAAGTGTATCAGTATCATCATCGCCAGTAACAATAAATTTATGATTAAACTCAAAAACAAAATCAGCCCCTGTGCCCTGGCCATCACCAAGATTCTGCTTTAAAACAGGATTACCCCCATTTAAATACCACTCTGTACCTGCAATATTATCGTCAACATCAGTTACTTTTACTTTAAAAGTTGCTGTTTCATTATGACTAATATTTAAGCTTAAACTCGCTGGAGCTGAGACTGCAATAGTCGGACTAGTTCCAGAAAGATTGGAACCATAAAATATCATAATGCATATGATACAAATCCAGACATGAATGCTTTTTAATAAATAAGGTTCACGTGAAAACAAATTATTGTTCACTATTAATTAGCTTTGAATTTTGAGAAAATTGTTAAATTAGAAAAGTAATTTAGAGATGGTAATTCATTGCAGAATGTCAATAATGAACAAGGTTAATTACACATAAACTTCTAAAAAATTGGTCTTTTGCCAAATAGAAGATTTACTCAATAAATTTTACTTAAGAAATCTCAAGAAAAGGCCTGAATTTAAGTCAGTTTTGAAAACTTAAAATAAAACGTTAATTCTAATGAAACTACTTAAGCTAGACATTCGATTTTAGTTGCTAACTCAATATCTTTTGCAGTCACTTTTCCACCTGCTTCATGTGTATTTAAAAATATACTTACTCGATTATACAAATTACTCAATTCTGGATGATGGTTCAGCTGTTCTGCTTCAAAACTTATTCTTACTATAAATGTAATTGCGTCCCTGAAATCATTAAACTTAAATTCCTTACAGATTTTATTATCGATAAATTTCCAGGCAGGTAAATTTATCATAGCTTTATGAATTTCAGTTTCAGATAAAATTGCTATCATAGATTTAATAAATTAAATACAGAAACCAGTGTCAAATTCCATATATTAATTGATGCTAATAATTTATAAATAATATTAAAGATCAGTAGATATATAAAAGAATCAGAGTGAAATTTTCGTAATGCCAAAGACAGACAGCAAAAAGTTTATCCATACAGATTATGAGTTATTAAAAAAACGTGTTGGAGAAAAAATGCTTGGATATCGTCTACAAAAACAAGCAAAGCATTATGCAAATATTATTCATCAAGATTATAGTATCACACGTTTTAATGGGATTATTCCGATAGATGTTATTGCGGAAAAATTTCTAAAAATTTCCGGTTTATACAGGTGGGGAAATAATAATTTCAAAAAAATTAAGATTACTGAAAATCGAATAGAGTTTGAAAAACTACCATCTGCATTCCATGGATATAAAATTTTGCACATGAGTGATTTACACCTGGATCTCGACCACACCCTTGAACCAGTAATCTCTGAAAAGATAAAAGATCTGGATTATGATTTGGCTGTGATTACCGGAGATTTTAGAAACTCGACAACAAAAGATTTTAGTCAAGCAATTGAACAAACAGCAAAAATAGTTTCTGAACTTAAAAGTCCTGTTTTAGGGATTTTAGGAAATCATGATTTCATAGAGATGGTAGATTTGCTTGAAAATAGGGGCTTAACGGTACTTTTAAATGAGGTTGAAAAAATTCAGATTAACACTGAAGAAATTTATATAGCTGGTATAGATGACCCAACTTTTTATCGCACACATGATATTGAAAGAGTCTATCAATTAATGCCAAGTAATTCGTTCAGTATACTACTCTCACATTCACCTCAAACATACGGTGCGGCTGCTGACTACCAATTTGATTTATTACTTGCCGGCCATACGCACGCTGGACAAGTTTGTTTACCGGGTGGTATCCCATTAGTTAGAAATGGAAATTGCCCTACAAACATGATCAAAGGTGCCTGGAAATATAATAATCTTAACGGATATACGTCTAGTGGGACAGGTGCGTGTGGAATAGCAGTAAGATATTTCTGCCCTCCCGAAATCACAGTGCATACGCTACTGCAAAAAAATTGATATTTACAACAGTTTGGAATGATACTTTATTTCATCTTACAAATTCGATAAATTAATTACACATCAAATGATCATAATAATTTCAGGAACTAATAGAAAATACAGCAATTCACTAAAGGTAGCAAAATTAGTGAAAGATGTCTATGACCTCCAACATGCAAATTCTGAAATATTTGATTTATCAAAATTACCTCAAGATATTTATTTACCTGAATCTTATGGAAATAAACCAAAAGAATTTGTCACAGATTATTCAGATAAAGTTTTAAAATCTGATGGATTAGTTGTTGTCACACCTGAGTACAATGGTGGACCTTCAGTAGCTTTAAAATATTTTGTAGACATGCTACCATTTCCAGAAAGTTTTGAGTTTCGACCGGTCTGCTTTATTGGAGTTGCAGCTGGTGCATCGGGTGCAGTACGACCCGTTGAGCAATTACAGCATATTTTCGGTTATCGAAATGCCATTATCTACCCCAAGAGAATATTTATGCCTCAAATACACAAACTATTAGATGAAAATGGTAATCTTTTGGACGATGATATAAGGTCTAGAATCAATGAACAAACAGAAGGTTTTTTGAAATTCGTTGCGAATTTAAAAGATACTAGCTAAATCTTTTCACGATAATATTACTGGTAGTTTACTGAAATTGTATTGCTCTATAAGCTGGAACTCAAAAACCAAACTCAGGGTCAATCTTTTTATAAACTCACATCACAAGCCCAATCTTTACTTAAATGGAAAAAACAAATAAAAACAAAAACAGTACAGATTCTAAAAAGAGAAAAGTAATTCATTGGAACCCCGCTGAAAATGATAAAAATAATACTGCAGACTCAAAAATTTCTAAAAGCTCTGGTGGGTTAAAACTTAAAAAGATAATTTATATTTTATGTTTGTTATTTGCAGTATGGTTAAGTTGGAGAATTTGGCTTGTTGTTATTCAGCCTTCGATCAGTAAAAATAAAAACAATAGTGAACATGTTGATACAAACCAAAATTCGGAAGATTTATCAACAAATTTCATAAGTCGCAATGTCGTTTTCAACGCTCGTTCAGAGGCACTTCACTCACTTCAAATAGCTCGAAATATTGCAAATGACCATCCTAGAATGTTGCAAGAAATGGTTCGCATAGAAAAAGCATTCGAAAAAGGTGAAGATAGTTATTCATCCGGAAAATATCAAAAAGCCAATAACAAATTCACCGAGACACTCCAGTTGGTTTCTGAATTTCGCAATCTGATTAGCTTAAATGAAGAAGCTAACAGTAAATACAATATTTTTGTAGAACTTTTGAACAATCTAAAATCATCGAGAAAATTTGCAGCCTATGAATATGAGAGAGCAGTAGCCAAAGGACATGATGCGCAAAGAAACTTAGGTCTTGGAAAATTCAAAAATTCAGTGGAATCATTTGACGGTGCAATCAATATTTTAAACTCGATAACAGCTAAAATGGATACTTCATTGGCTAGCAATGAATTATTAGCCAAAAAAGCTCTATCCCACGGCAACAAGGAAGACGCAGTTAAATATTATGAAATGATATTGGCAATTCACCCTGATTATCAACCTGCAATATTCGGATTAAAAAGAGCTGAAACAATCGAACAAGTATTCGCATTAATAAATGATGCAAAAATCGCTGAACAAAATAATAATTTAGACAAGGCACTCTCTATCTATACCAAAGCATTTAAACTAGACCCACTATCTGTCAAAATTCAGCAAGAAAAGAGTCGGCTAGCCAGTGAAATTGAAAAACAGCGGTTTCATAAATTAATCAACACTGCCAAAAATGCTGTTAAAAATAAAGACTGGGATACAGCTGTAGCAAATTATGAAATGGCACTGAAAAATTACCCTGAGAGAGTAGAAATTAAAAAAGAGTTAGAAAAAACACTGCAAAAGAAAAAGAATCACACAATTTTACTAGCACTCAAAAAAGCAGCTAAACTTGAAAAAGAATATGAGTGGTCGAGTGCAAGAAAAGAGTATTTAGAAATCTTGCGGGTAGATGCCGATCACTCATTCGCATCAAAGGGTTTACTGAGAACTGGTAACATGATGCGAACCTTAATACGCTATAAAAGTCTAATTAAACAAGCTAAAGAAAATGCAGCCAGTGGAAATTTTAACGAAGCGATCAAACTATTTAATAATGCTATGAAAATTAAGCCCTCATACCTTCAACTAACTGAAGATAATTTAATTTTACAAAGTGAATTAAAATTTCAAAGCAAACCGGTAAAAATTAAATTTCTTTCAGACAAAAAAACATATGTCAGTATAGTAGGATACAAATTGTTAGAAAAATTTACCGAAACAGAACTTTCACTTCTACCGGGAAATTATAAATTACGAGGTAGAAGAAGTAGATATAAAGATGTTCTTATTCCGCTAAAAGTTAGAAATGGAGAAGTTCCAGGAGAAATTACAGTGATATGCACAGAGAAACATAATTAATTTAAATGTTTAACACCACTAATCTATATTGAATTATTTTTCTACTAAATTACTGAGATCAAACTTTGAAAATTTAATGAATAAATTAAGTCAAACAATAATCATTACCACAATTGCATTCAGCTCATTAGAGGCCGCACCGGATCCAGATATTTTTGATGGGTCCGACTACAAAAAAGAGAAACAGGGATACTTGTCTAAAATATTTGAAAACAAACCTCAATTAGGAGTTCCCTCTTCAAGCAAAGATTCAGAGACAGGAAATAATAAAGCATCTGAATCAAAAGAAAGCAAGAATGAGTCATCAGCAATTGATGGTAAAGTGGGTTCAGAAATTGCAAAAGAATCAACTGAGAAAAATATTTCAATTAATCAATCGAACGTTGAATCTCATGAAAGTAACGAAATTAGTGAAAATAAAACAGGAAAAGCTATTGGTGATAAACTCGATAAGCCAGATGATACTGTCTTTAAAGAAAAAGATATAAATGGAAAAGCCAGTAATAAAAAATCCGACAATAAAAATGAGCGTTCTGAAAACCAGACTGAAAACAAACCTGATGATATTACTTTTGGTGATCCAAACGAAATGATAAAAGTCGATGGAATATTACCAGACAACCAAGATTTATCGAAAAATAATAAAACTGAGAATAAGGAAAAAGAAACCACACTTCCCAACACTAAAAGAAAACCGAGTCACAACAAAGGCAGGAAAAGTACAAATTCACAAGGTATTGAAAAAGGTGATACAATTCCATCTGAAATATAATTACAAAAAATACCACACAAATCTGTCCGACCTTTTGAAATTCTAATTTAATTTTCCGGCTGTACCCATACAGTATATTTCAGGTAAAATTACCGTGATCATTCAAGAGAAAATATTAAACATGGATTAACAGGATATACAGGATGTGAAATAAAATCCTGTCCATCGTTTTATATCCATGTAAAAACCAAAACCTCTCAGCATACCTTTTTAAGAATACAGAATAGAGAATACAGAAGTAAACAATCTCCGTAGCAAGCTTCGATTTATAGCATTTGCCATTAATAATTGGTAGATGCTATATTCCTCCTCCTTTAGAGATTAAATGATATTATAAAAATCAAGGCTTGACATATATAAGATGAGAATTTTAAATTGTAAACTATGTGGATCGAACGTGAACTTTCAAATAAAATCATTGAGCTTTCTCAATTGTTTCCGGCTTTAATTCTTACCGGAGCACGCCAGGCAGGTAAAACTTCTCTGTTGCAAAAGTTATTTCCCAACTATAGTTATGTAAGTCTTGATTCACGTATTTTGGCTGAGCAGGCGGAAGAATCTCCCGAAAGTTTTTTTAAAGATCATCCCCAGCCTTTGTTGATAGATGAGGTGCAGTACGCTCCGGAATTATTGCGACATTTAAAAATTGAAATCGATCGCAACAGGCAGAAAAAAGGCCGTTTTATTATGACAGGGTCTCAGAAATTTACGTTAATGAAAGAAGTGAGCGAAAGTCTTGCCGGACGCTGTGTCATACTAAGCTTACCTGGTCTCACGGTAAGAGAGATAGGATTATCCGGCTTGAAAACCGACGATATCGCATCACATGCTAAATTACTGATTAGAGGAACATTTCCTGAATTATGGGCAGACCGTGCAATACCAGAAAGAGAATTTTTTCAAAGTTATTTAGCCACTTATCTGGAGCGTGATTTACGACAGGTTTTGAATGTTGGAAGTCTGCGAGACTTTGAGCGTTTTCTTCGAGCTTGTGCGGCACGAAGTAGTCAATTACTAAATAAGTCGGAATTAGCAAGAGATGTTGGAATTTCTCAGCCTACGGTCAATGAATGGATATCGGCTCTTGAAGCAAGTAATCAGGTAACGTTACTTGAGCCGTTTTTTGAAAACGTTGGTAAGCGACTTTTTAAATCTCCCAAATTGTATTTTAACGATACAGGTATGCTTTGCTTTCTTCTTGGATTATCCGGTGAGTCATTAATCAATTCGACATTAATCGGAAAAGTTTGGGAAAACTTTGTACATTCAGAAATTTCTAAATGGCTGAGCAATTATCGTCCTGAATGGTCGTTATGGTTTTATCGTGATCAACAAAATCGTGAAGCCGATTTTATTATTCAGGGACCAAATGATAAAATTCGTATCTTTGATGCAAAATGGTCCGAGATGCCAGGGAAAAAATCATTTTTACCATTATTCAAGATAGCTGAAATATTTGATCGAACCGGTAGATTTAAAGAAACTGATGTGGTGCTTATTAGTAGAATAAGCGGAACACGAAAAATTGGAAAAGGACGGTTTCATGTTTCGGCATTTGATATTGCCGGGTATCTCAAGTAAAATCGTGCTCGTAATCGAATGGATTTTTTGCCACTTCTATTTTTACTCTAAAGCTTCGTAACTACCTACCTCATTGAGGTTATTGTATTTCATATTGATTTGTAAGATTTTTTTGGCCACAGATGAAACACAGATATAGGAATTTAAGATTTGAGAATTCGGATTGTAGATTGTCATTGCGAGGAATATAATGACGAAGCAATCCATCACCTGAAAAATCTGTGTTTCATCTGTGGCTTACTTTAATATTCATTGTTAAGAATTCTTAACTACATCTTTGTGGTAGGTAGTTACTATTTATTTTATTAAAAAAACATCTACTGCCTCTCGGTAGGGGATAAAACAAAGAATATGAGGAAGAATTATTTACAGATCCTTGACATGAAATTCTGCGCTCATCAGTGAGTCGAGAAATCTACAGCAGAAAACATTTGCATTAAAACTGAAAAATAATAATTCTGCCACTATGAATTTTGTCGTAACATTAGAACGTGATGAAGACGGCTTCTGGGTAACAGAGTGTCCTTCGGTGCCGGGCTGTGTCAGTCAAGGCAAAACACGTACAGAGGCTTTGGGTAATGTTAAAGATGCAATAGCCCTCTGTTTGAAAGTAAGAGCGGAGTGCGGTCTGCCCTTAACCATTGAAACCAGGCAAGTAAAAGTCGCAGTTTAACGATGCCATCTCTTCTTCCCAATTTAAGTAGTAAAGGAGTATTTAAAGCTTTTGAGAAAGACGGTTGGATAAAAGCACGTCAACGCGCGGTAGCCACATAATCTTAGTGAAAGAAGAAAGCACGGTTACACTGCCTGTGCCAAACCATAACGAGATTGCTAAAGGGCCTCTAAGAAGTTTGATTCGTTCGTCTGGCTTAACGGTCGAGCAGTTTGTTAAACTGATGAAAAAATGAATTCCCCTGACAAGATTACATCAATAAGTCATGGTGCTTAATGTAAGATATCAGTAGTATCGAGTCTGAGAGGCAGTATTAAATCGCAGATTCAATTCCCGATATTTCGTTGTCAGCGAAGTGGTTGTCGTGATCGTAATCGTTGATTCTCGTTGATTCTCGATTACGATCACGACAACGACAACGACAACGAAAGAGATAAATCGGGATTTTAACTTGCCATTGTATATCAAAAATAACGGTAACTACTTAGCATATTTATAAATACCAGGTTTTTAAATCTAATTTTGCAGGACTCGAACTTGTTCGATGCCTTGTATGAAGACTAAGCAACTTGAGGTACTCCGCAAGGAGGCTGTTGAAAAACAGCAAAAGATATTATACACTTTTGTCATTGCGAGCCATCAGCATGATGGTGCGGCAATCTATCAGCATTCCACGGTCTGGATTGCCGCGGCGCTTCGCTTCTCGCAATGACAATTGCGTAGTCTTACTGTTTTTCAACAGCCTCCAAGCAGAGGCCCTACAATGAAATTCAGAAGAATAGTTGATATCCGGTGCCAAGCTGAGTAGGTACCAATATTACATCTAAATTGACGTGAGTAGTTACAAATAACGATTAAATTACTGAGGTCTGTAATGTAAGATATCGTCATAATATGCATAAAAAAAAGCCGAATGACAATAGTCATTCGGCTTTTTTAAATTTAAAAATTATTATACTATTTTCTCTGTTTTCTAACTGCAACTACTCCTAAGGTTAATGCACCTAAAATAAAAGCGTATGTTGATGGCTCTGGAACAGCAGCAAGGGCAAATTGAATTGTATCTCCACCAGAGACAGCAGTATATACGACAGTGGGCGTTGTAGTCAAAGATCCAAGTCCAATCCCCGATATTGTGTTAGATAACCAAGTCCAAGTAGTAACAGGGGTTATCGTCGAACCTTGCGTGACAGTTGAGTCGAGTGCTACCGAATCCGCAGAGTATCCAAAGGTGTCTCCTGTGCTGGAACTCATATTAGTATTCAAAGTCGTTACAATGCGGACACCACCGGGAGCAAAGTTGAGAGTTGGGTTATTTAGATGATAGAATTGTTCGGTGTCACCTAAGAATGTCACACTCGTAACGGTTAGCGGCGTCAGCGTGACGTTCGGCACAGTGTATGAGCCGGAAGTGGTTGCGATGACATTGCCGGCCGTCTCTGAAAAGTTTATGACGATTACGCCATAGGCATTAGTGGCCATAGAGCCAATAAGTGATAAGGCGACAATCAGTGTACCCATTAATTGCTGCGTATATTTCAACTTACTGTTCATTGATTTCTGAGACATAATTAATTTATTTTTATTCATGATTTTTAACATTGTTTTATTTAAAACTTTTTAAATGAGATTGTTTTACTTAATTTTCATCGTTTATAATTAAAATGCTTAGCAACAGACAAGAAAAATTTAGAAATTTTACCCTAAACTTATTCACATTTCTCAAACTAGTGGTGGTCGTCATAAATAATATAACTTAATATCATAGTTATTAATGCAATAAAACTAGTAACGGATCAATATGTCCATAAATATCATGTTATCAAATTATATTTGTAGGGCTCGAACTTGTTCGATGCCTTGTCC